>PLEW01000192.1 GCA_003136555.1 Planctomycetota bacterium | reverse complement strand
GCAGCGCAGGTCGCAGCGGTCGGTGACCGAGACGCGCAGATAGCTGACCGCGCGGCCGAAGCCGTCGATCAGGGGCGCCTTGCGTTCGCGCACGATGCTGTCGTCATAGGGCGTCATTCGAGGGCGAACATAGGGGGGATCGGGGTTTGGCGCGAGGGGCAGGTCTGGAAGCGATCGTGCTGGCGGCCGGCTCCGGCTCGCGCTTCGGCGGCGCCAAGCTGACCGCCCCCTGGCGCGGCGGGTCGCTGATCGTCGGCGCGCTGGCCGCCGCCTTCGCCGGCGCCGCGACCTGAACGGGTAGCCGCGTTCCAGCGCAGGGCGCCTTTCCGGCGCATGCAGCGGCGGGCGGCTCAGGCGGCCCAGCCGACTCAGGCGGCTCAGCCGTCTGCGCCGGCGGCTGCGCGCACGATCACTGCGTCCAGCCGGGCGAGGGCGAGATCGATCTCGTCATCGCTGATGGTCAGGGCCGGCATCAGGCGCAGCACGTGCGGGCGCGGCGCATTGATCAGCAGGCCCTGGCCGCGGGCATCCTCCACCAGCGCCACCGCGTCCAGCGCCCCGGTCTCGACCGCCAGCAGCAGGCCTTGCCCACGCACCTCGCCCAGGCGGTGGGTGCGCGCGAGCCGCTCCAGGCCCTGGCGCAGGCGCTGCCCAGCCTGCTGCACACGGGCGAGGAAGCCCGGCGCGAGCACGCAGGTAAGCACCGCGTTGGCGGCGGCGCAGACCAGCGGATTGCCATTGAAGGTGCCGCCCTGCTCACCGGGCGCGAAGCACGAGACCGTGCGCGCCGCCACCAGGGCGGCGATGGGGACGCCACCTCCCAGCCCCTTGCCGAGGGTCATGATGTCCGGCCTCACGCTGGCATGCTCGGCCGCGGTGAACAGGCCGGTCCTGCCGACCCCGGTCTGGATCTCGTCGAGGATCATCAGCGCACGTGCATCACGGGTGAGTGCGCGCACGCCGCGCAGGACCTCCGCCTGGATGGGGATGACGCCGGCCTCCCCCTGGATGGGTTCGAGCATCACCGCCACCACGTCGCCGCGCTCGAGCTCGATGCGGATGGCGGGCAGATCGTTGGCCGGCACCTTGGTGAAGCCGGGCAGGGCGGGGGCGAAGAGCTGGTCCCAGCCCGCCTTGCCCGAAGCGCTCATGGTCGCCAGGGTGCGGCCATGGAAGGAATGCTGGAGGGTGACGATGCGGAAGGCGCCCTCGCGGTGCACGCTGCCCCATTTGCGCGCGAGCTTGATCGCACCCTCGTTGGCCTCGGCACCGGAATTGGCGAAGAAGACGTGGTCGAGGCCGCAGGCGGCAGCCAGCCGCGACGCGAGCGTGAGATGCGGACTCGTATGGAAGGCTGGGCTGGCATTGAGCAGGCGCCCAGCCTGGTCGGCGATGGCGTCGCGGATGGCCGCAGGCGCGTGGCCGAGGCAATTGACCGCCCAGCCCTGGATGAGGTCGAGGTAGGAGCGGCCCTGGTCATCGTACAGCCACGACCCGGCACCACGCTCCATGATCAGGGGCGGGCGGCGGGTGATGGGCATCAGCGCGTGATCGTCGACAGGCAGGAGTTCGTTGCTGGACATGGGCGCTCCGTGGCGTTGCGGCCGGTGGACGGTCGATGGATACAAAAAAACCGCCCAGTGCGGGCGGTTGCTCAGCGCGTGCGGGTGCTCGCGATGGTCAACGTCGCCCTCGGCGGCGGCAGCATGCTGCGCGGCGGCGATCGGACGGGCGGTAGGCGATGGCGGTCATTGCGCCCCTGGGATAACCGTTAACCCCTTCAACACAAGCTGGCGGGCAGGCAACAGGCGGCCATGCGCATTGTTGCCGAAACAGCAGCTGGCGCGGTGGTTGCGCCCTCCAGGACCCTCAAGCGGTGGCACGGCAGTCGCTAGCTTCATGCACCCCTCCACCGGAGTCCCAGCCATGTCCGCCCTCAACTGGAAATCCATCCCCTCCTCCTCGGCCGCCGTCAAGGCGAAGCTCGACTACCCGGTGATCGACACCGATCTGCACACCATCGAATTCGGCCCGCTGCTCGAGGACTACATCCACAAGTACGGCGGTTCCGGGGTGGTGGACAAATTCCGCAAGGGCCTGCAGCGCGGTTCCGGGTATGTGGCCAATGACTGGTACGACCAGACCCCGGAGCAGCGCCTCGCGCGACGCTCGGCGCGGCCGCCGTGGTGGGCCCTGCCGACCAAGAACACCCTCGACCTGGTCACCGTGTCGATACCCCGCCTGCTGCATGAGCGCCTCGCCGAGCAGGGCACCGATTTCGCCGTGCTCTACCCCAATGTCACCACCCTGGCAGCGACCGTCGGCGACGAGGCCCTGCGCCGCCCGCTCGCCCGCGCGGTGAACCACTACCATGCGGATGTCTACCGCAAGTACACCGATCGCCTGGCCCCGGTGGCGGCCATCCCGCTGCATACGCCGGAAGAGGGCATCGAGGAGCTGGAGTTCGCGGTCACGACCCTGGGGCTGAAGACCGTGCTCATCCCCGGTGCGATCCGCCGTCCGGTGGCCGAGGCGATCGAGCACTATCCGGTCAAGCACCATCCGGTGGTGGCACGCTACGCCTTCTGGGTCGATACCTTCGGCGTCGACAGCCTGCACAACTACGATCCGTTCTGGGCCAAGGCGGTGGAGCTCGGCGTCGCGCCCACCACCCATTCCGGATCGCAGGGCTGGACCAGCCGCTCGACCGTCAACAACTACATGTACAACCACATCGGACACTTCGCCGATGCCTCGGAAGCGCTGGCCAAATCGCTGTTCTTCAGCGGTGTGACCCGGCGCTTCCCCAAGCTGCGCGTCGGCTTCCTCGAGGGCGGCGCCGCCTGGGCGGCGAATGTCTATGCCGACCTGGTCGGGCACTGGGAGAAGCGCGGCGAGAAGCAGGTGCAGAACTACAATCCCGATGCCATCGATGGCGAGCTGCTCGAAGCGCTGTGGCGCGAGTACGGCAGCGAGATCCTCGGCACGCGCGAGCTCAAGCGCGAGGACCTCATCGGCGGCGCGCTCGGCACCTCCAACAATTCGCGCCGCCAGGCGCAGGACCCCCAGGCCCTCGATGATTTCGCCGCCGCGGGGATCACCAAGATCGAGGACATCCGCGACCGCTTCGTGCCCAACTTCTTCTTCGGCGCCGAGGCCGATGATCCCACCGTCGCCCATGCCTTCAACACCAAGGTCAACCCCCTCGGCGCGCGGCTGAACGCCTTCTGGGCCTCCGACAGCGGGCATTGGGATGTGCCTGACCTGACCAAGACGCTGTCCGATACCTGGTCATTGGTCGAGCGTGGTGCCTTGACCGAGCAGGATTTCCGCGATCTGGTGTTCACCAATCCCTACCGCTTCTATACCGAACCGAACCCGCACTTCTTCGATGGCACCGCCGTGGAAGCGAAGCTGAAGGCCAAGGCGCCGGTGAAGGCTGCCGCCGCCAAGGCGCAGCTGGCCAAGGCCTGAAGGAGCATGCGCCGGTAGCCAGGCCGCATCGGGGATCCCTGCTCTGCAGGGGTCCCCGATGCGCTGCCTGGCAGCGGCCGGTTCCGCGATCCCCTGGCGCATCCTCGATCAACCTCCCCGGCTCCGACTGGCTGCCATGCCCACCACTCCTCCTCCGCTGCGTCCGTCCCATGTCGCGCTGATCATTGCCGCCATCCTCGCCCTCGGCATTGCCACCTCGGCGCTGCTGCCCGGCGCCGATGCCGCCACTCCCACGGTCATCCGCCTGGGCTTCGCTACCGTCGGCCTCGGCGGGGTGCAGGCGGTCGGCTATTCAGCGGTCGGCACCGCGCAGATCAAGGGGCTGCTCGAGGCAGAATTCGCCAAGGATGGCATCCAGATCCAGTGGAACTTCTATCGTGGCGCAGGTCCGGCGGTGAACGAGGCGCTCGCCAATGGGCTGCTCGACTTCGCCTGGCAGGGGGATTTCCCGGCCATCATCGGCAAGGCCAATGGCCTGCCGACGCGCATCATCCTCGCCGCCGGACAGCGCTCGAATTCCTACCTCGCAGTCCCTGCTGGTTCGACCGCGACAAAGCTGGAGGACCTGGTGGGCAAGAAGGTCGGCTTCCACAAAGGCACCAACATGCAGCTGGTGGTCGAGAAGGCGCTGGCCGAGCATGGCCTGAAGGAGAAGGATTTCCTCAGCATCAACATCGATGCGCTCGCCGGCCTCGCGGCGATCAGCGCCAAGGAGCTCGATGGCCTGTGGGGCAACCTCGAGTTGATCGAGCTGGAGCGCAGCGGCGCCATCCGCTTCGTCTATTCGACCCGCGACCAGTCGCCGACCTTGACCAAGCAGACCCACCTCCTGGTCACCGAGGCCTTCGAGCAGGCCCACCCGGCCATCGTCCAGCGCCTGGTGACGCTGCTGGTGCGCGAGGCCGCCTGGGAGTCGGAGGACCGCAATCGCGGCGAGCTGTTCCAGCTGTGGACCAAGATGGGCCTGCCGGCCACCACCTGGGAAGGGGAATTCAGCGGCACCTCCTTGAAGCTGCGCCAATCCCCCCTGCTCGACGATTTCTTCATCGCCCGCTACCGTGAAGGAGTCGTCGCCGCGCTCGACTTCAAGCTCATCCGCTCGTCCTTCGACGTCGGACCATGGTTCGATCCGCGCTATGTCCGCACCGCGGTGCACGAGCTCAAGCTGGACGGCTACTGGCAGGAATTCGACGACAAGGGCAAGCCCCTGACCACCGCCCACTGAGGGCGCTGCTCCAGCTGCCTGCGCTCCCGATACCCCATGACCATCGCCCAACGACTTGCGGATCGCGGCATCATCCTGCCGCCGACCTCGCCCCCGGCCGCCCACTATGCCAACGCCGTGCGCACCGGGGATCTGCTCTTCCTCGCGGGCAAGGGGCCGACGGCAGTGGACGGCCGGCTGCCTGCAGGCCGCCTGGGCCGCGAGTACACCACCGCCCAGGGCCACGCCTTCGCCCGCTCGGCCGGTCTCGAGCTGCTCGCGGTGATCCGCGATGCGCTCGGCTCGCTCGATGCGGTCGCGCGCGTGGTGGAGGTCCAGGGCTTCCTCAACACCACCGAAGACTTCACCGAGCATCCCCAGGTGCTCGATGGGATGTCCGATCTGGTGATCGAGGTCTTCGGCGATCGCGGCGTGCATGCGCGCGCCGTGTTCGGCGCCCACTCGCTGCGCAGCGGGCTGCCGCTGGTGGTCAAGGCGGTGGTCGAGGTCAGGCGCGGCCGCCGCCGAGGCAGGAAATGAGCCGCGGCTCCGGCGATGCCCGCGCGACGGGATGCACATGAGCGATGCCCATCATCAGGGTGACGCGCCATTCTTCATCATCGGCAGCGAACGCTCGGGGACCACGCTGCTGATGGCGCTGCTCGGCCACCATCCGCGCATCGCGGTGCCCGAGGTGACATGGTACTACCCGCGGTTCAGCGCCTATCTGCACACCTATGGCGATCTCAACGCGGCGGAGAATTTCCGCACGCTGGTATCGGAGATGGCGTTCGGGCTCAAGACGCCATTCTTCGGCCTGCCATGGAATCCACGCACCATCGTCGATGAGCTGGTCGCCGCGGCCGCGAAGCGGGATTTCCCCTCGGCCTTCGCCGCGATCATCGGTGCCTATGCCACGGCGCAGGCCAAGCCGCGCTGGGGCGAGAAGACGCCCCACAACCTCTACTATGTCCGGCAGATCCTCGCCGATTTCCCCAACGCCCGCATCCTGCATCTCGTCCGCGATGGTCGCGACGTGGCGGTGGAGCAGCTGCAATCGGCCTTCGGGCCGACCAATCTCCATGCCGCTGCGGTGGTGTGGAAGCGCACCGCGCAGGAGGCGGCCCGCTTGCGTGCCGAATTGCCTGCGACCGTGTGGCTCGATGTGCGTTATGAGCGATTGGCGCAGGATCCGGCGGGCGAGATGCGCAAGGTGCTCGATTTCCTTGGCGAGGCCTGGGATGCGCAGGTGCTCGACTTCCACCACGGCGTGATCGCCCGGCGACGGGCGCTAACGCGCGATCACCGCCAGCTCGGCGATCAGGTCAACACGCGCTACATCGGCCTCTACCAGCAGCACCTCAGCCTGCATGAGCAGGGCGTTTTCGTCGGCGTGGCCGGGGACGAGCTGCGCGCCAGCGGATACGGGGTCGAGGTCGCTCCGATCGCCACCAGCGCCGCCGACGCCCAGCGCTACGATGAGCTCGATCAGCGCATCCGCGCTGCGACGCTCGATGCGCCCGAAGGCCATTTGGTCTATGAGAGCTACAATGATTGGCTGGCTGACCAGCGCGAGGAGCGCCGCCAGCGCGGCATTTGGCGGAGCCAGGCGCCCGCTGGAACCCCGGCGAACGCACCTGACTGGCCTGCGGAATTCCTCAGCGGCCAACGGGCGCCGAGCCTGTGGAAGCGGCGCTTCGCCATCGCCCCTCGTTACCAGGGTTCCGACCTGGTGCTCTGAAGCCTGATCGCAGCTCTGCGATGGCGCACCGTGCCGCGGCTTGGGCTTCGCTGTGGTCGCAGGCGGCGGTACCCCGGCTCAGCTGGCGCTGAGCGGCGCCGGGGCATCAGGCGCAGCGCTCGGCGTCACGCAGAAGGCCCCGTCCTCGCTCGGCCGGTCGACTCCCACCACCGCCACTGTCCGCTGCCGCCCGAGGGCCGCCCCCCCTGGAACGCGCCAGGTGGTGACATCGAGCCGGCGGATGGGTTCAGGGGTGGGCGCCGTCAGCTGCGGCACCCAGGAATACGGGTAGCGGTAGGCACGGTAGACCAGATTCAGCGCCAAGGGTGGCTTGCGCCAATAGGGGCTGATGTACTCCCATACGATTGCATGCTTGGCGGTGACCTCGAACACGCGGCCGTCGGAGCCTTCGGTGATGAGGGTGTTGCCGTTTGGCAGGCGCTGGGCGCTGCTGATGAACGGGCTGTAGAAGCGCGCCGCATCGAGCGGGACGATGAAGCCGGCCTCCTTGGGCGTGTACTGCCAGACGATCTCGAGGGTGATGGGATTGATCTCCAGTACACGGGAGTAGTCGCGCCTGACCGTCTTCAATCCGAGCGGCGCCTCCGGGTTGGGAGTGCCATAGCCGGCCCACCCCCCGTTGTCGAAGACCAGCAGATTGCCTTCGCCCGGCAGGCCGCGTGGGATGATATGGGCATGATGCTGGCCGATGATCCAGCCGAGCTTGCGCTCGGATTCGTTGCCGTCGTAGCGCGGGCCGACCTTCCAGACGATCTTCCCGCTCACCCGATCGACGATGGCGATGATGTTCGCTTCACGGGCATCCCATATGACATTGTCGGGATGGAAGCGCTTGTCGCCGGCATCGAACCAGCGGTTGGGCCCGACATAGGAGAGCGAATTGATGTGCAGCCAATCGCCGACGCTGCCGGGTCCCGGAGCCTGGCTGGCCAGAGCGCCACCGCCGAGCGGCAGGAGGTTGGGATTGCGCCGCAGGACATCACGAGCGGCGGCATCGAAGCCGAGCTCCTCGAAATGCTCATGGGGGCGCCAGCGCCAGACGATGTCGCCGTTCCAGTCGACCTCGATGAAGGTATCGTCGAGCAGCGGCCAATCGCTGATGCGCCGGTCATGGACATTCTCATGCACCAGCAGCAGGGTGCGCCCGCGATCGGTGAGCGGCTCCTGGCCCGGTACATAGTAGCCGACCGGATTTCCCTGACGCTGGAAATCATGGTGCACGCGCGCGTACCAGCGGGGTGGCGTCCCCGCATCGGCGATGCGCTCGAAGCGGTCGAAGGCCCAGACCACCCGTCCGTCCCAGCCGACCTGCACCAGGTCGCGCTGATCCTGCGAGCCGAAGCGCGGATCGCGTTCACCGGTATGGCCGAGCACCTGGCCGCCCGGCAGCAGCTTGTTGGGGAAGCCCGCGAGGTCCTTCCACAGCTGGACCTCGCGGCCATTCGGATCGATCAGCAGCGCGCCATGGCCTGCCGCCTGGAGCAGCGTATAGCCAGCCCAGGATTGTTCGGGGTCGTAGATGGTGACGCCGGTCGGATAGACGGTTGGGTAGCCCATGGATCACGGCAGAGCACGGCCTATGCCAATCCGCGTCCGGGGGTGGGTGGCCCCCTGCGAGCAGCGGCTCTGCCCATCGACGGTACAGGATGTGCTTGTGCCGGCGTGAGTGGCGCGCCGGGGCATGCAGGCGTCCATCCCGCACCCGCTGGCGATGTCGAACGACGCGTCGACCTCCTATGGATCCGCCGCCGACCGTCATCATCATGGCCCGCCATCGCCTGCGACCTCGTTGACCCCGGAGTCCGCAATGACCATCGCCACCATCTCGCCCATTGACCTCGCCGCCCGCAGCCAGCCATACACCCTGATCGATGTGCGTTCGCCGGGCGAGTTCGCCGCCGTTCACGCCCTGGGTGCCCACTTGGTGCCGCTCGATCGCTTCGATCCGGCAGCGCTGCCATCGACACCCGGCAGCGTCGGCCAACCGCTTTTCATCATATGCGGCTCAGGCGCACGCGCCGCCACCGCGGCCGCGAAGGCCGCCGCGGCTGGCCGGCCCGACGCGATCGTGGTCGCGGGCGGCACCAGCGCATGGGTCGCCGCCGGACTGCCGGTAGTCCGCGGACGCGGCGCGATCGCGCTCGAGCGGCAGGTGCGCATCCTCGCCGGTTCACTGGTCGTCATCGGAGTTGTCCTGGGCTGGAAGGTTAATCCCTATTTCTACGGCTTGTCCGGCTTCATCGGCGCCGGCCTGGTCTTCGCCGGCATCACCGACACCTGCGGCATGGCGCTGGCGCTGGCCAAGCTTCCGTGGAACCGGGCGAGCACGGGAGCGGGTGTTCCGGACAGCGCCAAGCCATCCTGCAGCGCCTGAGTCGCGCCCTCCGCTCGCGTCACGGCCTGCGTGCGGGCCGCTGAAACGCGCCGGGAGCGGGTACGGAAGAGCTGCTGGCCCAGCACCGTGCTGCTGCGGATTCAGCAGCAGCCGGTCGTGTGCGGTGGCGATTGCAACAGCGATCGCAGCGCTGCTGGCGGTGATGGTATCGCCATGGGCGTACGCTCGGCACGCTTCGTGCTCCCGCTGGGCATCAACCCTCCAGCAGGACCATCCCTATGAGCCGTCGTCAGCTCCGCCTCGGTGCCTTCATCATGGCAACCGGACACCACATCGCCGCCTGGAGGCATGCCGGCTCGGTCGTCGATTCCGGCGTCAACATCGATCATTACATCGAGGTCGCCCACACCGCGGAGCGCGGGCTCTTCGATCAGGTGTTCGTCGCCGACAGCCCGGGATTGTTCCACCGTGGGGACACCGAAAGCCTGAGCCGCCAGGGGCGGCTGTCGCACTTCGAGCCGGTGACGCTGTGGGCGGCTCTGGCAGCGGTCACCAAGCACGTCGGCTTCGTCGCCACCGCCTCCACCACCTACGAGGACCCCTTCACCCTGGCGCGGAAATTCGCCTCGCTCGACCACATCTCCAAGGGCCGCGCCGCCTGGAACGTGGTCACCACCGGCTCCGAGCAGGTGTATGGCAACTTCGGCCTCGACAAGCACCCGGATCCCGAAATCCGCTATGAACGCGCGCACGAATTCCTCGAGGTGGTCAAGGGCCTGTGGGACAGCTTCGAGGACGATGCCTTCATCCGCGATCCGGTATCGGGCGTCTATCTCGATCCCGCCAAGCTGCATACCCTCAGCCATGTCGGCAAATACTTCAAGGTCGCAGGCCCGCTCAACCTCGAGCGCTCGCCGCAAGGCTATCCGGTCATCGTCCAGGCAGGCTCCTCCGAACCCGGTCGGGAGCTCGCTGCCGCCACCGCGGAGGCGATCTTCACCGCCTGGACCAGCCTCGCGGAAGCGCAGTCCTTCTACCGCGATGTGAAGGGACGCCTGGCCAAGTACGGGCGCTCCCCCGATGAGCTGCTCATCCTGCCGGGCATCTCGCCGGTGATCGGACGCACCCAGGCCGAGGCCGAAGCCAAGTGGAATGAGCTCCAGCAGCTCATCCATCCCTCGGTCGGCATCGCCACCATCGCCTACCACTGGCCCAACGAGGACATCAGCCGCTGGAACCTCGACGCCCCGCCACCCTATTACCCGGAAGCGCCCAAGGGGCGCAACAGCCGGCAGCACGTCGTGCTCGAACTCGCCAAGCGCGAGCGCCTGACCGTGCGCCAGCTCTACCAATACCTCGCAGGCGCGCGTGGGCATTGGGTGGTGGTGGGGACGCCCCAGAAGATCGCCGATGATATACAGAACTGGTTCGAGAACGGTGCGGCGGACGGCTTCAACGTCATGCCGCCCATCCTGCCGGAATCGCTCAACGAATTCGTCGATCTGGTCATTCCCGAGCTCCAGAAGCGTGGCCTGTTCCGTACCGCCTACGAAGGCAAGACCCTACGCGAGAACCTCGGCCTCAAGCGGCCGGTGAACCGCTATGCCGCCCGCCGGGGCATTGCCGCCTCCTCACAGGGCTCTACGCTCGCATCAAGGTGACGCCATGGCCGCATCCGCCCCCTCTCCGTCTCGTACGAAAACTGCGCGCGGACGGCCCGCGGCGAAACCTGCAGCACCGGTCGCTTCCCGTGCAGCGGGCAAGGGCCGCGCCTCCGCCAAGGCGGTAGCGTCGCGCAGCATCGTCCGTCCGACCGGTAGCGTGGCACGTACCGTTTCCGGCAAAGGCACAACGGCATCGGCACGGCTGAAGTTGAAGCCAAAGCCGGAGCAGAAGGCGAATCTTGTGCCGGCCCCGCGCGGGGGCAACGCATCGCGCGGCGCCCGTCCAGCCGCCGCGCCGGCAGCGCACCCCCACGCTGATCCGCTGTGGTCGGTGGTCGATCAGTACCTGGTCGCGCAGCTGGTGCCGCAGGATGCCGCCCTCACGGACGCCCTGCGCGACAGCACGTCGGCCGGCCTGCCCACCATCAACGTCGCGCCCAACCAGGGCAAATTCCTGCATCTGCTGGCGCGCATCCACCGGGCACGCCGCATCCTCGAGATCGGCACCCTCGGTGGCTATAGCGCCATATGGCTGGCGCGCGCCCTCCCGGCCGACGGCCGGCTGATCACCCTGGAGATCGATCCCAAGCATGCCGAGGTCGCGCGCGCCAATCTCCACCGCGCCGGGCTGGCAGACGTGGCGGAGGTGCGCCTGGGACGGGCGGTCGAGAGCCTGGCGAACCTGGTGGCGGAAGCGGCCGCGCCCTTCGATCTGGTCTTCATCGATGCNNCCCGGCAGCGTGATCATCGTCGATAATGTGGTCAGGCGCGGCCTGGTCGCCGATGCCGCGAGCACCGATCTCAACGTCATCGGCGTCCGGCGGCTGAACGATCTGATCGCGGCTGAGAAGCGCGTCAGCGCCACCAGCGTCCAGACCGTCGG
>PLEW01000246.1 GCA_003136555.1 Planctomycetota bacterium | reverse complement strand
CGTCGTCGCCTGGGTGCTCACCCTGCCAGCAAGCGCGCTGGTGTCCTTCGCCTCTCTATTTGCGCTTGAGGCGCTTTTTGGCCGGAGCTGATGCCTCGCGGTGCGCCGGGGAGGGCGCTCGCAGCAGGACGATCCCGAGCGGCGGCAGGGTGACACGCACGCTCGCCCTGAACACCCCATGCGCATGGTCATCGGCGATGAGCTGCNNGCGGCACCGGGGTGAAGTTGCAGGCGACCAGCACATCGGGAGCCGAGGGCGCCTTGCGCAGGAATGCCAGCACCGACTCCTGGCGGTTCTCGCAATCCACCCATTGGAAGCCGTCACGGTGGTCATCACGCTCATACAGCGCCGGGTGCTCCGCGTAGGCGCGTAGCGCTGCACGCAGGAACTCGCCCAGGCCCCGCCGCAGCGGCTCCAGCCCCTCGCCCCAATCGACGGAACGGTTCCACGCCCATTCGCGTCCCTGGCCGAACTCGGCGCCCTGGAAGAGCAGCGGACGCCCGGGGACCCCAACCTGATAGCCGAAGAGCAGGCGCAGCTGGGCGATGCGCTGCCAGTAATCGCCCGACATCTTGTCGAGCAGCGACTTCTNNTCGTGCATCCACCCCATGTTCCACTTCAGATCGAAGCCCAGACCCTGCAGCTCGGTGGGTGCGGTCACCCCCTGCCATGCAGTGCTCTCCTCTGCGATCATCAGGACGCCAGGGAATTCGCGGTGGATGGTGCTGGTCAATTCCTGCAGGAAACTGACCGCCTCGAGATTGGCGATGCCTCCCTGCTCATTGGGCACCCACTCCCCTTCGCTGCGATCGTAATTGCGGTAGAGCATCGAGGAGACCGCATCGACCCGCAGTGCGTCGATGTGGAATTCGCGCAGCCAGTGCAGGGCCGCGGCGATGAGGAAGTTGCGTACCTCAGGCCGGCGGAAATTGAAGACACAAGTGCCCCAGGTGCGGTGCTCGCCTTCGCGAGGATCGGAATACTCGTAGCACGCTTCGCCATCGAAGCGTGCGAGCGCGAAATCGTCCTTGGGGAAGTGCCCGGGGACGAAATCGACGATGACGCTGATGCCGGCCTCGTGCATGAGCGAGATGAACTGCTTGAAGTCAGCGGGTCCGCCGTGCCTGCTGTTGGGCGCATATTGCCCGGTGACCTGATAGCCCCAAGAGCCCTCATAGGGGTGCTGGGCCACCGGCAGCAGCTCGAGATGGGTGAAACCATAATCCTGGCAATGCGCGATCAGGCGCTCGGCGAGCTCCCGATAGGATGGCCAGGTGGCGCCCGGCTCGGGGCCGCGCATCCAACTGCCGAGATGGCATTCATAGATCGCCATCGGCCGATTGAGGTGCGGCTGGGTGCGCCGCTCCGCCAGCCATTCGCCATCCTTCCAGCCGAACCGGTCATTGCCGACCACCACGCTTGCGGTGGCCGGGGGCTCCTCGGCAGCGCGTGCATACGGGTCTGACTTTATGCGCAGCTCACCTTCCTTGGAGCGGATCTCGAACTTGTAGAGCATGCCGGCGGTGACATCGGGGATGAAGAGTTCCCAGATCCCGAAGGGATCGCGCCGGCGCATCGGATGCCAGCGCCCGTCGAAGCCGTTCCAATCCCCGATCACCGAGACGCGCGCGGCATTGGGAGCCCACACCGCGAAACGCACCCCGGAGACGCCCGAGACGGTGAGCACATGCGCACCCATCACCTCGCCGAGATGCAGATGGTGGCCGGCGCGGAAGAGCTCGAGATCGAAATCTGCGAGCTGCGGCCAGAAGGAGTAGGGATCGCGCAGGATGAGCGGCGCACCCCCTCCGGCATCGGTGACGCGCACACGGTAGGCGAACGGCTCCTGCACGCCTGCGAAGACGCCTTCGAACAGCCCCGGTGCCCGCTCGGCGAGCACGGCAGTATGCCTGCCATCATCGCTGATCACCTCGACCCGCTCTGCCGATCTCAGCCAGATCCTCGCCGACACCCCGTCATTGCCCTTATGCAGCCCCAGGACCGAGAAGGGATCGCCTAGGCGGCCCTCGCAGATGGCGCGCACGATGTCATCGGATAGCGGCATTCACACTCCTGCTCGCGACCATGGCACGCAATGTGGTAAAGGCCATCCGATCGCAGGCGATCCGGCGGCGAGCGGGACGCACACCATCAGGAGTTGGTGCCGATCTCGAGGATCTGCTTGATCGCATCAAGATCATCGAGGAGTGCCGCGCAACCTCGCGCGACGCAGGTCAGGGGATCCTGCGCCAGGCGCACGGGCAGGCCAGTCTCGCGTGACAGCAGCTCAGGAAGGCCTTTCAGCAGGCTTGTGCCACCAGCCATGCAGATGCCGCGGTCCATCAGGTCAGCCGCGAGTTCCGGCTGAGTGCGCTCGAGCACCATCTTCACCGAGTTGACGATCGACATCAGCTGGGGTTTGAATGCCTCATGGATCTCATGCGCAGTGACCTCGATGGCGCGCGGCATGCCGGTGCGCATATCGCGGCCGCGAATCGACATGCGCGTCTCCTCCGCAGGCGACATCGCGCAACCGATCTGGTGCTTCACCATCTCGGCGGTGTTCTCCCCGATGACGACATTGTATTCGGTTTTGAGATACTTGACGATCGCCATCGACAACTCATCGCCCGCCACCCGCACCGATTCCGAGGCGACGATCCCGGCGAGGGATATGACTGCCACCTCGGTGGTACCACCACCGATATCGACGATCATCGAGCCCACCGGATCTGCGAAGGGCAACCCGGCGCCGATCGCCGCCGCCATCGGCTCGGGGATGAGGAAGACCTGGCGCGCGCCCGCATTCATCGCGCTATTGGTGACCGCGCGCTTCTCCACCTCGTTGATGCCGGAGGGTACGGCGATGACCAGGCGCGGCCGGAAAGGGCCGCGCCGGCCATGCGCCCTGCGGATGAAGTAGCGCAGCATCGCCTCGGTGAGCTCGAAGTCGGCGATCACCCCATCCTTCATCGGGCGTACCACCTCGATGTTGCCTGGATTCTTGCCCAGCATGATCTTGGCCTGCTCGCCAACGGCATTGCCATCGTCCCAGACGATCTTGGTGCCCTTCTTGACCGCTACCACGCTTGGCTCCGAGATCACCACGCCCTTGCCCTGCACCGCTACCAGGGTGTTGGCCGTGCCCAGATCGATACCGAGGTCGACGCTGAAGAGGCTATGGAATCGATCGAACCAGCTCATGTATGGTCAACACGTTAGAGCCAGGGTCCGGGGGCGCAACGGGTGGGCCAATCCTCTACCTCCAGGACCGGACAGCGCACAGCCTTCCCGTGGGGGCTTGCTGACCGCCATTTGACCGGCTGGCCGTTCTGATGTATCCAATGGGTAGGCATACCGATCCACGCACGGAGGCAGGAGATCGGCGGAGGCACCATGGCAACTGTCAGCTTCAATCTTGTCCGGATCGACCGCGGTCAGCACTTCCTGCACCTCAGGTTGAATCGACCCGAACGCTACAATGCCATCGACAGCCAGACTCTGCGCAGCCTGACCGCCCTGCTGGATGACCACCACCAATCGGAGCTCCCGTTGATCATCGAAGGCGAAGCCGAGGCGTTCTCGGTCGGCGCCGACATCACCGAACTGGCTGGCATCGATGCCAAGCGGGCCTCCGCCTACAGCATGCTCGGGCATGAGGTGCTGCAGGCCCTGGAGCGCTGGCCAGGCGTCACCATCGCCGCCCTGTCCGGCTATACCCTGGGCGTCGGGCTGGAACTGGCCCTGGGCTGTGATGTGCTGGTGGGCAGGCCCAACCTCCGCCTCGGCCTGCCCGGCCTGGCCTGGGCCCTGGTACCGTGCATGGGCGGTCTACGTCGGCTGGCCTGCCGGGTCTCGGAATCCTTCAGCTCGGACCTCTTCCTCAACGGTGATGTCCTCGATGCCGACCAGGCGCTCAAGCTTGGCCTGATCGATCGTCTGGTGCACACGAGTCAGGACATCGAGGCACTGGCCTATGACATGGGCGAATACACCCAGAGTGCCGTTCTGGCAATCCGCCAGCTGCGGCTCGCGCGCCAGGGAGTGATCGATTCCGCGCTGGGGGCGCGCATGTTCTCGCAGCCCTTCGCCAGCGGCGAATGCCAACGGCGGCTCAAGGCGCTGCTGGTCAGCTGAGGCGTGCCGGATGCCGCGTGCTTCCCCGATCAGCCGATGCGCGCATCGGACGGGAGGCGTCCCTCAGGCGCTGATGTTCAGACGTTGGCGTTGGGCCGGGCTGCGAGCAGGGCGGCCTTGGCCTTGGCGACCACATCCGCGAACGCCGCGGGCTGGTGAATGGCCAGCTCGCTGAGCTGCTTGCGATCCAGGCGGATGTCGGCCCACTGTAGGCCTGCGATCAGGCGGCTGTAGGGCAGGCCGTTCTCACCTAGGGCGCGGCAGGCGATGCTGATGCGGGTGATCCACAGACGACGGAAATCGCGCTTCTTGAGCTTGCGGCCGACGTAGGCGGTGCGCTCTGCGCGCATGACCGCTTCGCAGATCACATGGTACATCTTGTGCCGGCCGCTGTAGAAGCCGCGAGCGCGCTTCTTCAAGCGCTTGACTGATTGGTGGCGGGCGGCACCGTTGGTGGTACGCATGGCTGGTCCTTATTGAACTGTCCGTCTCCGCGAGCGGATGACGGAGAGGCCTGGGGCCTACTTTGGTGACATGGACAAAAGACGGTGGAGTCGTGGTCGTCCGCAGGCTGGCAGCGCGTTGCAGAGGTGAGCCCTAGGGCTGGCCCTTGAGCAGCGCGTAGCGGGCGCGGCGGGTGTAGCCTGCCGTCGTGGTAGTGGCCTTCTTGCGCAGGTTGCGCAGGCGCTTGGGCGTGCGATGGGTCAGCAGGTGGCGCACGCCGCACTGGGTGCGCAGGATCTTGCCGGTCGGAGTGATGCGCAGACGGCGCTTGGAGGCTTTGTGGCTCTTCATCTTGGGCATGGTATGGCCTGACTGGCGAAATCGGGGTGGAACGCGACGGGGAGGAGCATGGTATCGCCCAAGTCCAGGTTGCAAGTACCGTGCTGGCGTCGTCCTGGAACAGCAGCCAGATCGCTCGGCTGCCAAGTGCTGGAGCCCCAGGCTGGTCAGCGCCCGACGAGGAGGCGGTCGCCGAGGTGCTGTCCGAGTTGGGGGATATCGAGGATCATGCGCCGCGTCTTCTCGATGTCATAGGCGACGCGACGCCATTCGACCGATTCGCCATCGAAGATAACGTAGCAGGAACGGGGATCGGCATCACGCGGCTGGCCCACGCTGCCGACGTTGATGATGGTCTTGCGCGCGTCGATCCGCCAGCGGTAGTTCAGGCTCTTCAGGCTGTGCCAGACGAAATCATCCCCGGTAACTACGCCGGGACGGTGGGTATGGCCGATGAAGCAGGTGTGCTGGACGAGGGCGAAGTTCTCCTCGAGCAGCTGCTTGGGATCCTCGCCGAGGAAGGTCCGACCCTGGGTATGCTCCTCGAGGATGTACTCTTCAAGGTGATTGCGTGGGCTGGCATGCACGTACAGCACATCGCCCTCGGTGAAGGATGTCGGCAGATCCCGCAACCAGCGGTAGCGCTTCCGCTTGCCGAACCACGAGAGCATGCCAGCGCGGATCATCTTGTTGGTCCACAGCGCGGCGCTGCGGGCCTCGGCGTTGAAGCCGATGGGCTCATGGATCGCTGCGTGGTCGTGGTTGCCGGCGATGACCTTGCCGAGCTCGCAGACGTCGAGGATGGTGCGCATCGCCTCGACCGGTTCTGGTCCATAGCCCACGACATCGCCGAGGCAGTAGATGGCTTCGACCTTCTGCTGGGCGATGTCAGCCAGCACCGCATTGAGGGCCGGCATGTTGCTGTGGATGTCGCTGATAATCGCGATGCGACGCATGCTGGAGAGGCTTATAGCAAGCCTTTCTCACCTGTACCACAGCAAACCTGGGACCACTCTCCGGGTAACGCAAACGCCTGTGCCACAACCTTCACCGTCACGATGGCAGGTAGGAGAGGAGGTTCGGGGTGAGGATCTTGGCCGCCGCCTCGAGGCCGGATTGCAAGGCTGTTTCGGCCTGCTGCATCTCGGACACGGTCTGCGGCAGGTTGGCATCGATGGTCTGCCCGAGCAGGTTGTTGAGGTTGGTTTGGGCGCTTTGCAGCTGGTTCTGGGCCAGGGTCAGGCGCTGCTGGTTGCCACCCAAGGCACCCTGCGCATTCTGGATCTGGGAAGTCGCCTGGTCGACGGTCGAGAGCAGGTTGCCGACTGTGGTCTGGTCGCCGTTGTTGAGGGCGTCGCGCAGCTGGATCAAGGTGGCGAAGACATTGGTGGGCGAATTGAACACCGTATTACCGTCGGTGTTGATCGGAACGCTAGCCTGCGGACCGACTTGCAGCGACATGGCGTCGAGGTTGCCCTGATAAGAGACCGTCGACTGGTCGGCGCTTTCGACGAAGGGCTGGGTGTTGGTGGCCGAACCAGCGAAGACGTACTGCCCGTTGCTCTGGGTATTGGCGAGGCTGACCATCTGGGTGAGCAGCGAGTTCACCGTCTGCCCGAGGGCCTGGAGACTGCTGGCATCCTGGGTGCCGTTGGCCCCCTGCACGGCCGCCTGCTGGACCTGATCCATCAGCGTCGACATCTGGGTGAAGGCACTGTCGGCATCGGTCATGAATGCGGTGCCTTGGTTGGCATTGGCGATGTAGGCGGTATTGGCATCGATCTGCGACTGGTACTGCATGCCCTGGAGGGCCGCCTCCGGATTGTCGCTCGGCTGGTTGACCGCCAATCCGGTGGACAACTGCTCCTGGTAGTTGGCCAGGCTGGTGATGGTGGTCTGGACGTTGCCCAGAACGGTGTTGCTGATCTCAGTAGTGGTGATGCCCATGGCTTCCCCTATTGCATCATTTGTATCAAGGTGGCGTCATCGGTCTGCTGCGTACTGATGATCTTCGCCGCAGCGGAATAGGCCTGCTGCTCCTGCAGCAGATTGGTGACCTCCTGGTCGATCGATACACCGCTGACCTGCTGCTGCTGATTCTGCAGGCTGGTGGTCAGGGCTGTCTGGGTGGTCTGGGCCTGGGTCGTCTGCTGCACCTGGACACCGAGGTTCGCGACGATGCTCTGGTAGGAATTGTCCAGCGTCGTGCCGTTGAAGTTGGTCTGGTTCCACACGTTCTCCATGTTCGAGACGTTGGCGCTGTCCCCCGCTGACCGGGTGGTGCCGACCGAGAGGTCGCCGGCGTTCTGAACCAGCTGCGAAGAGACCGCCAGGTTGGCGGCGGTATCACCGGTGAACATGCCGTTGAGTCCGAGAGCGGACAGCAGACCTGCCTGGTCGGGCTGGCTATCGACGGTGAAGGAGGCGGAGTTGCCGGCGGTCGACAGGTTGCCGGCGGAAAAGGTCGCGTAGACGCCATCGGCGATCTGCACCGGGGTTCCCGGGGGGTAGGAGCTGCCGAGGGCGACCTGGGTTGTCTGCTGCACGGGTGCGCTCGCCGGGCCGGTGTAGTAGGTGAACTGCACCACCGGCGCACCGGTGGCGGCACCGATGGTGCCGGGCGAGACCACCCGCATCGACCACTGGGTGCCCGGGGTGAAGGTCTGATCGCCTGAATACTGGCCCGAGACGGCGAAGCTGGCATCGCCGCTGGTCCAGGTCGGCTGCTGGGTATAGCTGCCGGTTCCGCCCACGATGTTGCCATGGCTGTCGAAATCGACGGCGAAGGAGTCGCCGTTGTTGTAGTTGGCCGCCCCGGGGGTGAGCGCGAGGGTGAGGTTGCCGATCGTCGCGCTCGCGCCGCCGAGGGCGACCGGGGAGCCATACGCGACCTGCGAACCGTCGACCGGATTGATGGTGTAGGCCTGGAGATTGCCCCCTTGCACCTGGAAGACGAGCCGCTGATTGGCAAGCGCCGTATCCGAGCCGGTCACGGTGGTGGCGCCACTGGTCCATGCCCCCACGGTCGGCTGGGTATCCAGGGCGGAGCTGAAATCGATGGTATCGCCACCCTGGGCGGTCAGCGCCAGCCGATAGCCGCCATTGGCGGGCACCAGGCTCGCAAGCACGCCGCTGATGCCCGCCGCATTGGGCGGATAGAGCGTGAAGCCGCCGGCGCTGGTGCCGGTATTGATCGCCGAGACCAGGTCGGCGATAGAGTCCCCCCCATTGCCGGTGGTCGGATCGTAGCGCACGGTGTACTTCTGCGCCGTGCCGCTGGTCGGATCGTAGACATTGATGCTCAGGTTGGTCGCCACCGGATTGCCATTGGCATCGGTGAAGTCCGGCATGTAGGCCTGCGGGATGCCGGCGCCACCGGCCGAGCTCTGGATCTGCTGCGGGGAATCGAGGTTGGTGTCGACGTCATCGGCGCTGATCACGGTGTTCGAGATCACGCTCGTCAACGAGGCGTTGGAGCTGGTGCCGGTGGCCTGCGCTTCGTTCATCGCCTCGGCGAAGCTGCTGGTGAAGGTGTTCATGCTGCTGATCAGGTTTGGCAGCTGGGTATTGCTCAGGTCGAGCATCGCCCCGATGGTGCCACCGCTCACCGGGAAGACGGTGCCCGTCGGGTTGAGCACCGCCAGGCCGCCGGTCGTGGTGGTGCCGGGCTGGATCGGCACGGCGGTGATGCCGCCGACCAGCATGGCGCCATCGCTGTCGATGTCGTCAGATCCGTCGGCTTGCGGATTGACCTGCAGACTCATGTAGTTGGCGAGCTTGCTGATCAGCTGATCGCGCTGGTCCTTGAGGTCGTTGGCATTGGCTCCCGCCTGCGTCTGGATGCTGATCTGGCCGTTGAGGGTCGCGATCTGGCTGGTGAGTGTGTTGACCTGGGTGACGGAGGTCTGCAGGCTCGAGCCGAGGTTGCTGGCCAGGCTATTCAGCTGATCGCCGATGCCGTTGAGCGTCGCGGTGAACGCCTGCAGGTTGGAGACGCTGGAGTTCGCCAAGGCGATCGAGCTAGGATTGCCTGACAGGCTCTGGAGGCTGGAGTAGAGGTTGTCGATGGCCGCCGACAGGCCGTTGGCGCCAGGCTCGTTGAAGGCGCTCTGCGCCGACGTCAGGGTGGTCGACATCTGCTGCAGCCGGCCGGTATCGCTCTGCGCCTGCTGCAGCTGGCCGATGAGCAGCTGGTTCGCCAGGCGCTCGATGTCTGCGACCTGGACGCCATTGCCGCTCTGCAGGCTGCCATCGATGGTCGTCCCGGCATTGGTGAGCTCGGCCGTCTGCTCGGTGTATCCGGGTGTATCGACATTGGAGATGTTGTTGCTTGTTACATCCATCGCCTGCTGCGCGGCCTGGAGGCCGGAGAGTCCAATCAGCAGCGCTTCGCCCATGGCATCCTCCCGGGAGGACCGAGGTCCTCTCCGGGCATAACGCACTCGGCGTGCCGAAATGGCCGACCAGGGACAGGGCGCTCTCAGGACGCTGCATGCCAGGTGCTTGCCGCGCTCCTGGTGGCGCGTCTCAGCCGCGCAGGTTGAGCAGCCGGCCGTTGCCGTGCAGCGACGCGCCGAGCAGGCCGCGGCGGTCGTAGGGATGCCCTTTCGGCAGCTTCTCGCCGACCAGGCCGTGCAGCATGGCGCGGACGAAGCTCAGGCTCTGCTGGATCAGCACCATGTTGCGCTGGTTGATGTCGCGCAAGGCTGCGATCACCGCGGTCAGGTCCTGTTGGCGCCGGCGCAGATCGCCGCGCATCGCTTCCTGGACCGCGGTGAGGATGATGCTCATGGTCAGGCCGTCGGCCTTTACTCCGAGGTTGCTGGCGACCTGCCGCATCAGGCGCTCGCGCAGCTGGCGCAGGCGGGCCATCTCGGCGACGGGTGCCTGCTCCCGCTGGAGCAGCTGGGTGAAGGCGGGGATGTTGTGCGCGACGATCTCCGCGGTCTTGGCCTCGGAGGAGGCGAGCAGGCGCCGATGGACGCCGATCTCGGCATCGAGGTGATCACGCAACTGGATGCACAGCGGCTGGGGGAGCGGGTTCATCGCTGGGTCGTCCCGGGGTGGTGGGTGGTTGCGCCGTGACCTTCGATCTGGCGTTCGAGCATCTGGGCGATGCCGAGATGTCCTGCAGCCTTCTCGCTCAGACCGCTGCGGAAGAGCTCCTTGAACTGCGTATCCGCTGAGCTGCCGCCCAGTAGCGGCGGATCCTCGGAATCGGAGGTATCCCCGGTCTGGAACAGCAGCTGGATGAAGGAAGCCTCGAATTGCTGGGCTGCGTGCACCAGGCGGGTATGGCTGTTGGCTGTGGGCACGTTCAGCTGCCCGTCGTTGGTGATCGCCAGATCGGTCATTACATCACCACCAGTTCGGCATGCAGCGCGCCGGCGCGCTGGATCGCCTCGAAAATGGCCACCAGATCGCGTGGTCGCGCACCCAGGGCATTGAGCGCATTGGCGATGTCGTCGACCGTCGCCCCCGCGATCACGGTCATGGTGCCAGGAATCAGGCTCGGCCTGGTACCGGACGGCGGCAGGTTCGAATGCAGCTTGGTCACCGGATCGACCCAGCCGATGGCATCGATCAGCTTGCCCGCATCGTTGGGGTCGGGTCGGTGCTCGGCCACCGGGGTGATGCGCAGGCTCAGACCGCCATGGCTGACCGCGACCTGGCTGATGCGCACATCCTTGCCGACCACCACCGTGCCGGTACGCGAATTGATCACCACGCGCGCCTTGATATCGGGAGCGACGCGCAGCTGCTGCAGCTTCGCGATGGTATCGACCAGATCGCCCTCGGTCGGCGTCCTGGCGAAGCCCAGACTGACCACCGAGGCATCCTCGGCGCTGACCAGCGCCGCCCCGAAGGTGTCGCCGAGCACCTTGGCGACGCGGTTGGCGGTGATGAAGTCCGACTCGCGCAATACCAGCCGCAGGCGATCGCCGTACAGCAGGCTGACGGGAACCTCCCGCTCCACCAGCGACCCCCCCGCGAGGATGGCCACCGTCTCGATGTTCTTGTGGTCGACCCCCACGCTCGCCAGGTTCGGCCCGGCTGCGCCGAAGCCGCCGATGCTGACCGGACCCTGGGCGACCGCATAGATCTTCTCGTCCGCCGCGACCATCGGGGTCTGCAGCAGCACCCCGCCCTTGAGCGAGGTCGCATCGCCGAGGCAGGAGACCTGGGTGTAGAGCTTGCTGCCGTTGCGGGCGAAGGCCGGCAGGTCGGCGGTCACCGCCACCATCGCCACGTTCTTGGAGATCAGGTCGCTGGCGCTGAAGCTGAGGTGCTTGGTGGCGAGCAGCTGCATCAGCATGCGCACCGTTGCTGGGGTCTTGTCTCCCGTCCCGCCCAGGCCGACGACCACGCCGATGCCATGCAGCTGGTTATCGCGCACGCCGTAGATATCGCACAAGTCCTTCAGACGCACGCCGGCGCTGGGGGTGGCGTCGGTGTCGTTCGATGTGTCATCGGCCGCGGTGTCGGGCGGCACGTACTTCAGCACCGGTGAGGGTACCGGGTCCAAAGCCGGGACCATCTTCTGCTGGGGCGCCTCCGCCGACCAGCCGATCACCCCGATGCCCCAGGCGAGGGCCAGCAGAGCCAGCAGCAGCGCGGAGCGCCGGCAGGCCCAGGCGGCGGACGGAGTGCACGGCCTGGGCGCCAGAGCAGCATGATCGTGTGAAGGCCGGGAGGTGCGCATGGGGGGTCCTAGAACGGCCAGAGGACATCGAGGATGCGGCCCATCCAGCCCTCCTCTTGCGCGCGCGTCAGCGGACCATCGCCATCGATCGACACCTGGAAGTCATGGAGCTTCTCCGACAGCACGGTGTTGTCGGAATGGATATCTGCAGTGCGCACGATGCCGGTGATCAGGATGACCTTGGTATCATTGTTGACCTTGACGCTGCGACGGCC
Source organism: Planctomycetota bacterium (assembly GCA_003136555.1). GTDB lineage: Bacteria > Planctomycetota > UBA11346 > UBA11346 > UBA11346 > BOG-1363. The sequence continues at coordinate 17,506 of PLEW01000246.1, read as the reverse complement.
CTCGATCACGAGGTTGCCGTTGTCCAGCACATCGATGACGCGGGCGGTTATCGCCGCGATGACCTGGTTCGAGGCGGTGTAGTTGCCCTTGCCCTGATAATGCTTGTCGGAGTTGGCGATCAGCCCGGGCAGCGCGGTGCTGGCTGACGATCCCACCGTGGCAGCGATCTTGTTCGATCCGGGCAAGAGCGAGACGGTGCTGGAGATGTCGTTCTGCCTCTCCGTCTCGGTCTGGTTGAGATCGCTGACCGAGGTGTTCTCGTTCACATCGATGGTGATCAGGTCGCCCTTCTTGCGTGCCACCTGATCCGAATACAGGGTGCCGTCCGCCAGGGTCTCAGCCTGCCACAGGCTCGCAGCGGGTGCCGGTGCGGCCAACGCAACCGCGATCAGCGCCATGGCCAACCAGTGTGCAGAAGTGCAGCGCATGCAGACCCCCTTATGGCGGCGATGCACACGGCACCGTCCGCACCGGGGTCTACGCAACCGCCGTGCCACCCATCCCGTGCAGCGGCTGGGAGCGCCTAGGGTCCCTGCTTGAGCGCCGATTCGAGGGTATGGTCGAGCACGAACAGCCGTTCCAGCTTGAGGATACGGAACACGGCCTTGATGTTTTCCGCCAGGTTGGCCAGCACCATCCTCCCGCCGGCGGCATGCACCTTGTTGCGCGCCGCGATGATGGCCGCGATGTTGAGCGAATTCAGGAAGGTGGTCGCGGCCATATCGATGATGAACAGCCGGCGGCCGCGTTCGAGCCGCGGCTCGAGCAGCTTGGCGAGGCCGGCGCATTGTTCGCCAGCCAGCGTCACCACCACGGCCTGGTCGCGTTCATCTATGAGCATAGTCGTCGCGTCCTGCAATCGTGATCGCTAAAGCCATGCTGTGGATGGCATTGAAAAGCAGCCTTTGTAGAAGGTAGGCGCCTGGCGGCCGCCTGCAACCCGTGCGACGCGCAACCACCCCTTGACATATGTTATCATTCGTTATCTTTAATGGCGCACCCCCCCCCCTGGAGCGCCAACCATGGATAGCCTCATGACCGCACCTCCGGCCAGCGCAGCACCGCGCAGTGAACGCGTTCCCGTCAGCGCCAGCACGCCGCGCACCGGCCTGATGGCCCACCTGGTGTCGGCGGCGGTCGGTGCCGGACTGGACAACCTGTTCCGCCAGGTGGTGGTGGTCGCCCTGACGGTCGCGGCCTACCGCGCCTTCCCAAGCGACAGCGCCAAGGCCGATGCCCTGGCTTCGGCCTACAGCTCCTGGGCGCTGATGCTCTTCAGCACCCCCTTCGTCCTGCTCGCGCCCCTGGCTGGCAGCCTTGGCGACCGCATCCCCAAGCACCTGATCGTCCGCGGTGCCCGGTTGGCCGATGTACCGATCGCGATCCTGGGCATCTGGGGCTTCGCCATCGGCAGCCCGGTCCTGATGCTGTCCTCCTATCTCCTGCTCGCCATCGCCAGCACCTTCTTCTCCCCGGCCAAGCTCGCGATCATGCCGGAACTGGTCGACGACGCCAAGCTGGCCCGCGGCAATGCCGCGCTGGCTGGCGTGACCGTGGCGGCGATCCTGCTCGGAACCTGCCTGGCGGCCTGCACCGACACCCAGCGCCTGGCCTGGCTGCTGGAGAAGATCGGCCTGCACCGGGCTGCGACCAACCCCTCGGCATCGGTGTGGTCGCTCGCGCTGGTGGCCAGCGTGGTCTGCCTGATCGGCATCATCAGCGCATTCCGCATCCCCGTACTCCGCGCGCAGGCACCCGCCACCCCCCTGGCGATGCCGTGGAAGGTGCTCGATCAGGTGCGGGCGCTCAACCGCTCCCCCGGCATCTGGGTACCCGCCCTCGGACTGGCCGGATTCTGGGCCCTTGGCGGGGCTGCATTCACCGCCATGCCGCAGATGGCGCTGCGCGTGTACGGCCTGCATGAAGCGGGCACGGCGGGGATGTTCCTGTGCGTGGTATTCGGCATCATCATCGGCTCGGCCTTGGCGCCGCGCTACCGCTCTCGCCCCTTCCCCGCCGGGTTGCCCCTGTTCGGAGCCCTGCTCGCAGGCACCGCCTTCGCCCTGGCCGGACTGCATGCCTGGCACGACGCCTCGATAGGGGTCAACCAGCGCCTGCTATGGCCGTTCCTCATGTGGCTGATGGTCACCGGGGTGGGCGCCGGCATGTGGGAGGTGGCCGTCACCATCCTCCTCCAGGAACGTGCGCCCGCCAAGCGGCGCAACCTCATCATGTCGGGTGTCGGCGTGCTGGCATCCCTCGGCACCTTCTTCGCCGCCGGATGCTACTATCTGATGACCAATGCCGGGAGCATCAGCGGCGGCAGGCTGGCGAACCTCAGCTCGATGGGGTCGGTGATGGTCCTAGGTGGGCTGATCGTGGCGCTGTCGCTGATGTGCATCGCCATCTACCGCCAGGCCTGCGCAGGCTGGCTGATCTCGGTGCTGCTCAAGCTCGCCTATAGGGTGCGCGTCGAGGGCGCCGAGCACCTCCCGGAGAGCGGCGGATGCCTGGTGGTGTGCAACCACCTCAGCTATGCCGACGGCCTCATCCTCGCGACCAGCCTGCCGCGTCCCGGCCGCTTCATGGTCTATCGCCGATTCGTCGAGATGCCGGTGGTGGGCTTCTTCATGCGCGTGGCTGGCGTCATCCCGGTGGCCGCCGAAGACCACCGCCGGGCGCTGCTGGCGTCCATCGATGCCGCGATCGAGGCCGCCAAGTCCGGCGAGGTGGTGGTGATCTTCCCCGAGGGCAAGCTCACCCGCAGCGGCCAGACCGACGTCTTCCGCTCCGGGCTTGAGCGCATCGCCGCACGCGCGGGCATCCCCATCGTCCCCGCCCATCTGCATGGCTTGTGGGGCACCATCGCCAGCCGCAGCGAACGCCGCAGCTTCCCCCGCCCGCTGCGCCGCGTCGACCTGCGCATCGGCGCACCGCTGCCCTCGACCTCGAGCGCTGCCGAAGCGCGCGACCAGGTCATGCACCTCAGCTTCCTCACCGCCCAGGCGCGCAGCCTGCGCGACCGGCGCACCCTCGGTTCGGCCTTCATCTCCAAGGCACGGCGCCATCCGCTGCGCGTGGCCATGCGGGATTCCGGCGGGACGCTGAGCGCAGCCATGCTGATGGGACTCAGCCGGGCGCTGCTCCCGCAGCTCGCCCTCGATGCCGATGAGAGCTGCGTCGGCGTGCTGCTGCCGCCGGGGCGCGCGGGCGCGATCGTCAACCTCGCGCTGGCCCTGGCCGGCAAGACCGCCGTCAACCTCAACCATACCACCGGCCCGGCGCAGTTGGCGCGCATGTGCGCGATGGCGCGCGTGCGCACCATCATCAGCGCCGGTGCCTATCTGCGCCGGATCGGCCCGTTCGAACTTCCCTGCCGCATGGTCCAGGTCGAGGAATCGCTCAAGCGCCTGGGCAAGATCGATATCCTGGCCTCGACGCTGCTGTGCTTCATCCTGCCACGCTTCCTGCTCGACCGCGGAAGGAGCGATGCGGTTGCGGCGATCATCTTCAGCTCCGGCTCGACCGGGGATCCGAAGGGCGTCGAGCTCACCCACCGCCAGATCCTCGCCAACTGCGCCTGCACCGCCGATGGCCTGGATGTGCACGGCGGGCGGGATGTCCTGCTCAGCCCGCTGCCGCTCTTCCACAGCTTCGGCCTGGTGCCGGGAACCTGGCTCGGCCTGGTCGAAGGCATGACCGTCGCGGCGCAGCCCGATCCTGCCGACGGCAAGGCCCTGGGCGAGCTGGCCGCCGCCAGCGGCGCGACCTTCCTCATCAGCACCCCGACCTTCGTGCGCGGCTACATGCGCCGCATCGAGCCGGCCCAGCTGGCCACGCTGCGCTTCGCCGTGGTGGGGGCTGAGCGCTGCCCGGTCGATCTCAAGCAAGCCTTCAAGAGCCGCTATGGCGCCGATCTGCTCGAGGGCTATGGCTGCACCGAGCTCGCCCCGGTGGTGGGGGTGAACCTGCCCGAGGTGCGGCGCGATGGCGTGGTGGAGACCCGGTCGAAGGACGGATCGATCGGGCGTGCGCTGCCGGGCTTGCAGGCCTTCGCCGTGCATCCCGACACCCATGCCATCCTGCCACCCGGCTCCGAGGGACTGCTGGTCGTCCGCTCTCCCAGCCGGATGCGCGGCTACCTCGATCGTCCGGACCTCACCGCCAAGGTCTTCATCCACGAGGGCTACAACACCGGCGACATCGGCCGTGTCGATGAGGACGGCTTCATCAGCATCACCGGACGGCTCGCGCGCTTCGCCAAGATCGGCGGCGAGATGGTTCCGCTCGACACCATCGAGGTCGCCCTGCTAGCGGTGGTCGTCGCCGCCCATGCCGGCGCTGACGCCTGCGAGATCGCCGTGGCGGCGATCTCGGACGAGAGCCGGGGCGAGAAGCTGATCGTGCTGCACACCGGGTTCAGCGGCGATTGGACGGAGGCGATTAACGCCCTCAGCCATCTGCCCGCGCTCTGGCGGCCCAAGGTCAAGGATATCAAGCTCGTCGCGGCCATCCCCAAGCTCGGCACGGGCAAGCGCGACCTCAGCGCAGTGAAGTCGCTCGCCGCCGGCGCGTGATCCGTCAGCGCCAGGGCGCCCCGGCTGCGGGCGCTCAGGCGAGCTTCGGCTCGAGCGCCGGCCCGGGCAGGGCCTTCTCGACGTCGGGCTTGTCCTTGGCCGAGGATTCGGACTTGGGCACCAGCACGGTCGGCCGCCGCGGCGGCAACTCGCCGCCATCCAGCAGCATCTTCACCTGTGCGCCATCGAGCGTCTCATGCTCGAGCAGTGCGCGGGCGACGCGCTCGAGCTTGTCGCGGTTCTCCTCGATCAGGAGATGGGCGCGCTTGTACTGCACATCGATGATCGAGCGCACTTCCTCATCAAGCTCCCGGCGGGTTGTCGCGCTGACCACCACCACCGACTCGGAGCCCATCAGGCTGTCATGGTCCTCAGTGTACTTGATCGGGCCCATCTTGTCGGACATGCCCCACTCGTAGACCATGCCGCGCGCCAGGTGCGTCGCCCGGTCGATGTCGTTCGCCGCGCCGGTGGTGATGTCGCCGCAGAACAGCTCCTCGGCGATGCGTCCGCCGAACAGCACGCAGATGTCGCCGAGGATCTTCCGCCGGCTGTGCGTGTGGCGATCCTGGTTGGGCAGGTGCATGGTCGCACCCAGGGCCCGGCCGCGGGGGATGATGGTGACCTTGTGCAGATCATCCCCGCCCTCGACGATCACCTGGAGCAGGGAATGGCCGGCTTCATGGTAGGCGGTGATGCGGCGCTCATCCTCGGGCATGGCCCGGCTGCCGGCCTTGCGCTCGCGCCCGAAGGCGACGCGATCGCGTGCATATTCGAGGTCCTTGTGGTGGACCTGGTCCTGCTCCGTGCGCGCGGCATTGAGCGCCGCCTCGTTGATCAGGCTCTCGAGATCGGCGCCGCTGAAACCGGGGGTGCCGCGGGCGATGATCGAGAGGTCGCAGTCCGAGGCGAGCTTCACCTTGCTGGCATGGACATTGAGGATCTGCTCGCGCCCGGCGATGTCGGGGAGGTTGACATCGATGTGGCGGTCGAAGCGGCCCGGGCGGCGCAGCGCCGGGTCGAGCACATCGACGCGATTGGTCGCCGCGATGACGATCACCTTGTCGGTGGAGCTGAAGCCGTCCATCTCGACCAGGATGGCATTGAGGGTCTGCTCGCGCTCGTCATGGCCGCCCGAGCTCATGCCGCTGCCGCGCTTGCGTCCCACCGCGTCGATCTCGTCGATGAAGATGATGCACGGCGAGTTGTCCTTGGCCTGGGCGAACAGGTCGCGCACCCGGCTGGCGCCGACGCCGACAAACATCTCGACGAAATCCGAGCCCGAGATCGAGTAGAACGGCACGTCGGCCTCGCCGGCGATGGCCTTGGCCAGGAGGGTCTTGCCGGTACCCGGAGGACCGACCAGGAGCACACCGCGCGGGATGCGACCGCCGAGCTTCTGGAACTTCTTTGGGTTCTTGAGGAATGCGACCAGCTCCTCGACCTCTTCCTTGGCCTCGTCGATTCCCGCGACGTCCTTGAAGGTCTTCCCGGTCTTGCCCTTGGTGATCAGCTGGGCACGGCTCTTGCCGAACGACAGAACGCCGCCGCCCTGACCCATCCGCCGCAGCACCAGGAAATAGAATGCCGCGACGAAGACACCCAGCAGCACCAGCTGGGGCAGCACATTGCTCACCCAGCCCGGCTGCGGGATGCCATTGATGTTGATCGGCGTGGCGGGATTGATTTTGCCGCTCGCCTCATCGAGCTTGGCCTGCTCCTTGCGCTGGTCGATCAGGTCCTGGAGCGATTTCTTGTCTGCATCGCTCAGCCGACCGCCCGGATAGAGCACGCGGTAGCTGGCATTATTGGAGCCCTTGCCCTCGCGCACCTGGGCATACTCGAGCCCCTCATCGATCTCGATGACTTCTCCTGAGGCAACCTTGTCGAGGAACTGGCTCCAGCTCGGCTCGCGCGGCACCAGGTGATTGTACATCATCAGCGCCAGCACCAGCATGGCCAGCAGCGACATCATGATCAGCAGGAGCCCACGTGGCTTCTGGGGGGGTACTGGCGAGTTCTCCGGCATGCAGCGTTCCTCGGGGCGGACGGCGCTCAGACACCCTGAATGGGCGCTCGGCGGCATCGTGGTCATACGGGTGGACGCTGGCCGATCTAGCGATCTTTCCTCACCATTCGGCAAACTTGTGACAGGCAAGGAGATGCCTCTCGCACATCCCCTCCTGCCGGCCCCGGGGCGATGACCCCCTGGCGGATGCTCCGGACCTCAGCGGCGGCGCCGCGGCTGCCGATGGCGGCCGCTGCCATGGGCGGGAGGAGCCGCCGGCGCCGGAGCGACCGCGCCTTCGCTCAGCTCGATGCCCAGTTCATCGGTCGACAGGCCATCCAGGGCGGCGAAAGCGCGCTCCTGCTGGCGTCGTTCATCGACACGCAGGGTCGGAGTCTGCTGCAGCAAGGTCTCCGGATCCGGACCCATGCCGAGGATGCGCCGCAGCGCTGCGATCTCGGCAACGACCAGGTCCATGCGCTTGCGCAGCGCCCGCCACTGCTCCAGACCCGTGGTCGAGCAGTCGGCGGCCCCCAGGGTGACGCGCTTCCCTTGCAGCAGGGAGGCCACCAGGGCCTCGCCCAGGCCGAGGCCGAGACCCGCGCTGAGTGCGAGCCGACCAGCCTCGGCCAAGCGTGCCAGCCGCTCGACCTGGAGCTCCTCGAGCCGCTGATAGCGCTCGTCGCGCCTCCCGAAGACCCGTCCGACCTTGCTGAGCAGGCCCTCCCGGCCATTGCCGGCCGGCTCGACCGCGGTCAGGCGCGACGCGCTGATGCGCCTGCTATGGCGCATGCGATCGCTTTCGCTGGTAGGCGCGTCGTCGGGGATGGTCGGCACCTGGCCGCTGCTGGAGGCGCTGGCAGCCGGCGCTGCGGCCTGGCCGCGGCGCGCTGCGCCCCTGGCCGGTTCACCGGACGGCGGGGCGGGGACGGCGCGCACGCTCACCGGGGTGGTATCGCTGGCGGACAGGCGTTGCGGGGCGCGCTCCTGTGCACGGATGGCCACCGGAGTGATGGCGCCGGACTCCGCGGACGGGGGAGCTATTACCGCGGCCGGCGCTGCCGGGGTGACATCCTGATGCAGGGTCGGCGTCGGCGATGGCGATGAAGGGAGATGTTCGGGCTTGACCCCGGTGGCGAGGCAGCGCTCGCAGATGCTACGGCTGCCGTCGCTCCAGCCGCCGGATGCCCCGCCGATGCGCGCATCGCACACCGCGCAGATCTCCGCCTCCGCTGCACTCGAGGAAGCGGACGGTGCGAGCTTCTGCGTACCGATGCGGTCGTGCTCATCCTCGCGCACGATGACCATGCGGAAGCGATCCTTGCCGATCTGGACCTCATCGCCCTCGTCGAGGTCGCCCGCACGGCTGGTCTCGCCATTGATCGAGCACTGCACCGCCGATTCATTGGTCAGGTGGTAGCGTCCGGCGTCCAGGCCGATGAGCACCCTCCCCCGCGCACGGCTGCTGGTCGCGATCTTGATCACCAACGGCTTATCATCGCTGATCGCCAACCGGCGACCGGCGATCGCAGCACTCAGGCCTTCGAGGTAGGCGGACATGGCTGCGATGGTAAACGAGCCGCGCGCATGACGCCAGTGTTTCCCCTGCGCACCCTCTGGATTTGGCGGACGCTCAGCGGCCGCTAGGGTGAGCCCATGCCCGAGCTGCCCGAAGTCGAGACCGTACGCGCCGGCCTGGAGCTGCTCCTCGCCGGAGCGACCATCGCACGCGTCGAGCTGCGCCGGCGCACCCTGCGTGCCACCATCCCCGCCCGGCTGCCGGCGCGCCTGGCGGGTCAGCCCGTGGTCGCAGTCCGGCGCCGCGCCAAATACCTCCTGCTCGACACTCCCTCCGGGACCCTGCTCTGCCACCTGGGCATGACCGGCACCTGGCGGCTCGCCCCGGCTGGCAGCGAACGGGACCATGACCACTGCTATCTCCATCTGCAGGATGGTCGACGCCTGGCCTTCCGGGATCCTCGACGGTTCGGCCTGCTCGACTTCATCCCCCTGGGCGCGGAGCAGGAGCATCCCCGGCTGGCGGGATTGGGCGTCGAGCCGCTGGATGAAGCCGCATTCACCGCCGACTACCTGGCCGCTGCCTGCCGTGGGCGCCGCCAGGCGATCAAGGCGGTGATCATGGACCAGGCGACGGTGGTGGGGGTCGGCAACATCTATGCCCAGGAGGCCCTGTTCCGCGCCGCATTGCGTCCTCAGCGAGCCGCCGGCCGCATCCCACGCGCCGCCCTCGTGACCCTGGTCACGGTCATCCGCGCCATCCTGCGCGCCGCCATCACCGCGGGCGGCTCCACCATCAATGACTTCCGCCAGGCAGGTGGCGCGAGCGGCTACTTCCAGCACCAGTTCCGCGTCTACGGACGCGCCGGCCAGCCCTGCCCAACCTGTGCCGCCACCCTGGTCGGCGGGGTGGTCGGCGGGCGGGGCACGACCTGGTGCCGGAGCTGCCAGCGCTGACCACCCATCCAGCGCTCCGGCCCCGCACCGAGCGCGCATCGGCAGGCGGATCGCCAGGCGCCGTGCCGCGCTTGACTGTCCGTGCTCATCCGCGATGCTGCGCAGCCCCTTTCGGAGACGATTTATGCATTTGAAGATCCGCCGCAGCTCGCTGAAGCGCCGCAAGATGACGGGCTTCCGCCGCAAGATGAAGACCAAGGCCGGACGCACCATCGTCAACCGGCAGCGCGCCCGTGCCGCCGGCAAGCCCAAGCACAACCGCAGCCTGCGTGCCCGGCGCGGCGACGCGGCGACCCGGCAGCGCAAGCCCAAGTAGCCGTGGTCACGGCGTGGTGGCCTCACCCGCCGTGTGCCGATTCCGAGCCACCCGCGACGAACCCCTGCCCGCTGGCGGGGGTTCGTCATGTCCCGGCTGGGCTGGCTGTCGGTCCGGCTGAGGCGCCGGGTGGAGCGCCAGGCAGCTGCCCCCGGCCGCCAGGCGGCACGCTGCCGCCATTGAACTGGGCAGCGGCATCGATGCCACCCAGGCACCACGCCTCCACGCAATCGGCAGCGCGCTGGAGCATGGCGCGCACCGCCGTGCCCTCCTCGGGGGTGAAGCGGCCGAGGACGAAATCGATCTGCTCCCCCGGGTGCGGCTGACCGATGCCCAGGCGCAGACGGTGGTACCCCTGACCGAGGCGCGCCTCGATATCGCGCAGACCGTTGTGGCCGCCAGCCGAGCCGCCGGGGCGCAGCCTAAGGGTGCCGAGTGGCAGGTTCAGGTCGTCGACCACCACCAGCAGCGCATCCAGCGGACATTTATAGAAGGACAGGGCGGCCTGCGCCGCCTCGCCGCTGAGGTTGACGAAGGTCTGCGGCTTGATCAGCGCTGCCGCATCCCCGCCGGGGGCATCCGGCCAGGAGGCCACCAGGCTGCTCCAGCGCTTCGACCAGCCGCCCAGGCGGTGGCGCCTGGCCACTTCGTCGAGCACCAGGAAACCGCAGTTGTGGCGCGTATCCTGGTACTGCGATCCGGGATTGCCGATACCGAGGACCAAGCGCATGCGCGGATGGTGCATGCTTCGCGCCCAAAGCCAGCCCCTGCGCAACAGATGGCCTTTTTGCCTTGTCCCCAACTGCCCGCGGGTTTACATCGCTCCCGACACCCCCGCAAGCGAGTTGCCATGCGCCAGCACACCGCACTGCTCACCCTGCTGTTCCTCAGCCTGGCCTGCGTCGCGCAGTTGGGTGCGCTGGAGCCCGGCAACCAGGCACCAGCCCTCTCCGACGTCACCTGGGTCAAGGGCGAACCGGTCAAGATCGGCGAGCACATCACGGTGGTCGAGTTCTGGGCGACCTGGTGCGGGCCGTGCCGCGAAACCATCCCCCACCTCACCAAGCTGCAGAAGCGTTATCATGGGCAGGTGCAGATCGTCGGCCTGAGCGACGAGGCGCTGCCCACGGTCAAGCCGTTCGTCGACAAGATGGGCGAGCAGATGGACTACCACATCGGCATCGCCGATACGGCCACCCGCAGCAAGTACATGGAAGGCATCGACGGCATACCGCATGCCTTCATCATCGACGCCAAGGGCACGGTGCTGTGGAGCGGCTTCCCGCAGCAAATGAGCAGCGCGCTCGCCGATGCAGTCGCCGGGACATTCGATGCCGAGAAGTACAAGCGCCTCTCCGCCCTCCAGGTCCAGCTCCAGGAAGCGCTCGACGGGCAGCATCAGGACATCGAGAAGGCCCTCGTTCTGACCGGCCAGATCCTGGCTATCGACCCGGTCAATGACCAGGCCATCGACATCCGCATCGAAATCGCCGCTTTCCAGAAGAAGCCCGAGGCGGTCCGCGAGCTGCTGCTGCACATCCCGCTCGCACAGCTCACCGCCGACCAGGCCAACAGCCTGGCCTGGTCGCGCGCCGTCGACGAGAGGCTGCCGCAGCGCAACCTCGATCTCGCGCTGGCCTTCATCCACCGCGCATTGGAGCTCGAACCTGCCAACGCCTCCTACATCGACACCATGGCGCGTCTGCAATACGACCTGGGCGATGTGTCCGGCGCGATCGCCTCGATCAGCCATGCCATCGAGATCGATACCGAGCACAATCCCGAATACAGCGTGACCCTCGGCTACTTCAAGGACGTGCTGGCGCTGCGCTCCCACCCCGCCCAGGGTGCTGGAGCCGCCAGTGCCGCACCGCCGCCATGACCCTGCCCCGCCTGCGACTCGGCCTGTTGTGCGCGCTGCTGGCTTCCCCGCTGGCAGCCCTCGACATCGGCGAGAAGGCGCCGGCGCTGGCCGACGCCGTGTGGATCAAGGACGTCCCGGTACAGCTCACCGGCATGATTTCGGTGGTCGAGTTCTGGAGCACCACCGCGACCAGCGACTCCTTCACGCATCTCAGCGAGCTGCAGCACACCTTGCGTGATCGCCTGCAGGTCATCGGTGTCAGCAGCGAGGCGGCGAGCGTGGTCAAGCCCTTCGTCGAGGGCGAGGGTGGCGACATGGACTACCATGTCGCGATCATCGGCGCCGCCACGGCCGCCTCCTGGATGCCCGAGAAGGAGGAGCTGCCACGCATCTTCATCGTCGATCGTCAGGGCCGGCTCGCCTGGCGCGGCGACCCCGGCGATCTCGACAGCATCCTCGACCGCATCCTGGCCGGGACCCTGGATACCGCCCTGCTCGCCCGCCTGGCACCGCTGCAAGACGAGATCGACACCCTGATCGATGGCGACCATGCCAATGGCCAGGAGCGCAAGGAGAAGGCCCTCGATCTGACCAAGCGCTGCCTCGCCCTCGATCCCATCAATCTCAAGGCCATCGTCACCCGGCTATGGCTGGCCGAACAGCTGCAGCATGCGGATGTCGCCCTCGCCACCCTCAGCGCCGTTCCGCTCGCCACCCTCGGCGCCGCCGACGCCAATGCCATCGCCCTCGACCGCCTGGCGGTCGAGAACCCGCTCTTCCGCCTGCCGGAGCTCGCCTACGCCTTCTCCCTGCGCGCACGCATGATCGATCCGGAGAAGGCCGCCTATCGCGACACCTACGCCCGCTTCCTGGTGCAGGCCGGCATGCTCGCCGAAGCGATCGCGGAGCAGAAGAGTGCGGTGGCGCTCAATCCCGAGGACGACACCCTGGTAGCGATGCTCGAGTATTACCAGACGCTGCAGACGCTGCGGCCGCGCCTCGCCGATGACATCACCCACCTGCCCGCGAACGCTCCGGTCGAGGCGCACGAGGCGGTGGCCGCACCGGCACCTGCGCCGGTGCCCGCACCGGCCGGATTCATCCCCTAAGCAGCCGCTGTGCTCGTGAGCACCGTCTGCGCGACGAGGCTCGCATCAGCCCCGGCCTCAATGCCACGGCCTCGGTGCAACACCGCCAGGCACCAGGCGCGACATTTCCTCGGGGATGGGCGCCTGAAACTGCCTGCGCCCACCCGCCGGATGGGGGATGTCCAGGGTCCAGGCATGCAATGCCTGCCGCCGCAGCGCTGGCGCTCCGGGCAACGCATGCAAGGGCCACTGCGCTGATCGGCCATAGGTGGCGTCGGCGAGCACGGCGTGCCCGAGCGCGGCCAGATGGACGCGGATCTGATGCGTACGGCCGGTGCGCGGCCGAGCCTCCACCGCGGCATAGCCGTCGAGCCGCTTGAGCACCACGAAGCTGGTGTAGGACTCCTTCGCCCCAGCGCTCCCGGCGGGATAGACCGCGCGCTTGCGGAAATCCTTGGCATGGCGACCGATCCAGCCGCTATGCTCGAAGAAGTCGGCGCGCGGGCTGCCGGCGACCAGGGCGAGATATCGCTTGTGAACCTGACGCGCCTTGAAGGCATCCTGGAGGAAAGTCAGGCACGCGACCGTGCGCGCGATGCAGATCAGGCCGCTGGTATCCTGATCGAGGCGATGGACCACCCCCGGTCTCCAGGCCTGTCCGGATGCATCGCCTGACGTTCCCTCGGGCTCAGCCTCGCCCTCATCGTCCTCGCTGCCGGTCACCAGCGGCAGGAAGGATCCGTAGCGGCCCAACAGCGCATTGACCAGCGTCCCGCGCGGATGGCCGATCGCCGGATGGACGACCATGCCAGCGGCCTTGTCGACCACGATCAGATGGTCGTCCTCATGGATGATCGACAGTGGCAGGTCCTCAGCCGCCGCCTCCATCGGCGCGATCTCCGGCACCTCGATCGAGACCGCCTCCCCACCACGCAGGAAGTAGCCAGCCCGCGCCTTGCCGGGATGGATGGCGCAGCGACCATCCTTGATCAGGCGCGCGATCAGGCTGCGGGTGCAGCCCGAGAGGATGCCCTCGAGGTAGATGTCAAGGCGCTGCCCAGCAGCGCTCTCAGGGACGGTCGATTCGTGCAGCATGAGCCCTCGCAGAGCGATTTTGGCGAAGCGCCGGGAGCTGCAAGTGCCACGCTGCGGTTGGCAGACGTGGCGCTTTGCACTAGCCAGGGCGACCGATCCTGGAACGATGGCAGGCCTCATGGCCGCATCTCATATCACGACCTCGGGGATGGTGGAGGATTGGCCTTCGGGCTTCACCCGCCAGCTGCCCGACTCCCACTGGCTGGTGGTCCATGCCTATCCCCGCCAGGAAAAGAAGCTCATCGCCGACCTGCGTGCGCGCAACCTGCCGGGCTGCGCCTTCTTCGAGCGCCGCATGCGCCATTATCCCGGCAAAGGCACCCAGGAGAGCCTGGTCCCGCTGTTGGGCGGCTATGTCTTCGTCTCGGCGCTCCTGAGCGCCCGCCAGGAGATCTACGACACCCGCAGGGTGGTGCGCGTCATCGATGTGCCGCATCCGCTCGAGCTGTGCCGCGATCTGCGCCACCTGTGCAACCTGGTCAATGCCAGCGACGCGCCGCTGCAGGTACGCCCCGAGCTGACGCCGGGCAAGCGGGTTGAGATCACCGCCGGCACCTTCGCCGGCTGCGCCGGAATCATCTCGCGCCGCCATGGTCAGCTCGAGCTGGTGGTCAATGTCGAGATGCTCGGCACATCGGTCGCGGTGACCTTGCCGGCGGATCTCGCCGAGCTCGCCACGTCGGTCTAGGCCGGGAGCAAGCGCATGCCTGAGCGCCGAGGCGCGTGCTGAGGCGCGAAACGATGCGTTCAGGAACGCTGCAGGCTGGTGGGGATCTCGGCCGTCAGATCGCTGATGACCGGATCCGGGCGCTGGTCCTTGAGCTTGGTCCTGGAGACCACGACACCGGTCACCAGGCACGCCCCGGCGAGCGCTTCGAACTGCCCCTGCGCGGTCATGTAGCCGAGGAATAGCAGGATCGCCAGGCCGCTACCGATGGTGAGGATGAAGGCATTGTGCACCAGGCTCATCACCGTCGAGCCGCGACCTGGGCGGCCCTGGGCGGCCGCATAGGCGAGCAGACGGGCATCGAGGACGTTGGTGGGGGCCGAGAACAGCAGTCCGATCAGCACCATGAACAGCGCCCCGCTCTTCATCCCCACCACCAGGATGGGATATAGGAAGATCGCCAATCCCAGGCCCACCAGCGCCGAGATCACATGACGGCGGCGGTCCATCCAGTGCGAGAGCAGGTTGCCGAGGATTGCGCCCACGGCAGGGAACACCACCAGGTTGACCGCCTGGGCGGGTGCGATGTGCAGGCGATCGACCGAATCCATGAAGGCGGCCAGCACCAGTGCCGAAGCGATGCCCCAGGCCATGCCGCCGCCGACCAGGAGCGCCCAACGTTCGCGCAACAGCGCCACCGTGCCTCCCATCAGCTCGCGCACCCCTTCGCGGAAGGGCACCGGGGCAGGCTCACGCGGATTGACCAGGAAGCCGAGCAGGGTCGCGGCCATGACGAAGGCGAACAGCACGCCATGCCGATAGAGCGGATTTTCGACCTGGTGATGGAGCATCATGCCGAACTTGGTGCCAGCAAGCAGGCTGATCACCAGCGCCGCGTTGAGGTAGCCGCTGACCTGGGTGCTGGACCGGCCGTTGCCCTCCGCCAGCAGCGGCACCACCTTGCCGCGGGCAGCGCAGGCAGTGCCGTAGGCGATGCCGACGAATGCCGCCACCAGCCATTGGTTGAGCCAGAGGGTCAGCATCGTCCCGGCGGCGACCCCGGCACTGGAGAGCACGAACAGGCGGGCCACCCGCCAAGCCCCGGCCAGCGGCGCATTGATGAGGTAGCCGAGCAGCACGCCTGCGGTGAGCACGGCAGCCAGACCCTGGGTGATGGCCTCATGCACGGTGCCTTTGGCCAGGGAGGTCTGGAGGATCTTCTCCATCCAAGCGAAGTAGAGCGGCTGGTGATGTTCGGGGACGAAATCGATGGCGATCTCGCCGATGAGGATGAATTTCAGTCCGGCAAAGCCCATGCCGGTGAGGACCGTGACCAGCACGGCCGGCCACATGGCCGCACGCACCCTGGGTGGCTCACGGTGCGCCGCGTCGTCGATGACCTGAGACGGCATGGGCTGGCAGTATCCCAATAGCTCCTGTCTGTCCACCAGAGCTTGGCCGAGTCGATACTGTCCTGGTGCCTCAGGTCGCTGCCGCCCAGGCAGAGCGGCGCTCAGTGGCGGGCGAAGCCGATGATCGTCACATCGTCGGTGGGGGCCGTCCCGCAGCGCCAGCCTTCGAGCGCCTGGGCCGACTGCTTCAGGCTCGCCTCCAGAGAGATGGCACGACAGCGGTCGAGGACCTGCCCGAGCCGGTCTAGGCCAAATGCCTCCTGGCAGCCATCCATGGTCTCGATCACACCGTCGGAGATGAAGTAGAGCCGGTCGCCGGGGCACAGCGCCAGCTCGTAGGAGCTGAAGATGGCCTCCGAGGTCGGGAAGAAGCCGATCGGGTTGCCGCAGATCTCCGGGATCTCCACCGCTCCGGCGGCACGCACCAGGACCGGGCCAGGATGGCCGGCCGAGGCGCAGCGGATGGCATGGGTGGTCAGGTCATAGATGCCGTAGACGATGGTGAAGTACTGCATCAGCGCATCGTTCATCGGGAACAGATCGTTGAGTTCGTTGATCACCTGCATCGGCGGCGTCAGCTGGTAACCGGGCGGAGCGGGGGTGGCGCGCTTGAGCAGGGCGCCGGCCGAGATCAGCGGCGTGAGCACCCGGCTGACCTGGACCGCCAGGAGCGCCGAGGTGACGCCATGGCCGCTGACATCCAGGACATAGAAGCCGAGGTGCTGCTCATCGAGGCGGAAGAGGTTGAGGGTATCGCCGCCCAGCTGCTCGCACGGGCGGTAGAGCCATGAGAAATCAACCTCAGGCAGGACAGGCAGGACGGTGGGCAGCAGCCCGGCCTGGATCTGCGCCGCGGCATGGAGATCCTGGCGCATGCGCTCATTGGCCAGCGACAGCTCCCGGTTGCTGCTGCCGATTTCCTGCTGCAGTGATACGATGCGCGCCGCGACGCGCAGGCGGGCCGCCAGGTCATCCCTGCTCACCGGCTTGTGCAGCAGGTCGTCAGCACCCGCCTCCATGCCGAGGGCGATGTCCTCCGGTTCGTTGCGCGAGGTCAGGAAGATGAAGTAGGTGTAGCTGGCGCCGCCCATGGCGCGCACCCGCGTCAGCAGTTCAATGCCGTCGATACCGGGCATGGTCCAGTCGCTGATGATGACCCGGCAATCCTCCTTACGGAAGCGCTCCCAGGCCATCACCCCGTCGGTCGCCGCGATGGGCTCATGCCCGAGGCGCTCGACTAGGGAGATGATCACGCGCAGGGAGACCGCATCATCATCGACAATCAGGACTTTCATGCTGCTCGCCCGCGGTGTTGCCGTGCACGCGCCCGTGGGGGTGCAATCGGCCTTTCCCGGCCCGCGGCAGGCCCATGCTCTACCCGCATGGTGGCGCCTGGGAAGGGGCGTCTGCCGCCAAGTTGCCCGTTCTGCGCTCAGCCAGCACCCGCAGATGGCTGCATCAGCGAAAGGACAGACGCCCCGTTTGCCCGCCCACCCCTAGAAGCGGCACCACAAGGACTGCCTCCCATGCGCATCCACCGGCACCTGTATTCGGCCATATGCTCTATAATCATATGTACTTGCGCCGATAATCCGGCGCAGGCGGACAGCCTCCAGGATCGCGGTCTGGTGGCCGATGATGGCACCCTGGAAGTCAGTGTGCACGGCCAGGGGCTCGGCCACCTTGCCATCGGCCTTTATGACCACAACTGGTCCTATTCCGGGGCGATCGCGCGTGCAGGCGGGGACACCCAGGGCAATTCCCGGCTCTTCCGCCTCAGCGTCCCCGGAGCCGCCCAGCAGGCCGCCAGCCTGATCGGTGTGGCCTCCTACAGCCGCGACGCCGATGGTGGCCTCTCCGCCGCCTTCTCCTTCACCGCCGAGGCCGATGTCGCGCTCAACAGCCTCAACACCAGCCTCGAGGTCCCCGCCAGCCTGCTGGTGGGCGGGAGCTGGACCGCGGATCGGCAGCACGGCGCCTTTGTGAGTAGCCCCTGGGATTAC
>PLEW01000027.1:199-3391 GCA_003136555.1 Planctomycetota bacterium | reverse complement strand
CCCTGCCTGTTCTGCCACTTCAATGCCGAACGCGGCGAGCATGCCGGGATACCGCCGATGTCCGTCTGCCTGGGATGCCATGGCCGGGGGCTCGGCGCAGTGGCAGCCAATCATCCCGAGATCCAGAAGCTCCAGGCCATCGTCGATACCGGTTCGTACACCGATGCCGACGGGATCATCCATGATGGTGGCGTGGTGCACTGGCGGCGCGTGCATAAATTGCCCGACTT
Source organism: Planctomycetota bacterium (assembly GCA_003136555.1). GTDB lineage: Bacteria > Planctomycetota > UBA11346 > UBA11346 > UBA11346 > BOG-1363. The sequence continues at coordinate 3,161 of PLEW01000027.1, read as the reverse complement.
CGTCTACTTCACCCATCAGTTCCATCTCGCGGCGGGCATCGCCTGCCAGACCTGCCACGGCCCGGTCGAAACCATGACGGTGGTACGCCAATACGCCTCCTTGTCGATGGGCTGGTGCCTGGATTGCCACCTGCGTACCAACTATGTCGGCGGACCGGCTTATCGCCCGGATGCTCCGTCAACCTTTTCGGTAGGTAGCGCGAATTACGATGTCATGCGGCCACAGGATGCCGCCGATCCGCCGATCCTATTCGCACCCCGTAAGCTCAACGGCAACGCTTCCTCCGAGCAGGACTACCGCACGGCGGGAGCGCTCCCGGCCAATGACGGCCGCATTCCAGCGCCCGGATGGGAGACCGATGCCGCCAGGCTCAGGGCCAGCCCAGCACGGCTGCTCGCGGCCCATCCCGATCTGGCGGATCGCCCGCGTTGGCGGCTGGTGGATCTGCCCGAGACGCATCGCGATGCCTATCGCCAGCTCTTCCTGCTCGACCACGATGGCCTACCGATCCCCGACCTAACCAGGACGTTCATGAATGCTCCGACCCAATGCAGCACCTGCCACCAGTGACCTGCAGCAGCCAGCACTGTGTCGAGGATCTGCCCTGCTGATGCTAACCACCCGGGTTGGGTGGAACGATGCCGTCGGAGCCGGACAGTTCAGGGTCGACGATCCGTCATCCATTCGGGAGCCAAAGGCGCAGGGACCATAGCAATCGGCAATCCGGCACGCCGGACCTCTCCACGATCCAGGACCACGACCATGACCGATGCTCAGGTTCCCGACCGGCGCGCCGCCGATGCCTCACTGGCCCTGACCACCTCTGCATCATCGCGGAGGCTGGCCGCATCTCCGGATTATCAGAGCGCCATGAACGACGCCGAGCCGGCGAAACGTGAGGGCGGCCGCCCATCGCGCTGGACCAGCATCAGGGCGGTCGCGATGACCGTCCTCACTGCGCTCATCGTCGGTTTCAAATACCTCGCCAGCCTCAAATTCCTGCTGCTCCCCATCCTCAAGTTCCTCCCCCTCGTGCTCAAGACCGGCGGGACCATGGTGCTCTCCGTGGCCGCCTATGCCATGCTGTGGGGATGGCGCTACGCCCTCGGCTTCGTGGTGCTGATCCTGATCCATGAATGCGGCCATCTCGTGGTCGCGCGCAGCATGGGCCTGAAGGTGGGGGCACCGGTCTTCATCCCCTTCATGGGGGCATTCATCGCGCTGAAGGATGCACCGCGCAATGCCTGGGTCGAATCCCTGGTCGGTCTGGGCGGCCCGCTGCTGGGCAGCGTGGGGGCGCTCGCCTGTGCGCTCATCGGCAACTACTTGGAGAGCCCCTTCTGGTACGCGCTCGCCTATAGCGGCTGCATGCTCAACCTGTTCAACCTCATCCCGATCGGGACTCTGGACGGTGGACGCATCGTCACCGCCTTGTCCCCCTGGCTGTGGATCGTCGGAACCCTCGTCCTGGGAGCACTGCTCATCGTCCATCCCAATCTCCTGCTCGGCCTGGTCCTGATCCTGTCCCTGCCACGACTGTGGTCGCTGTTCCGGGCGAAGAGCGCTGCCGAACGCCGCTATTTCGAGGTCTCGGCTTCTCAGCGCCTCCTGATCGGGACCCTCTACATCGGGCTCGCCGGCGCCTTGGCCTGGGGCATGGCCGCATGCTCAGTCCCGCCTCCCGCCGCACCCGACCAGACAGCGGAGCAGGCGGTCCCGGGAGCAGCGGACCCGGAATGACTCCGGCGCGCGCGCGCTCGGCGGCGTAGGAATGGGACAGGCTCGCCGCGGCCTGACGCAGCTCACGACTCCCCCACCTCCACGCAGCCTCGGCCCGCGCCGTCTCTACGCTGGCGAATGCGCACGCAGCGACGTCCTGTACTCCGCCGCAGGACAGCACGCGGCACCGCGCCTGCGTGGCAACGTCGTGGAGATCCGGGGAAAGTCCGTCTGTGGCGACCCGTCACCCCTCAAGCATCCTACCACGACCGCTCCTATGAGAGCCCCAGACTGCGAGCGACCTCATGTCCTGGCACAGCAGCATAACCAGCAGCTTCCTCCTCGTTGCCCTCCTCGGCAGCGCCGCGCACGCGGCCGACGCTGGCGTGGCGACCGCAGCGCACGTCCAGGTCGCGGATGCCCACGCGACCCAGCAGCTGCTGGCCGAGCTGCCGAGGGTCCCCGAGATCTCCCAGCAGGGCCAACGGATCGTCTGGCAGGGGAACGGTGGCACAGCCACCATCGTCGGCATCGATGCCGCCAGCGGCGATCCGCTGCTGGAGACGACCATGGGTCCACTGCGTGTTGCGCGCTGGGTGGTGGAGGAGCACCATCTCGCGGTCATCCCCGCGCTGCCCGTACTGGTCGCCCGCGCGTCGGCGGCGCAGTGCACTGTTGCAGCACTCGTGCTCCAGGACGGCCTGCTCACCGGCCCGAGCCTGCATACCGCCGACGCTATAGTGGTGCGCGAGGGCGTGATGCGGAAGCAGAGCGCACTGCCGGAGGATCGCGCTCAGGAGATCGCGCAGGTATCACGAGCGATCGCCGCCGTAAGCGGAGACATCTCCCGGACCGGTCTGGATGACCTCGGCCGCAAGGCCCTGCTTTATGTCCTCGCCAAGCTCGATGGCCGCGACGTCAGCCAGGCGGCCGATGATTTTTCGCCCTCTTTCGCCCGCCGGGTAGTCCGCCACGGCTGGTTGCGCCGGTGGTTCCGCGCCCCAGAGGATGCCGCTGCCGTCGCTGCCTTGGAGCAGGCCTTGGCCGCCGTGGACCAGCAGCGCACCGTCGCCAGCTTCAACGGAGACGGGGTGCAGCTGATGCAGAAGACCGATGCCTTCGGCCGAGGCGGATGGATCTACGCTTCGCCGTCGACGGTGCTGGTGGCCAAGACCGAGATCCATCCGGAATTCCTCAGCTTCCTCCCGGAACTCCTGGTGGTGGTGGGGCTGCCGCCCGGGT
>PLEW01000027.1:0-169 GCA_003136555.1 Planctomycetota bacterium | reverse complement strand
CCCACATCCTCATCAGCGGCCTGGACGGCGACATCGCCGGCCTCGCAGTGGACAAGGGCCTGCTGCGTCCGGTCGAGGATGCGTCCCTGGCCTCAGCCGAACGCTTCATCAGCGACGCCGCCCTCCTGCTCCCGGACAGCGCCCACCTCGATCTCATCGGCGAATACCT
>PLEW01000162.1 GCA_003136555.1 Planctomycetota bacterium | reverse complement strand
CCTGAGGAGAAACTCACGCTAGGCCAGGAGCTCACGCGCACCCAGGTGGTCAGTGCGCTCGCTTCGCCTTGCTATAGTAGGCGCCGAGAAGTGAATGTCATTGCACCACCTCCATGCAGGGCGCGATGCAGTTGATCGTCATGGCTCCCGTCATCTTACCATGATGGTTTCCGGGCGAATCCCTGAATTCCCCCCACCCCAACACCCTCGATGGGCATGGGGATCAGATCTCGATTCTCAACGCTCGCGGACCCGCTCATTGATGAACGCGACATCACCTTGCCGCAACCCTGGCTCGTTGTCGCTCGCCGGTTCAACGCGCCAGCCATGGCGCTTGGCTCCAGGCCTGGGCGGACCAACGGCGGACCCCCCGTGCTTGGCACGGGGGGTCGGGGCAGGAGACATAGGCGTTGGAGCCGATGCGCGGTCAGTGCGCCATGGCGGAGACGCCGCCGCCCTTGCCCTTGTGCTTGGCATAGGTGTTGTCGGGCTTGGCGTTCTCGCCGAATTTGCCGGCCACGTAGTCCTTGGCCATCTGCGCCAGGGTGACGACCGGGACGCCAGGGGCGTTGCCAGCCTGGCCGAACTGGCGCATGCGCTCCTCGCAGATCACCTGCATGGCGGCGCGCGACGGGGTGAGATAGTAACGGGGATCGAACTCGGCCGGCTTCTCGAACATCGCCTTGCGGATCGACGCGGTGATGGCCAGGCGGTTGTCGGTGTCGACGTTGATCTTGCGCACTCCGGCGCGGATGCCGCGCTGGATCTCCTCGACCGGGACGCCGTAGGTTTCCTTGATCTTGCCGCCGAACTTGTTGATCTCATCGATGAGGTTCTTCGGCACCGACGACGAGCCGTGCATGACCAGGTGGCAGTTGGGGATCTTGGCATGGATCTCCTCGATGCGCTTCATCGCCAGCACTTCGCCGGTGGGCTTCTTGGAGAATTTGTAGGCGCCGTGGCTGGNNCTGGTCGGGATCGGTCAGCAGCTGATCCATGGACAGCTTGCCCTCGGCGCCGTGGCCGTCCTCCTTCTCGCCGGTGCCATGCTCGAGTGAGCCGAGGCAGCCGAGCTCGCCTTCGACGCTGACGCCGAAGGAATGGGCGATGTTCACCACATCGCGGGTGACGGCGACATTGTACTCATAGCTTGCCGGGGTCTTGGCATCCTCTTCCAGGGAGCCGTCCATCATCACCGAGGTGAAGCCGTAGCGGATGGCGCTGATGCAGGTATCGGGCGCGTTGCCGTGGTCCTGGTGCATGACCACCGGGATCTCGGGGTAGAGCTGGACGGCCGCCTCCATGAGCTTGGCCAGGAAGACGTCGTTGGTGTACTTGCGTGCACCGCGGCTGGCCTGGATGATCACCGGCGATTTGGTGGCGCGGGCGGCCTCCATGATCGATTGGATCTGCTCCATGTTGTTGACATTCAGGGCGCAGACGCCGTAGTTGTTGGCAGCGGCGTGGTCGAGGAGCGGGCGCAGCGGTATGAGGGCCATGGGTGATCCGTGAAGGGGTGGGGGAACGGTCCGGAATTGTCCCAGAACGTGGAAGCGGTCAAGGCGGATTGCATGCAGCCTGTGCAGCGTGCAGAGACGGCATCAGCCTCGTGGCTGAAGTCCATGCTACCACGCCGGGATGCCGCGTCGCTGTCTATTCGTCCAGCACTCGCACGGCACCGGAAGACCCGGTGCCGGTGGCCGTCAGGGCGGGCTCAGACGAGTTCGAAGATCGCTATCGCGCCATTGTCGCCGAGCCGGAAGCCGGCCTTGAGCACGCGGGTGTAGCCACCCTTGCGCTCCTTATAGACCGGTGCGACCTTATCGATCAGCTGCTTGACCGCTGCCGTGCTGTGCAGGGCGGAGAGCGCCTGGCGACGGTAATGCAGGGCCTGCGCCGGATCGGTGGCCGCCAGGGCCTTCTTGCCCAGGGTGATGACCTTCTCCGCGTAGCGCCTGGCCTCCTTGGCCTTGGGCAGCGTGGTCGTGATGCGGCCATGCTCCAGGAGCGAGGCGACCATGTTGCGCATCAGCGCAAGGCGATGCTTGGAGGTACGGCCCAATTTGCGATGGTCGACGCGGTGTCTCATGACTTCAATCCGATCCTGCAGGGTACGATGAACTGAGGCCTGCCCCGCAAAGCGGGACAGGCCTGGTCTGGATCATGCTTCCGCTTTGGTGCCCAGGCGCATGCCGAATGACAGGCCGCGGTCTGCGAGCTTCTTCTTGAGTTCCTTGGAGGCGATCTTGCCCAGGTTGCGGATGGCCGCGACCTCCGCCTCATCCATCACCACCAGGTCGGCGATGAGCTTGATGTTGGCGGCCCGCAGGGCGTTCTCGGTGCGCACCGAGAGGTCCAGGGCGTTGATCTGGCGGCCCAGCAGGGCGGTACGCTCGGTATCGCCCTCGATCACCAGGTCGACGCTCGACCCGCCTTCGAGCTCGCGGCCGAGCTCGAAGTACTTGACGAAGGGATTCAGGTGCTTGCGCAGGATGTTGGTCGCCTCGACCAGCGCGAGCTCGGGGGTGATCGAGCCATCGGTCCAGATCTCGAGATCGAGAGCCTCGAAGTCGGTGCGCTTGCCCAGGCGGCAAGAATTGACGTGGAAGGCCACGCGCTGCACCGGCGAATAGATCGAGTCGACCGCGATGGTGCCCACTGGCGAGCCATCGATCTTCTGCGCCTCGGCGGGCACGAAGCCGCGACCGCTGCCGACATCCATCTCGAGGACGAAGCGGACATCCTTGGTCAGGGTGGCGATCACCAGGTCGGGGTTGATCACCTCGACATCCTGGTGCGGGGTGATGTCGCCAGCGGTGACGGGGCCGGCAGTCGCCTTCTCGAGGCGGATGACGACGTTCTCGTCACTGTGCAGGCGCAGACGCAGGCGCTTGATGTTGAGGATGACGGTGGTGACGTCCTCGAAGACGCCATCCAGGGAGGTGAACTCGTTGTTCGCCCCCTGCAGGCGGATCGAACGGACCGCTGCACCCTGGATGCTCGAGAGCAGCACCCGGCGCAATCCATTGCCAATGGTGGTGGCAAAGCCACGCTCGAAGGGCTCGGCATGGAACTTGGCATAATTGGCCAATCCAGAACCGTCGCTCTTCTCGACCCGGGTGGGGAGTTCAAAGCCGCGCCAGCGAATACGCATGGGGTTCTCCGTTGATCAGTGAAACTGAGGTGACTGGTGGATGAGGGAGGTCTGCTGCCGGGACGGTCGGCTCAGACGCGGCGCTTCTTGCGCGGGCGGCAGCCATTGTGGGGCAGCGGGGTGACGTCGACGATGGCCTTGACCGAGATGCCCGAGTTGATCAGGGCCCGGATCGCGCTCTCGCGCCCTGAGCCGGGACCACGCACGCGCACCTCGGCCTCCTTGAGGCCGAGCTTGGTCGCCTTCTCGCTGGCGCGCTCCATCGCGAGCTGGGCGGCGAAGGGCGTGCTCTTCTTGCTGCCCTTGTAGCCGATCGACCCGGCTGATTCCCAGCACGCCACTTCACCGTTCTGGTCGGTGACCGTGACGATGGTGTTGTTGAACGTCGAGTTGATGTGGACGATGCCGGAGCGGATCGTCTTCTTCACTTTTTTCTTGTTATAGGCCATTGGTCGACTCGGTCCGTGGTGGTGTGCGACTGGGGCGCGGTTCCGGCTGGTCCGGAGGGTCCGCGTCAGCGGTTACTTGCGCAGGATCTTCTTGTTGGCGACGGTCTTCTTCTTGCCCTTGCGGGTACGGGAGTTGGTCCGGGTGCGCTGCCCGCGGCAGGGGAGGCTGCGTGCATGGCGGTAGCCACGGTAGCAGCCGATCTCCTTGAAGCGGGCGACGTTGGCCTGGATCTCGCGCCGGAGGTTGCCCTCGATGACGTAGTTCGATTCGATGAAGGTGGAGATCTTGCCGAGCTCCTCCTCGGTCAGCTGATACGCGCGCTTGTTGATGTCGATCTGGCAGCTCTCGCAGATCGTATGCGCGCGGTCCAAGCCGATGCCGAACAACGCACTCAGCGAGTAGGGCACCTTCTTGTTGTTGGGGATGTCGACACCGAGGATACGGGGCATGGCTATTCCTTAGGAAGATCTGCGGCTCAACCCTGGCGCTGCTTGTGATTGGGATCGGAGCAGATGACGTAGACCCGGCGCTTGCGACGGACGATCTTGCAGTTCTCGCAGCGGCGACGGACAGATGAGGCTACCTTCATGGCACAATCCTTTTCGAGGTCGTTGTCTTAGGCTTCACGGTAGATGATGCGACCGCGCGTGAGGTCATAGGGCGACATCTCGATGGTGACGGTGTCGCCGGGCAGGATGCGGATGTAGTTCATCCGGATCTTGCCGGAGATGTGCGCCAGCACCTCGTGCCCATTCGGCAGCACGACCTTGAACCGGGCATTGGGGAGGCTTTCCCTCACCTTTGCTTCGAGCCGGATTGCGTCTTCCTTGGCCATAATCAGAACCGCTTTCCGCTCTTGCGCGAGTCAGTGCCATTGCCACCGATGCCAGCAAGGCCGCGGTACTGGTGGGCGAGGAAGAAGGCATTGACCTTTTGCATGATGTCCAGCGATACGCCGACCACGATCAGCAGTCCGGTGCCGCCCATGAGCATGCGGCCGCCGCGGCCGCTGAGGCCGAGGTTGGATTCCAGGAGCTCGGGGAGGATGGCGATGACCGCCAGGAACACCGCTCCGATGAAGGTGATGCGCCGCAGATGGTAGCTGAGGAAGTCGACGGTGTTCTTGCCGGGCTTGATGCCCTTGATGAAGAAGCCAGCCTGCTTGAAGTGGTTGGCGATGTCGAAGAGGTCGAAGGTGATCGAGATGTAGAAGTAGGTGAAGCCGATGATCAGGCCGGCGAAGACATAGCGGTAGAGCGGCGAACCGTATGAGAAGAGGTTCTCCAGCCCGAAGTTCTTGCCCAGGTTGCCGGCGACGAAGCCGAGCACGACCATGATCGGCGAGGCGAAGATCACCGGGATGACGTTGGCCTGGTTGAGCTTGAGCGGCAGGGTGGTCTGGGCGCCGCCGTAGACCTTATTGCCCTGGATGCGCCGCTGCTGCTCGAGATGGATGCGGCGCACGGCCTGGACCACCACCACGATGCCGGCGATGATCGCCAGGGAGATCAGGAAGATGCCGAGGTAATGCGGCAGATCCTGGTCGCTCTTGAAGGAGCCCGGGAGCGAGGACAGGATGCCGATCATGATGATCACCGATACGCCGTTGCCGATGCCGAACTTGGTTATCTGCTCGGCCAGCCACAGGATCATCATGCTGCCGGTGGTTATCACCAGCGCCGCCTGGACGTCGAAGAGCAGATGGTTCTGCCAGGTCACCAGCACCTTGCCCTGATCGGTGATGTGGGTCAGGGCGATGGCGGCCATGGTCGATTGCACCAGGCAGATCAGCAGGGTCGCGTAGCGGGTATACTGGTTGATCTTGCGTCGACCGCTCTCGCCTTCCTTCTGCAGGGCTTTGAGCGAGGGGATCGAGAAGGTCAGCAGCTGCAGGATGATCGAGGCACTGATGTAGGGCGTGATGCCGAGGCCGAAGATCGATGCGTTCGCGATCGCTCCGCCATTGAACATGTCGGCGAAGGCGATGATCGACGCCAGGGCGTTGTCGCCGCTCCCGCCGAGACCGGTGACCTTATCCTTGAGCACCGAGGCGTCGACGCCGGGGATGGCGATGAACACGCCCAACCGATAGACCACCACTCCGAGCAGGAAGGTGATGAAGAAGCGACGAGCCAGTTCCTTGACTGGATTGCCGCCGAGATCATCTGGTTGGGTGGGTTCGGCCATCGGATGATCTTAGGTGCCTGGCTTCTCGTCGGGAGTCAGCTGGCTCTCGACGACCGAGCCGCCAGCCGCTTCCACCAGCGCGCGCGCCGAGGCGGTGGCGCGATGGACGGTGACGGTCACGGCACGGGCGATCTTCTTGTCGGTCCCCGGGATGCGGCCAGCGGTGAGCTTGACCAGCGCGCCCTTGCGGGCGAGCCCGGCGGCGACCAGCGCATCGACGGTGATCTCGGTGCCGGAGATGGATTCGATGGCACGGAACAGGTCGACCGGCTGGAATTCCACCTTGCTGGCGAAATTGCTGAAGCCGCGCTTGGGCAGGCGCATCCAGAAGGGGAACTGGCCGCCTTCGAACATCGGACCGCGGTTCTTGCCGCCGGTACGCGAGCCTTCGCCCTTCTGTCCACGTCCACCGGTCTTGCCGAGACCGGAACCGATGCCGCGGCCGACGCGCTTGCGCACCTGGCGGCCTGAATCGCTGCGGGTTATGTCATCGAGGCTCACAGCTGGATCCCCCGTAGAGCTTGGTACTGCTCACGCGTGCGCAGCCGCGACAGGGCGTCGAGGGTGGCGCGGATGAGGTTGACCGGGTTGTGGTTGCCGTAGGCCTTGGTCAGGATGTTGTGCACGCCGACCTTCTCGAGCACGGCGCGCACCGACTTGCCCGCGATCACACCGGTGCCATCGGCCGCCGGGATCAGGCGGACCTTGGCGGAGCCGAAGCGGCCTTCGACCTCGTGCGGGATGGTGCCGTTGACGATCGGGTAGGGCCTGACGACCTTCTCGCCGTCGCGCACGGCCTTGTCGATCGAGCTGGCCACTTCCTTGGCCTTGCCCTTGCCGAAGCCGACCTTGCCTTTGCCGTCGCCCAGGACGACGAAGGCGGCGAAGCTGAAGCGCTTGCCGCCCTTCACCACCTTGGCGCAGCGGTTGATCTTGACCACGTCTTCGCTGTAGAGCTTGCTGCGCGGCTCGCGGGCCTGCGCTGGTCCGCGGTCGCGACGACCACGCTGCTCCGGCGGCTGGTTGGGGTCACCGGGCTTGCTTCCATGGGACGCTCCTCCCGGAGGGCCGCCTTTGCCGAGTCTAGCCATAAGCTCAAGTCCTTGCTGATGAACGGCCGTCAATCATGCGACGGCCCAGGCGTTTGATCGAGGGGGGAAAGACTGTAGGTCCGGGGTGGGGATTGCAAGTCCTTAGAATTGCAGGCCCTTGGCGCGAGCGGCGTCGGCAAGTGCCTGCAGACGACCGCCGTAGCGCCGGCCGTTGCGATCGAAGACCACCTGGGAGACCCCGGCGGCCGCGGCCTTCTCGGCCAGCGTCTCGCCGATCACCTTGGCCGCTTCGATCGGCTTGAGGTCCTTGACCCGATCCTTGAGGTCGGGGCTGATGGTGCTCACCGCGATCAGGGTGTGGCCCTTGAGGTCGTCGATGATCTGGCCGTAGATGTGCTGCTCGCTGCGGTAGATCGACAGCCGCGGCCGCTCGGCGGTGCCGGAGACGCGCTTGCGGATGCGCAGCTTCTTGGTTGCGAGCGCTTCCCACTTGGCTTTGTTCTTATCCATGGCTGTATCTCTACTGGAGGATGTGGCAGATCGTCGGTGACCGGACTTCAGCTATCATTTCTTGGCCGTGGCGGTGGTGGCCTTGCCAGCCTTGCGGCGCACGATCTCGTCGATGTAGCGCACGCCCTTGCCCTTGTAGGGCTCCGGACGGCGCGAGGCGCGGATGTCCGCAGCCACCTGGCCGACCAGCTGCTTGTCGATGCCGATCACCTCGACGTGGTTGGGATCGGGCAGGTTGAGCGTGATGCCATCGGGGATGGTCACCGACAGGGTGTTTGCGAAGCCGACGTCGAGCGAGAGCTTCTTGCCCTGCAGCACCGCCTTGTAGCCGACGCCCACGATCTCGAGCTTCTTGCTGAAGCCCTTGGTCACGCCTTCGACGGCGTTGTTGAGCAGCGCCCGGGTGGTGCCGTGCATGGCGCGCTGGAGCTTGGTATCCTCGGCGCGCTCGATCAGCACCTTGTTGCCCTCGAGCTTGGCGCTGATGCCGGCCTCGAGCGGAATGCGCACGGAGCCCTTGGGGCCCTTGGCGATGACGCTCTGGGCATCGACCTTGATGTCGACTCCCTTGGGGAATTCGACGGGTGCCTTACCGATACGGCTCATGGTAGTTCCTTCGTGACAGTCGCTTGGATCGCTGGGATGACGTGCGTGTGGGTCTCAGGCAGGCTGGCGTTCATCACTGGACGATGCACAGCACTTCGCCGCCGAGCTTCTGCTTGCGGCAGTCGCGGTCGGAGAGGATGCCGCGCGAGGTGGACACGATGGAGATGCCGAAGCCGCGGATTATGGGCTTGAGATCCTTGCGTCCCGCGTACTCGCGCTTGCCGGCGGTCGACACGCGGCGAATGCTCTGGATGACCGCCTCGCCAGCCGGGCCGTACTTCAGCGCGACCTTGATGGTCTTGGCCGGCTTGGTGTCGAGAACATCGATCTGGCCGATGAAGCCCTCGCTCTTGAGCACCTGCAGCAGACCCACCTTGATGAGGGAATGGGGCACGGTGACGGAGGTCTTGCCGGCGGACAGGCCGTTGCGGATCACGGTCAGCATGTCGGCGATGGGATCGGTGCAGCTCATGGTCTCATCCGGATGGTACTACGGGGGCAATGAAGGAGGGATGCGAGGGATCGCATCCTCACCAGGAGGCCTTGGTCACGCCGGGCAGCACGCCCTGATGGGCGAGCAGGCGCAGGGCGTTGCGGCAGACGCCGAACTTGCGCAGGTAGGCGCGCGAACGTCCGGTCAGCTGGCAGCGGTTGCGCAGGCGGGTCGGGGAGCCGTTGGGGGGCAGCAGGCAGAGGGCGGCACGCGCCTCCATGCGCTCCTCGAGCGTGAGCTTGAGGTCCTTGCTGCGCTCGCGCAGCGCCTGACGCTGGCTCTTGAACTTGTCGACCAGCGCTTGGCGCTGCTGATTCTTGCAGACGAGGCTCTTCTTGGCCATGGTTCGGGCTCCTGGCGGTGTGGTCGCTGTTACTTGGCGGCGGCCGCGGCGGCGGCGGGTTCGCGGAAGGGCATATGCAGGGACTTGAGCAGATCGTAGGAGATCGCGTCGGTGCTGTTCTTGATACAGATGGTGATGTTCAGGCCCTGGTTGTGCTCGAGCTTGTCCAACTGGATCTCATGGAACAGCGCCTGCTCGCGCAGCCCCAGGTTGAAGTTGCCGCGGCCATCGAAGCCCTTGGGGTTGATGCCGCGGAAGTCCTTGATGCGGGGGATGGCCAGGTTGATCAGGCGGTCGAGGAACGACCACATCCGCTCGCCACGCAGGGTGACGCGGGCGCCGATCTTGACGCCGATGCGGCTGCGGAAGTTGGCGACCGCCTTCTTGGCCTTGGTAATGGTCGCCTTCTGGCCGGCCAGCAGGCTGAGGTGCTCGCTGACGACATTGAGGATCTGGCCGTCGGCGATCGCACGGCCGACACCCATGTTGAGCGATACCTTGTCGATGCGCGGCCCGGCCATGTGGTTCTTGATGCCGTGCTTGGCAAGGATCTCCGGCATGCGCTCGTTGTAGAGCGTGCGGGTTGATTTTTGCAGCGTTGCGCTCGTGGCCATGGCTTCTCTTTGGGTTCTGGTCGTTGGGTACTGGTTTGCGTCGCTGGTCTACTTCGCCGAGACCGGGAAGCGGTGACCGGTGGTCTTGGCCACGCGCACGGTGCCGTGCTCGGTGCGCTCGTGCTTGACGCGCACCGCCTTGCCGGTGGTCGGCTCGACGAGCGCGAGCTTGGCGACATGCAGCGGACGGAGGCGCTTGATGCGACCGCCCTCCACGCCGGCCTGGGGGTTGGCCTTGACGTGCCGGGTGTCGTAGATCGCCGCATCGCCCTCGACCAGGGCGCGCTGCTCGCGCGGGAACACCTTGATCACGGTGCCGGTCTTGCCGCGGCTCTCGCCGCTCAGCACGATCACCTTGTCGCCGGTGCGCACGTGGATCTTCGGCGCCTTGATGGGACGTGGGAGTTTGACTTTGCTGGCCATGGCTGGTTCCGACTCTTCAGACGACTTCGGGGGCGAGGGAGACGATCTTCATGAAATTGCGAGCGCGCAGCTCGCGGGCCACCGGCCCGAACACGCGCGTGCCGACCGGGTTCTCCTCCTTGTCGAGGAGCACGACGGCGTTGTTGTCGAAGCGCACATAGCTGCCGTCTTCGCGGCGGATGGGCGCTGCCGTGCGCACGATGACCGCCTTGCAGACGGTCTTCTGCTTGATCTCGGAGGTCGGGATCGCCTTCTTGATGGCGACNNACCATGTCTGCATCTGGATCATGTTATGCTCTCTTGTGACTTCGGCTCGTGCTGGTGGCTTCGTTTTCGTGCGGCGGGTTGCCGGCCGCTCAGATGGCGCGCTCGAGCACCTGCATCAGGCGCCAGCGCTTGGTCTTGGACAGCGGCCGCGACTCGATGATCAGCACCTTGTCCCCGATCTTGGCCTCGTTCTTCTCATCGTGGGCATGGAACTTCTGGGTGCGCTTGAGGAACTTGCCGTACTGGGCGTGCTTGTAGTGCTCGGTCACCGCGACCACGCGGGTCTTGGTCATCTTGTCCGAGACCACGACGCCGATCACGCGCTTGCGATCACCGCGATCATCCTGCTGGCTGCTGTCGGTCGTTGTCATCTCTAAGCTCCTGCCTTTCCAGCCCGGGTCTTCTCACCCAGGATGGTCTCGATGCGAGCGACCTGGCGGCGCAGGTCGCGGTAGTTGATGCCGATGGCCTTGCCTTCGACGGACTTGGAAATGCGTGCCTTGAACATCGTATCGCGCGCCTCCTTGGCGATCGCCTTGAGGTCGGCTGCGGATTTGCCGCGCAGTTCATTCTTCGCTGAGGTCTTCATGGGTGGGTCCGTGCCGTATCTGGCGATGGGGTCAGGCGATGAGGGCTTCGCGTTTGATCATGCGGGTCTTGAGCGGCAGCTTGAAGGCCTGGCGGCGCAGGGTCTCGCGCGCCTGGTCCTCGGTCACACCGGCGAACTCGAAGATGACCGTGCCCTTGTCGACATGCGAGCACCAGTAGTCGACCTCGCCCTTGCCGGAACCCATGCGGCTTTCCGCCGGGTGCTTGGTCACCGGGGTGTGCGGGAAGATGCGGATCCACATCTTGCCGACGCGCCCGAGGTAGTGGCCGGCGGCGACGCGTGCCGCTTCGAGCTGGCGCGCGCTGATCTTGCCGCTCTCCAGCACCTGGATGCCGAAGTCGCCGAAGGCCAGGCTGTTGCCGCGGGTCGCGACGTGATTCAGGCGGAAGCCGCGGGTGTGCTGCTTGCGATGCTTGACGCGGGAGGGGAGAAGGGGCATGGCTTACGCTTCCTGCTTCTTCTGGATGTCGACGTACTTGCCGTGGTTGACCCACACGCGCACGCCGATCACCCCGTAGCCGGTCTTGGCCACGGCGTAGCCGTAGTCGATCCGGGTGTTGAGGCTGTTCAGGGGGACGCTGCCCTGCATGTCGTTCTCGACACGCGCGATCTCGGCACCGCCGAGGCGGCCTGAGATCTTGACGTTGCAGCCCTTGGCGCCTTCGCGCATGGCGTTCTCGACCGCGCGCTTCATCGCGCGGCGGAACGATCCGCGGCGGACCAGCTGCTCGGCGACGTTCTCGGCCACCAGCTGGGCGCACACGTCGGGCTTGCGCACTTCCTGGATGTTGACCTTGACGCTCTGCCCGGCGATCTCCTCCAGGGTCTTGGTCAGCGAATCGATCTCGGCGCCGCGCTTGCCGATGATCACCCCGGGGCGGCCGGCGAACAAGGTGATGACCATGCGGTCAGCCTTGCGCTCTATGAGGATCTTCTCCACCGCGGCGGAGACGAAGCGGTTCTTGAGGTACTCGCGGATCTTGTGGTCCTGGACCACCAGCTGGCTGTAGCGCCGGCCTTTGGCATACCAGATCGAGCGGTGGGGCTCGGTGATGCCGATGCGGAAGCCGAGGGGATTGATCTTGTGGCCCATAGGTCGTTCTTTCGCTCGCTTAGATCTTCGCGACCGCGATGGTCACATGGCTGCATTTCTTGGCGCGCGCTGCTGCGCGGCCCCGCGCCGCGCAGCGGAAGCGGCGGATGGTGAATCCCGGGTCGACCCGGGCATCGGTCACAGTGAGCTCCATCGGGTCGACACCGCCGACGCTCGAGGCGTTGGCGACTGCGCTCTCGAGCACCTTGCGCACGACCGTCGAGCCGCGACGCACCTGGAAGCGCAGCAGGTTGAGCGCCTCTTCGACGCGCTTGCCGCGGATCAGCGCCGCGGATGGGCGGACCTTGGTCGGGCTGATGCGCGCGTTGCGCTGCAGGGCCCTGAATTCGATTCCAGCCATGACTTAGGCTCCCGCCGCCGGAGCGGCTTCCTTCTTGGTGCCACCATGACCGCGGAACGTGCGCGTCACGGCGAATTCGCCAAGCTTGTGGCCGACCATGTTGTCGGTGATGAACACCTGGATGAAGGACTTGCCNNGACTGCTTCTGCTTCTCGACCTTGCCGATCAGCTTGATGTCCAGGTAGGGACCTTTGCGGGAACTACGGCTCATGGGCTGGTCCTATGCTGTGCGGTCAGCGTCTTGCCATCGCGGCGGCGGATGATGAACACATTGTTGCGGTTCTTCTTGCGCCGGGTCTTGGTGCCCTCTACCACACCCCAGGGCGTGCAGTGCTGGCGCCCGCCATTGGTGTGGCCTTCGCCACCACCCAGGGGATGGGCGACCGGGTTCATGGCGTTGCCGCGCACGGTCGGGCGGATGCCCTTCCAGCGGTTGCGCCCGGCCTTGCCGATGTTGCGCACATTGGCGTCGGCATTGCCGATCTCGCCGATGGTGGCGCGGGCGCGGGCGGTGACCCGGCGCAGCTCGCCTGAGGGCAGGGCGAGGATGGCGAACTCGCCGTCGATCGCCATCAGGCGGGCGAAGGTCCCGGCGGAACGCGCCAGCTGTCCGCCCTTGCCGGGCTGGAGCTCGACGTTGTGGACGTTGAGGCCCTGGGGGATGTAGCGCAGCTCCATCGCGTTGCCGATGTTCGGCTCGCCGGCTGCGCTCGAGCTGGTGACCTTGGCGCCGACCTCGAGGTCCTTGGCGGCGAGGATGTAGCCCTTGTCGCCGTTGCTGTACTGGACCAGGGCGATGCGGCAGTTGCGGTTCGGGTCGTATTCGATCGCCGCGATGGTGCCGACGATATCGATCTTGTTGCGCTTGAAGTCGACGATGCGGTACTGGCGGGCATGGCGGTCGCCCTTGTGCCAGCAGGTGATGCGGCCCTGGCTGTTGTGGCCGGCATGGTACTTGAGCTTGATCAGCAGGCTCTTCTCGGGCTTGCCCTTGGTGATCTCGGCGAAATCCGGGATGGTGGCGTGGCGCGCACCCGGGCTCGAAGTGTTCAATTTGCGGTAGGCCATGTCAGACTCCCTCGATCTTCTGGCCGGCAGCCAGGCGTACGATCGCCTTCTTCCACGCGGCGGTGAGACCCTGCTGCTTAGTGTTGCGCATGCGCCGGGGCTTGCCACGCACATTCAGGGTGTTGACGGCGACGACATCGACCTTCCACAGCGACTTGATCGCTTCCTTGATCTGCACCTTGTTGGCGTGCGGATGGACATCGAAGGTGTAGGCGCCGATCTTGTTCTGCAGGTGCACCGACTTCTCGGAGACGTGCGGCCGGCGGATGATCTCGTAGGGGTTCATGCGCTATCCTTCTGGCTCTTGACCTCGTTGACCAGGGCATCGAGGGAGGCGCGGGTGAAGATCAGATGCGCGTGCTGGAGCACCGTGCCGGCGTTGAGATTGCGCCGCTCGGAGACCGCCAGGCGCGGGATGTTGCGCGCGCTCAGGTAGAGGTTGGCCTGGGCGCCTTCGCTCACCACCAGGGTGCCCTTGCCGCGCAGTCCGATCTTGGTCAGGAAGGCCGACACCGTCTTGGTGCTCGGCTTGGGCAGATCGAGGCCCTCGACCGCCGAGATGCCGCCCTTCTCGAGCCGGTAGCGCAGTCCGCTCAGCAGGGCAAGGCGGCGCTGCTGCGCTGGGAGCTGGTAGGAGTAGTCGCGCGGGGTGATGGTCTTGGCGTGTCCGCCACCGACCCACTGCGGTGAGCGCGTCGAGCCCTGGCGTGCACGGCCGGTGCCCTTCTGTCGCCACGGCTTCTTGCCGCCGCCGGCCACCTCGCCGCGCTTCTTGGTTTTGTGCGTACCCTGCCGCTGGCTGGCCAAGTGGGCGATGAGCGCCTCCTTGAGCAGCGCCCGCCGCACGGTCTTGTCGAAGATCGCCGGGTCGATGGTCACCGTCCCGGTGACGACCCCTGCCGCATTGTAGACGTTGATCTCGGTCATGGCTTAACCCTGCTTGATGGCGACAAGGCCGCCGTTGGGTCCGGGAATCGCGCCCTTGATCACCAGCAGATTGCTCTCGGCGTCGATGTTGACGATCTTGAGATTGCGGATGGTCACCTGCTCATCGCCGTAATGGCCGGCCATGCGCATGTTCTTGAACACCCGGCCCGGGTCCATGCGGCAGCCGATCGAACCGGGACCGCGATGGCTCATCGAACCGTGGGTCATCTTGTGGCCGCTGAAATTGTGGCGCTTCATCACGCCGGTGAAGCCGCGGCCCTTGGTCTGCCCGGTGATCGATACCAGCTTGGTGGCATCGAGCAGGGTGACCTGGAGCTTGGTGCCGAGCTTGACGTCCTCCTGCTTGACGCCGGCGGGAACCGGAATCTCGCGCAGGAACAGGCGGGGCGCGACGTCGGCCTTCTTGTACTCGCCGGCCAGCGGCTTGCTGGTCTTGTTGCGCTTGCGACCGACCGCGACCTTGACTGCGGTCTGGCCGTCCTTGGCGGCGGCCTTGACCTCGATGATGTCGTTGGACAGGACCTCGATGACGGTCACCGGAACCGCGACGTCGCCGTCGAAGACCCGGGTCATGCCGACCTTGGTGCCGTACAGGGCTACGGACATGGCTTACCTCACCGTCTGCTTGATGGTGATGTCGACGCCGGCGGGCACGTCGACTTTCGAGAAGACATCGTTGGTCTTCGCCGTCGGCTCGAGGATCTCGATGATCCGAGCGTGGGTGCGCAGTTCGAACTGCTCACGCGACTTCTTGTCGATGTGGGGCGAGCGCTGGACGGTGAAGCGCTCGATATGGGTGGGCAGCGGAATCGGACCTGCCACCTTCGCGCCGGTGCGCTTGGCGGTATCCACGATGTCCTGGGCTGCCTTGTCGAGGATACGATGGTCGTACGCCTCGAGACGGATTTTGATCTTCTCTTTCACAATGCGCTCCCACTCCGACCGAGGTCAGAGCCAGCACGAGGTGCTGCGGTGGGCCCTGGAACTTGGTGGTCGCCGGGATGCGTCCTGCACGAGTCAGGATGCATTTCAGCGGCACCGCGCAGCGCGGACGGGCTTGTCTCCGCGTTGCAGCCCCCAGAGGTCCAGACTGACAGCCAGCCTGTACATGGGTGGGGAGGAGGAGGTTATAGGGCAAATCCACTTGGCAAGATAAATCCATCCTCCGGGCAGGGCCGATCCGACCACGGACCTGACCGCACCGTCCGCCCGACCCGCGCCGGTTCCATTCCCTGGCCGGCATCCACGCCACCCGAGGCGGTGCGGAAATCCGCATGCCCGCGTGGAGGACCGCTGAGCCCCGCGCCTCATGGGGGCCGTGCGCATGCTACATAACCATCTGCCGCAGCTTTATTTGGGTTGTTTTCCGCGGGCTGAGACATGGGCAGCCCTCGGCCGCTTCAGACTCCTGGGGTGCCGGTGCCGGCCGGCGGTCGGTGGGCGCCGCCCCACACCCCCTGCTGCTCCAGGGCCGCGGTTGCCAACCCCGCCCAATCCTTGTTTGCCGCCGGATTCGCCGGGCTGGGATGGGGCACCGTGGCGATGGTGACCCGGCTGCCCTCGAGCACCCTGGTGGCGCACGCAGCGGCGAAGCGTCCGATGCCGACCACCACGGCGGGCTCGAGCGCAGCCACCAGGCGCGCCAGATGACGGTCGCACGCCAGGGCGACGGCCGCGCCCTCCGGCTTCGGCAGCTGGTCTGGCGTGCGGTTCTTGCCGCTCGCCTCCATGAATACCAGCGGGCAGTAGTTGGTGACGAAATGCTCGCGGAAGAAGCGTTCGGGTGTGCCGAAACGCTGGGCGAACAGGCCCCAGAGCCGGCGGCCGCTGACCTCGCTGCGACGGCAATCCAGGCCGCTGATGGGGCGTTTGGGATGTGCATGGGCCGGGCTGTCGACGGTACCCTCCAGGCCCATCCAGGTGCGCACGGCCGCAACCTCGCCGAAGGGCACCCCGGTCTGCGCCATGCCGAAGGGGCCGGGATTCATGCCGAGGAAGACCACCGCCTTGGGGCCGCCGCCAAACCGCTTGAGGTAGGCCTGGTGCAGCGGCCAGGCATAGATCAGGGGATTGTAGACATGCGTCACCGGGGGGGAGAAGCGCAGGTCGGCGAGATCGGCGGTCAAGGCGCGAGCAGCGGCGACGAGCGGATGGGCCATGGGCATGCGCGCAAGCCTAGGGGGAGGCGCGCGCCGCCAACAGCCGGCCGGCCCGCCACCGCCTCACCCAGCGTGAGCCTCCTACCGGCCATCCCGGCGCTTTGCCGTGTCAGGTTAGGCGGCCAGGAGGCAAAATCCCCATCATGCCCGCATCGGATTCACCCTGGACGCGCGCCATCGTCGAGCAGAACCAGCGCTGGCTGACGGCCTACTTCCTGGCCGCCACCGGCGACCGTTCGGTTTCGGAGGACCTCGTCCAGGAGGTCTTCCACCAGGCGCTCGAGAGCCAGGGCAACTACGATCCGAGCAAGCCGTTCGGCGCCTGGCTGCGCGGCATCGCCCGCCATCTGCTGTTCCGCCACTACCGCTCGGCCCGCCATGCCATGGTGCCCATCGATGGCGCCCTGCTCGACCAGCTGGACCTGCATGCCGCCCGCGCCGAGGTGCGCCTCATCGACCCCGACTACCAGCCCACCAGGCTGGCGGCCCTGAGGCTGTGCATGGAACGGCTGAGTGTGCGGGCACGCTCCATCCTCGACCTGAAATACAGCGATCGGCAATCCTCCAAGGAGATCGCCGAACGGGTGGGGATGAAGACCAATGCCGTGGACATGGTGATCAGCCGCGCGCGCAGGACCCTGGAGGCGTGCGTCGGACGTCGCCTCGCCAGCGACGCCCCGGCGGCTGGGGGCGGAGATGACTGACGAGCTGATCGAGCGCTACCTCGCCGGGCAGGCCAGCCCGGAGCAATGCCAGCAGCTGCGCGCCGCCCTCGACGCCGACCCCCAGCTGGTCGGACGGCTGTACCGCATCGCCGAGCGCGAGTGCGAGCTCTACGAGCTGTTCGCCCAGGGGGCGCTGGTGGCCGCCGCCGCCGAGCTGGAGGTGCGCCCCACCGCCCGCCTCGCCCGGCGCCGCCACTCTCGCCCCTGGCGCTGGCTGCCGGTGGCGGCCGCGGTCCTGATGGCAGGCTGCGCCTGGGTGCTGATCGACCGTCTGCGCGGCGAGGCGCATGCACGCGAGGCCGCGCAGGCGTCCACCACCCTGCCCGGCAGCCTGGCGCAGGTCCCGGCGACGAGCGGGACGCCGTCCAGGACCGCATCCACGACCCATGCCGACGCCGCGCCGGCGACCAAGGCGATGGCTGAGCGGTCGCCGGAGAACGGCCGTGGCGATGACCAGGGCGATCTGTCGCGAACGAGAATACCGCAGGAGATCGCCGACGCCCCCGCCGGCGAGGCGGCGGCGATCGCCACCGTCCCGTCGCCGAATCAGGCGCTCGCCGGCGCAGCGCGCACCGCCACACCCTCCCATCCCGCCCCATCGCCGCTCTCCATCGACAGCCGCGACGGCGAAGTGTACGACGACAGCGGCCTGTCGGTGATGCGCTACACCCTGCGCGCGCCGCACGCCCCCAGCTCGGATGCCCGGCTCGGCCTGGCGCTCTGCTTCCATGGCGCGGGCGGCGATGAGCGCTGGCTCGCCGACCCCATGCTCGAGGCCCTGCGCGCCAGCGGCGCGAGCGGCGAATTCGTGGTCGCGAGCCTGAAATCGCAGGGCAAGAACTGGGAGGCGGCGGACGAGCCGCGGGTGCTGGCCTTCATCGAATGGGCGCGCCACAGCTACCCCATCGACACCCGCCGCATCGTCCTGCAAGGCGTCTCCAATGGCGGCTGGTTCGTCAACTTCTTCAGCTCGCGCCACCTCGACCTGGTGGCTGGCGTGGTGACCCTGTGCAATGGCGGCGGCTTCGACCTGCATAAGGTCCCGGATGCCGCCGACACCGCACCGGAATTCTACGTCGTCCACGGCACCGATGACCGTGACGTCAACGTCAAGTCGTCGCGCGCCGCGGTGACCAGCCTGCGCAGCCTCGGCTACCGCTTCGTCTATCGCGAATATCCCGGCGTCGCCCACAACGTCTTCGATGACGAGCGCACGCGCCGCGATTTCGCCTCCTGGGTCGAGCGCCAGCGCGCCAAGGGCGCGGCATTGGCAGAGGATGACCGCAAGGCGCTCGCCGCCTTCACCAGGAGCGAGGATGCCGATCGCCTGATCCAGACCCCCGCCGGGGCCGCGACCCTGCTGCGCATCGGCGGAGTGCCGGCCGAGCGCGTGCTGGTGCGCTGCCTGCATGCGCGCGCCGCTCCGGTGCGCGCCAGCGCCGCCGGACTGCTGGCGCGCACCATCTGCTCGCCCGGGGTCTCAGCGCTGCTGGCGCAGAGCCTCGACGACCGCGACGACGCGGTCCGCCAGGCGGCGCTGTCCTCGCTGCTGAAGGTCGCCGACTGGAACGACCAGGAAGCCCTGGTGGCGCTCTGCCTGTTCGCCGGCACCAGGAACCATCCGCGCGACGACCGCCTGCTGGTCGCCGACCGCCTGGTCCGCTCGCTCAGCTTCCGCTCCTCGCCCGGGCCGGACAACCAGCTGGTCTATGAATTGATGATCCACCTGCTCGAGGACGAGGATCAGGATCTGCGCACCGCCGGGCTGTCCGGACTGGTGAACTCGCCGGCCAAGCCCGCCACCGCGTTCGGCTACCGCCCCGATGCCCCCCTGTCCGCGCGTCACGAGCCGGTGGCGCGCTGGAAGAGCTGGTATCTCGCCCTCTTCGCGCCGCCTGCGCCCGAGAAGAAATAGCCCCTTCCTTGATGTCCGCGCCGCCCCCCGAGGATATTCCATGGCCCGCGTCCTGCTGCTGATCATCGCGCTCATGGCCCCGACCATGGCCCTGCACGCCGCCACCGGCAATGGCACACTCAACGAATTTGGCGGCCTGATCGAGCCGCCACTCGACTGGAGCGACTACCCCAAGCCGGCCAAGACCGGCAAGGTCGAGGACGAGCTCAAGCTGCCCAAGACCAAGGCCTTCATCATGAAGTACCTGATGTTCACCCCGGACAAGCTGCCGGAGCGGCGTGAGCTCGGGCTCATCCTCTGCTTCCATGGCATGAACGGCAACGAGACCCACGTGGTCAACTGGGTGCATGAGACCGTCGCCCATCTCGGCCTTGCCGGCAACTACGTCGTCATCGGCCTGAAGTCCAAGGGCGCCGGCTGGGCCGACGACGACGAGAGCGAGGTGCTGAAGACCTACGATTGGCTGCTCGCCACCTATCCGATCGACAAGCGCAGGGTCTTCATCGTCGGCCATTCGAACGGTTCGTGGTGGGTGACCAGATTCGGCGCCAAGCACCTCGACATCATCAGCGGCATCGTGCGTTATGCCGGGCCGGGCCTCGATCCGGTGGCGCTCAAGGAGGCGCCCAATGTCACCGAGTACTATATGGTCCATGGCGACCAGGACGATGCCAACGCGGTGGATGGCTCGCGCACGGCTCGCCTCCATCTGCTGCAGGCGCACTACCACTACGTCTACCGCGAGCTCAGCGGCAAGGGCCACGTCAACATCGTCGACAACCTCGATGTCAGGGCGGACATGGTGCGCTGGATCGACAGCCTGCGGCACAAGCAGCTGCCGCTCCAGGCCGATGAGGAGAAGTTCCTGCGCCAGTATTCGCTCGCCAAGAAGGCCACCGAGCTGTTCGCCAGGAGCGAATGCTGGAACGAGCTGCTGCGCATCGGCGGCCCGCAGGCGGGCACGGTGATCAGCCTGGCGATGCGCTCGGACAGCTCCGCGGTGCGCGAGCTGGCGGCCATCGCCTGCAGCAAATGCCTGTTCTCCGGCGATGAAACCGTGGATGGGCTGGTGCGTCTCGCCGACGACAAGCACGCCAACGTCCGAGCCGCCGCCCTCAAGGCCCTGACGGTGGCCGCTGACTGGCGCTATGCGGCGGCGCAGCTCGAGCTCGGCCGCATCGCCACCAAGAAGAAGGCGACCGCGGAGGACCGCGCGCTGGCGGCCAGCGGCTTGGCGACCGCTGCGGCCCTGCCGCTTCTGGGGAACTTCCACGATGACAGCGTGACCTTCCAGGCGCTGGTCGCCCTGCTCGACGACGAGGAGCCCTCGCTGCGGGCGATCGCCTTCGCGCCGTTGGCGGTCGCGGTCAAGGACGGCCTCGGCTACGACCCCGCACTGGGGGCCAGCGACCGCAAGGGGCCGGTCGCCAAATGGCGTGAGTGGTTCATCGAGCACACTATGCCTGGTGACGGCAAGTCGCACACCGCGACCAAGTAGCCGGCGCCTCAGGGCACCACGGGGGTTACCGAGGTCTCGCTCTGGGCCTGGAACAGCAGCGCGGCCGGGTGCCTCGGCTTGAGCGCCAGGGTCTGGGCGAACTGCCGCTGCGCCTCTTCGTGCCGGCCGCAGAACCACAGCTGGTAGCCGAAGAGGAAGCGCAGATCGGCATCGCGCGCCTGATCGTCTGCGGCGCGCTCGAGGTCGAGCAGGGTGCGATCGAGATCGAGGGTGTTGCCGTAGAGCGCATGCAGGTCGATGTCCACCTTGCGCAGCTCGAGGATCGCATCGCAATGGCCGGCCACCAGCGCCGCCGCCGGCGCGAAGCGCCCTTGCTCGAGCAGCGCCTGGGCGTGCAGCAGGTGTGAAAGCCGCAGCGCGGCGGCGGAGCCCGGCAGGCTCTCACCGCGCACCTCCTCGAAATCCTGCTGCGTCTCGCCATACGCGACTTCGGCATCGTCGTAGTCCCCGCGATGGAAGTACTCGGCCCCGAGCTTGCCGAGCTGCTCGCCGTGCTGGATGAGCAGCGACCAGGAGACCGAGATCTGGTCGAAGGCCAGGCGCATCGCCCAGGCCCGGCGCTGGGGGTCGTCCCCCGATCCCCCGCGGTGCATGGCGGCGCGCAGATCGGCGAGCCCAAGCAGCGCGGCCGGGCTGGCCGACTTGCCGTCGCCCAGGGCGGTGATCAGCGACGATGCGGTGGTGGCATAGAAGTCGCTGCAGCCGCGCAGATCGCCGTTGTTGTAGGCGGGCGCGCCGACGGTGATCGCCAGCTGCACCGCGTCATGCAGCAGGCCGAGGGTGCCGGGCTGCTGCACGGTGCCATGGCCGCCGAGCAGGCGATCGATATGGCTGCGGGTGGCCGTCGCATCGGGCACCGCCTCGCCGGCCTGAGCAGACCAGGCGCACAGCAGCAGGAGCGCGGTCAGGGGCGCGGTGGGGACGATGGCCATGACGTGCTCCCGGTGTCGTGCTCGCTTCAACCGTAGAGGCCGGCGGAGATCAACAAGCAGCGGAGAGCCGGGGCTCGGCAACCATCCGCCCTACGCCCCGGCGCGCTCGGGGGCAAGCGGCGCATTTCCGCTGCCCTGCGCCCGATCGACGCTACGCTGCCGGCAGAGCGCCATGACCACCCCTGCCCCTTCCGATGATGCCGCCGGCGCCGATGCGCTGATGGCTCATGCCCCGGCGGGCATGAGCGAGGAGCTCAAGAGCGGCCTGCTGCAGGTCTATGCCCGCACCCGCGATCGCCAGATCGGCAATACCGCCAGCACCCTGCGTGCAACCGCTGAACCGGGAACGCTCAGCGACCGCATCGTCGCCGACGCCTTCCGCCTGACCGAGAACCTGATGCAGGCGAGCCCGGCGCGCGCCTCCTACGCCTGCGGCAAGGGCTGTTCGTGGTGCTGCCACCAGCAGGTGCGCGTCAGCGGACCGGAGGCGATCGGCATCGCCGATGCCCTGCGTGAGGCCTATCCGGATGCCTGGCTGGCGCAGATCCGCCAGGTCGTCGCCCAGCGGGTCGAGCGCATCGAGGGCCTGCCGACCATTCGCGCCTATCTCGAGGCCCGCCTGCCGTGCGCCTTCCTCGCGCAGGACGGCGGCTGCTCGATCTACGACTGGCGACCGATCGTCTGCCGCGGCTACCACTCGCTGGACCGCGCCGCCTGCCAGGAGAAGTATGTCGATCTCGCCCAGCCGGCGCCGCCCATCGACTCCTATGCGCACATGGCGGCCAATGCCGTCCTGCATGGCGTCGCCATCGCGGTTGAGGCCGCAGGCAAGGACGGACGGCTCTACGAAATGCATGGCGCGGTGCTGCGCGCCATCGATACGCCCGATGCGGCGGCGCGCTGGGCGCGTGGCGAGGATGTCTTCGCCGGATGCCGGCGTTCGGCCAGCGTCGCCGGAGCCGGCTGAGCGTCAGCCCGCAGCGCCAGAGCCCGCTTGGGGCCTTCGCGCTGTGCGACCTGGCGTAAGCATCGTCGACGCCTGTGCGTCCTCGTCACATGCGCCTACCCCTCATCCTGCTGATCCTTGGCGCCATCATGCTGCCCGGTGTCGCCGCCCGTGCCGGTGAGGCCGCAGGCAGCGCACGGCCGAGCGCGACGACCTGGGTCCCGATCTCCCGTTCCGACGTGCCGGACGAGGTGCAGAGCACCTTCGCCGCGGCTGCGGGCGGCGCCGCCCTGGTGCATCTTCAGAAGGTGAATCGCAAAGGCCGCATCCGCTACAGCGCCGAGTTCACCGACGCGTCGGGCGCACGCTATGTGGTGGTCGCCTTTGCCGATGGCACCCTGCTGTCGATCGAGCGCGCTGCGCCGGCCACCGGCACCTGAGATCGGTCCGGCAAGCGGCCGAACGTGGTCGGGCGCGCCAGCTCAGCCGGAGACGCGCACCACGATGCGGCCCTGCACCTGCCCGGCGAGCAGCTCGCCAGCCAGGTGCGGCACCGCTGCGAGCGGCTCCTCGCGGATGAGGCCGGCCAGGCGGCCAGGCGGCAGCGCCGCAGCCAGGCGCGCCCAGGCGCGTCCGCGGCGCGCATCCGAGGCGCGCACCGATTCGATGCCCACCAGCGCCACGCCGCGTAGGATGAAGGGCAGCACGGTGGTCGGCAGCTCGGCTCCGCCAGCCAGGCCGCATGCAGCCACGCAGCCGCCAACGGCGATGGCGCTGATCATCCCGGCCAGGAGCGCCCCCCCGACCACATCGATGCCTCCGGCCCAGCGCTGGCTGGCCAACGGGCGCACGGCATCGCCCAGGAGCAGCTCGCGGGGATGCACGGCGGTGGCGCCCAGGGTGGCGAGCCAGGGCGCGAGCGCCGACCGGCCGCTCACCGCCGCGACCCGGTATCCCGCGGCCGCCAGCAGCAGGACGCTGATGCTGCCGACCCCGCCNNACGGCTGCCAAGAAGACGGCGAAGAAGGCCACGGCCGCCAAGCCGACCCCGCCGCCGGCACCGCTGACCACCACCGGGCGGTCGCCCGGCCGCACGCCGTGATCGATCAGCGCCTCCACCGCCAGCGCCGCGGTCAGCCCTGCGGTGCCCAGCCCCATCACCCAGCCGGGATCGACGGCTGCCGGCACCTTGGCCAACCAGGCCTGCGGCAGGCACGCCAGGGTCGCATGCCCACCGAAGCGCTCCTCGCCCAGGCCATGCCCGGTGGCGAAGACCAGGTCGCCGGCGGCGAGCTGCGGCGAGCGTGACGACAGCACCCGCCCGGCCAGGTCGATGCCGGTGATCATGGGAAAGCTGCGCACCACCGCCCCGGTGCCGGTGACGGCCAGGGCATCCTTGTAGTTCAGCCCGGAATGGCTGACGGCGACCAGCACCTCGTCATCCGGCAGGCGGCTGGCATCGAGCTCCTGCAGGCGCGCCGGGGTCCCCGGACCGTCGACCATCACTGCGCTGAAACGCGTGGCGGCGGCGTTCATGGCTGCCAATGGTGCCGCCCTCCGGAAGGAAGGAAACACCGTCCAGGCCGCCTCCAGGCGGGACCGCGTTTCGGGTTGGCCGGCGGCCAGCGCGACCTAGGCTGCATGGCCGAACCGCGCGAGATCGATCATGCTCAGCTCACAGATGCTGCACACCGTACGCCTGCTGGCACCGCTCATGGAGCTGCGCGGCATCGCCCCCGCGGAGTGGGCGCAGGATGCCGAGGTCTCGCAGGTCACCCTGGCCCGCTACCTCGACCCCCGTACCGAGGTCGGCGATGACGACAGCCTCAACCGCCTGCTCGACAAGGCCGCCTGCTTCGTGGTGGTGACCGGGGAGGGCCCGCTGAGCGATGCCTGGCGAGACATCATCATCCAGGCGCTCGCCGAGCGGCGCGCCGCACGCCGGCGGTAGTGATCCGGGGCGCCATCCGGAGCGCGAGCACTGCCATTGCACTTGTGCCGGCCTTCCGAAGCTGGCGCTCCCGCGAGGTTGCGCCATGTCCGTCCTTCTCAGCTGCCATGGCCTTGCCAAGGCATTCGATGCCCGTCCGCTGTTCGAGGATCTGAGCTTCGCCATCCACGAAGGCGAGCGCGTCGGCCTGGTCGGCCCAAACGGATCGGGCAAATCGACCCTGCTGCGCATCCTCGCCGGGCTGGAGGCGGCAAACGACGGCGAGCGCGCGGTGGCAAAGGGCACCCACCTGGTCTACCTCGCCCAGGATGACCGCTTCAACCCCGAGCAGACGCCGCGCACCGCGCTCGAAGGGGTGCTCTCAGAGCACCATCTGGAGGAGCACCTGCGGGATGCGCGCATCACCGCCACCCTCGAGCGCCTCGGCTTCATCGCCGATGAGCAGGCCGATCGGCCGGTGGCAAAGCTCTCGGGCGGCTGGCGCAAGCGCCTGGCGATCGCCTGCGCCCTGATCCAGGAGCCCGATCTGCTGCTGATGGACGAGCCGACCAACCACCTCGACCTTGAGGGCATCTGGTGGCTGGAGCGCATCCTCGTCAACGCCACCTTCACCTCCATCATCGTCAGCCACGACCGTTCCTTCCTCGAGCGCGCCTGCACCCGCATCATCGAGCTCAACCGCGCCTATCCCGACGGCTATTTCAGCGTCAGCGGCACCTACAGCGACTTCCTCGAGAAGCGCGCCGACTTCCTCGCCGGCCAGGCCAAGCAGCAGCAGGTGCTCGACAACAAGGTGCGCCGCGCCATCGAATGGCTGCGGCGCGGCGCCAAGGCGCAGACCACCAAATCGCAGGCGCGCCGCGATCAGGCCGGGCGCATGATCGACGACCTCGCCGAACTGTCCTACCGCAATGCCCAGAACCGCAGCGCCGCGATCTCCTTCACCGCCTCGGGGCGCACCACCAATGACCTGGTGGTGCTCACCGAGATCGGCAAGAGCATGGGCGGCCGAGCGCTGTTCAGCGACGTCACGCTCACCCTCTCGCCCGGCAGCAAGCTCGGCCTGCTCGGCCTGAACGGCAGCGGCAAGAGCACGCTGATGCGCCTGATCACCGGGGAGCTGGCGAGCGACAGCGGGACGATCAAGCGCGCGCATGAATTGCGCGTGGTGGTCTTCGAGCAGCATCGCGATTCCATCAATCCGGCGCAATCGCTGCGCCGTGCGCTATGCCCCACCGGCGAGACGGTGTACTTCCGCGGCCGGCCCATGCACCTGGCCGCCTGGGCCAAGCGCTTCCTCTTCCGGCCGGAACAGCTGGATGTCGAGGTCGGCAAGCTCTCCGGCGGCGAGCAGGCGCGCATCCTGATCGCCAACCTGATGCTCAAGCCGGCGGATGTGCTGCTGCTCGACGAACCGACCAATGATCTCGACATCCCGTCGCTGGAGGTGCTCGAGGAGAGCCTCAGCGACTTCCCCGGCGCCCTGGTGCTGGTCACCCATGACCGCTACCTGCTCGATCGGGTGTCCAACCAGCTGCTCGCCCTGGATGGCGCCGGGGGGGCGCGCTTGGTGGCCGACTATGCGCAATGGGAGGCGGTGGTCAGCCGCGAGCAGCAGGCGCGCACGCCGGCACGCTCCGCAGGAGCTTCCGGCGGAACGGCACGCACCAGCGCCGCGAAGGGCCTGAATCCCAAGGAACGGCGCGAGTTCGAAGGCATGGAGGCCAGGATCGCGCTGGCCGAGGCGGCCTTGGAGCGTGCGCATGAGCGGGTGGCCCTGCCGGAGGTGGCGGCCGATACGGGCCTGCTCGCCGAGGCCTGCAACGCCCTGGCGGCTGCCCAGCAGGTGGTCGACGACCTCTATGCTCGCTGGGGTGAGCTGGGCACGCGCTCGGGCTCCTGACGCTGGACGCTTCCGCTCGCCCGGCATCCCGATCGCTGCCAGCAGCGCGGACGCCAGGGCCATCGGCACAAGCTGCCGCGCTTCGGTGATTTGCGCCTCGCACCAGGCGCTGGCGCAGGAATCCTGCCCGGAGCACGCCGGCCCACCCACGTCGCGTCGTGGGCATCCATTGGTTGCTCACCGGGCCTCACGGCGTAGCGTGCTGCGCCCCGCGCGCTAGGCGATACCGACATCATGGCCAGGACCCTCATCCAGATCAGCCAACTGCACAAGCAGTATGGAGCCACGGTCATCTTCGATGGCGCCCAGGTGGCGATCCAGGATGACCACAAGATCGGCGTCATCGGCCGCAATGGCGCCGGCAAGTCCACCCTCTGCCGCATACTCCTGGGCGAAGAGGAGGCCGATGCGGGCGAGGTGTCGCTGCATCCTGACCTCAGGCTGAGCTACCTCGAGCAGAAGGATTCCTTCCTGCCGGGCGAGACCGTGCTGCAGTTCCTGATGCGCTACTCGAAGCAGGAGGACTGGCGCTGCGGCAAGCTCGCCGGCCGGTTCCTGCTCAAGAACGACCTGCTCGCACGCCCGATCGCCTCGCTGTCGGGCGGCTTCCAGACCCGCGTCAAGCTGTGCGCGATGCTGCTGCGCGAACCGAACTTCCTCATCCTCGACGAACCGACCAACTACCTCGATCTCAAGACCCTGCTGCTGCTCGAGGAGTTCCTCTGCGACTACCCCTATGGGTTCATGATCGTGTCGCATGACCGCGAGTTCCTCAAGAAGACCTGCACCTCGACCATGGAGGTCGAGCGCGGCGAGATCGTCCTCTACCCGGGCAACGTCGAGGACTACCTGGGATACAAGGAGCAGCAGCGCGAGCAGGCGGCGGCGATCAACGCCAACCTCGAGATCCGCCGCAAGCAGCTCCAGACCTTCGTCGACAAGAACAAGGCCAAGGCCTCCAAGGCCACCCAGGCCGCCTCGAAGGTCAAGATGCTCGAACGGCTCAAGCCGATCGAGGTCGAGCACAGCCTCGCCACGGTCAAGATAACCATGCCCGCGGTCGAGACGCGCAAGGGCGTCGCCCTGCGGCTGGTCGATCTGTCCATCGGCTATCCCGGCAAGACCATCGCCAAGGGCATCTCCATCGATATCGACCGTGGGCAGCATGTCGCGGTCCTGGGCGACAACGGCCAGGGCAAGACCACCTTCCTGAGCACCCTTGCCGGGGCGCTCAAGCCCCTGGCGGGGGAGATGCGCTGGGGGCACGAGGTGCGCATCGGCTCCTATGCCCAGCATGTCTTCACCGCCATGGACCCTGCCGTGACCGTCCACCGCTACCTCGAAAAGGCCGCCTGCTCCAGTCCAGGACCAACCATCCCCAGCCAGGCCATCCTGGACATGGCCGGATGCTTCCTGTTCCGCGGCGACGATGTGGACAAGACCATCGCCGTGCTGTCGGGAGGGGAGCGCTCGCGCCTGTGCCTGGCCGGCCTGCTGCTCGCCAAGTATCCGGTGCTGCTGCTCGACGAACCGACCAACCACCTCGACTTCGAGACCGTCGAGGCGCTGGCGCGGGCGCTGCGCGGCTACAATGGCACGCTGTTCTTCACCAGCCATGACCGCACCTTCGTCTCGCTGGTGGCGACCCAGATCATCGAGGTGCGCGATGGCACCGTCGCGCTCTACCCGGACGATTACGGCGCCTACGTCTACCGCATCGAGAAGGAGGTGCGCGACGAAGGGGCTGATCTGCGCCGCTCGGCAGCCACCGCCGCAGGCTCGCCGCCCACCTCCGTGGTCAGGCGCGAACGCCAGGACCGGCTGTCCAGCGCGCGCAACCGCCTGCGCACGGTCGAGAAGCAGGTCTCGGCGCTCGATGGCCAGAAGCGCGCCATCACCCAGCAGCTCTCCGAGCAGCCGGATACCTACCTGCCCGAACTCCAGCAGCGCCTGGAGGTGGTCGTCAACGACCTCGAGCGCTGCGAATCGGAGTGGCTGGCGTTGACCGAACACATTGAGGCCCTGACGAACGAGCTCGGCCAGAAGGCAGGCACACCATGACCATCCCCACCGCCAGCGATGCCTGCCCGTGCGCCAGCGGCAAGAGCTACGGCGATTGCTGCTCACCGTTCCTCGCCGGCACCGCCTTCCCCCCCACCGCCGAAGCGCTGATGCGCTCCCGCTACACCGCCTACGCGGTCAACCAGGTCGATTACATCGCCGCCACCGATCATCCGACCCGCCAAGGCGAATTCGATCGCGCCTCGGCGACCGCCTGGGCGACGAAATCGCAATGGACCGGACTCGAGATCAAGGAGGTGGTCGATGGCGGACCAGCCGATGAGCGGGGCACGGTGGAGTTCATCGCCCACTTCGTCCTTGCCGGCAAGCCGCAACAGCATCGTGAACGGTCCACCTTCGCGCGCGTCGACGGCCGATGGTACTACCAGGATGGCGGGATTCCGGCGCAGAAGCCGTTCAAGAACGAGGCTGTCGCTCCGGGACGCAATGATCCGTGCCACTGCGGCAGCGGCAAGAAGTTCAAGAAATGCCACGGGGCCTGAGCCAGCACGGCCTGCCGCCCGGTACGGCGCTCAGCCGTGGCCGAAGGTCTTGTAGGTCGCTATCATCGCACCCAGCAGGATGGCGATGGCGGCGAGCACGATGATCCCCGAGAGGACATCGGGGAACGACTGGCTCGGCCGGTAATGGCGATTGGTGCGACGCTGGCGGTCATCGTACATTGGTCCCCCACGGCTCGGATGTCCCGCATGGCGGTGGCCGGTCGGCCTATCGCCCTCATCACCCGGCATGGTACCACGCCCTGCCCCGATTCAACCTATCATTGCATGAGGGTCCCTCACCCCGATACGACGGCCTGCCGCCGGACCGGGCGATCTAGGATGCCGGAGCGTCGCCGCCCTCGCTCAGCTGGGTGATCTTCTCCAGGCGCCAGCCGTAGCCGCCGCGCGGGCTGGAGGCGAGATCCTCGATGCCCAGCGCGTGCAGCACCGCCAGGTTGGCGGCGATGCCCAGACCCACGGATGGCAGGGCGGCGATGCGGCGTTCGTCGCCGCGGCACCCGCCCAGGCGCACCAGCTCGGCGGTGAAGCCGATGCGGCCGATCGAGCGCCGGGCGAGCAGCAGGCCGCCCACCAGGTCGGCCTTGATCACCTTGGCCTCGGAATCGCTTACCGGATGCATGAAGCAGATCGGGTCCTGCGCCAGCGCCTGGGCCACGTCGACCTGGAGGTGGATATGCTGGTCCGTGCGCCTGGTCAGCCGCATCGCCAGCCAGGACTTCAGCGTGGGTTCAGCAACGCAGCACATCATGATGTCGATCAGGACCGGCTTCACCCGTACAGCTTCCCGGTCAGCCGTGCGACGGCAGCACCGATCTCGCCGACTGCTGCCTGGAGCCTGGCATCCTGGAGCGTGCCGTCAGGGTTGAAGGCCTCATGGGCCTTGCCCACCGACACCTGCTCCGGCACCACCAGCACCTTGATGTTGCCGAGGATGGCGCGCAGATGGACGAGGCAGCGCATGCCGCCGATGGCGCCCGGCGAGGCGCTCATCAGCCCGGCGACCTTGCCGGCGAAGCAGGCCAGAGGCGCCTCGCCCGGCTCGGTCCGGGAGGCCCAGTCGATGGCGTTCTTCAACAGCGCGGGCAGCGAGCTGTTGTACTCCGGCGAGCTGATCAGCAGGCCCTGATGGCTCTTGAGCAGGTTCTTGAACGCCTTGACGTTGGCCGGCAGCCCCTCCTTGGCCTCGAGATCACCGTCGTAGATCGGCATCGGCAGATCGCGCAGATCGACCACCATGACCTCGGCTCCGGCCAGGCGCGCACCCGTCACCGCCACCCGGATCAGCTGCTTGTTGAATGATGCGCTGCGCGCGCTGCCTGCGAATGCCAGGATCTTGCTCATCGGCGGCCCTCGATCCGCCACCTTGGGGCAGGTCTGGCAGGCGCAAACGATTCTCGCCGGTCACCTGGACGTGCCGGCATCGCGGGTGGCGCCACCGCCGCGCATGCATGCCCGCTCATCCCTCCGGCACAGCAGTCGCCGGGCCTCCCAGGTGGGCTAAGGTGCATCCTGGTGTCGAGACTGATGTTCCACGCGGCTGTGGAAGAGGATGGCACTTCCGCCCAAGCCCCCATAGTATGCCGGCGAAGCGCGCCGCCTCCGGCCACGATCTTGACCTCATGGACCGCACTATGACCGCTTGCGATCTGCAGCCCGACGACGAGCGCTTCCACGGTCATCTCAACGGTCGCGATCTGCTCGAACTGCTGAAGATGCTGCATCGCACCTGCTCCAGCGGCGTGCTGCATCTGGATGCCGGCCCCAACCGCGCCTCGCTATGCATCGATCAGGGCGCCATCCGCGCCGCCTTCTTCAATCAGCTCGCCGGTTCGCCAGCGCTCGCGCGCATCATCCTCATCGGCGAGACCGATTTCCGCTTCGAGCTGGGCACCGCCCACACCGTCGCCAGCTTCGCGGTCAACATCGCGAAGGATACCGCCCTCATCCTCGCCACCGTCGAACGCATGCTCGACGATCATGGCGGCCGCACCGCGCGCGAGCCGGCCGCCGCGCCTTGCAACTGGCTTTTGCGGCCATTGAGTCCTATTCGAATGGCAAACGCGTCACCGTGCCGGTGGATTCGTTTGAGCCGGCGGCCCCACCCAGGATATTGCCCCCGCCGCCTAATCCATAAACTGTAACCGCCTGGTCTATTCCCTTGAGTGCCGAAACTTCCATTCCCGCCGTTGGTTTTCGCGGCATCAGCAAGCGGTTCCCGGGAACGGTCGCGCTCAAAGACGTGAGTTTTGACGTAATGCCCGGAGCCTGCCACGGGCTCATGGGCGAAAACGGCGCGGGCAAAAGCACCTTGGGCAAAATCCTTGCCGGCATTCACCGGCCGGATGAGGGCAGTTTGCTGATTGAAGGCGTTAAGCGACATTTTCATTCCCCGCTGGACGCCCAACGCGCCGGGGTGGCGATTGTCCACCAGGAACTCTCGTTTTGCCCCAATTTAAGCGTGGCTGAGAATATTTGCCTTTCTCATCTGCCA
>PLEW01000187.1 GCA_003136555.1 Planctomycetota bacterium | reverse complement strand
CGACCCGCTGGCGCTGGCCGCCTGACAGCTGCTTGGGGCGCTTGGGCAGGTGATCGAGCAGATTGAGCATGGTCGCCGCGGCATTGACCTTCTCGAGGATCTGGGCCTTTGGCATCTTGCGCAGGGTCAGGCCGTAGGCCATGTTCTCATACACGGTCATATGCGGATAGAGCGCGTAGTTCTGGAACACCATGGCGATGTCGCGATCCTTGGGCTCGACATCGTTCACCCGCCGCTCACCGATGCGGATCTCGCCCGAGGTGATGTCCTCGAGCCCGGCGATCATGCGCAGGGTGGTGGTCTTGCCGCAGCCGGAGGGCCCGACCAGGACCATGAACTCGTGGTCGCGGATGTGCAGATTGATCGACCTGACGGCCTTGAAGCCATTGTCGTAGATCTTGTCCAGATCGATCAGCCTGATCTCAGCCATGGTCCGCGTCCCCGCTGGCGCCGGCGGCAAGCCACGAAACGGCGTCCAACGCTGAGGGAGGGTACTCTTCCCGCGAGGGTGCGCCACCCATGATGATATGCGGCGGGCGCCGCCTGCGCGGGCACGGCTGGTGCTGCAGGCGGATCATCCCTTGATCCCGCCGACCTGGACGCCGCGGATGAAATACTTCTGGCCGAAGAGGAAGAGCAGGATCATCGGCCCCATCATGATAAGCGATGCGGCCATCAGCAGGTTGTAGGCGGTCTTCTGGTCATTGCTGAAGTTGCGCAGCGCCACCGGCAGCACTCGGACCTCCTCAGCGGGCGCGACGACCAGTGGCCAGGTGAAGCTCTGCCAGGTGGTGGCGAAAGTGAAGATGGCCAGGGTGATGAGGGCGGGCTTGCACAGCGGCAGGATGATGGTCCACCAGATGCGCAACGTCCCGGCGCCATCGATGCGTGCCGCCTCCTCGAGCCCCTTCGGTAGCGTGAGCATGTATTGGCGCAGCATGAAGGTGCCGAAGGCCGAGGCCGAGGCCGGTACGATCAGCCCCCAGAAGGTGTTCAGCCAGCCGAGCTTCTGCAGGATGATGTAGTTGGGTATCTGGGTGACCACGCCCGGGATCATCAGCGTTCCGAGGTAGGCGATGAAGATGCGGTCGCGCCAGGGCCACTCCAGGCGGGCGAAGGCGAATGCCGCCAGCGACGAGGTGGTCAGCTGCAGGGCGACGACGCAGACGCAGATGAACACGCTGTTCCATGCGAACAGCGACATCTTGATCTGCGGATCGGCGAGCACCGTCTGGTAGTTCGAGCCGAGCAGGCGCACATGGCTTTCGACCGGGATCTCGCGCCCTGCCACCCTGCGCGGTTCGCGCTCATCGCCGACGAAGGCGACGAGCGGGCTGCCGGAGGCATCGGTGAGCGGATCGTCGTCGGAGAGGTAGACCGGGAAGGGGGGCTGGTAGGTGAGCGGCATGCCCCGCGCGTCGACGATCTCGGTGGGGAGGAGATTGTTGCGTACCGGCGTGCCGACCTCCCCCCAGCTGAGGTCCTTATACTGGTAGTAGGTCGTCGAAGTGGTGCCGTGGGGGTCGCGGATCTTGCGTCCGGATACCGTGATGGCCTCGCCCTGGCCGCTCTTGTCGGCCCACGCATCGCGCAGCTGCGCAGTGAGCATCAGCGGCACCAGGTTGCCCCAACGCGCTTTCAGCATCGCATCCCAGCTGCTCCTGTAGCGGCCGAACCAGCTGCGCGCCAGCGCCTCATTCTGGCCCTGGTCGAGATCGCGGGGCACCAGCACCGGTTCGGCGTATTTGCCCATGATGCGCGGATCGCGGAAGCGCGCCAATCCGCCCAACGCGTTGATGCGCTCGACATCCCGCATGATCAGGGCGTTGAGGACGGGCAGGCCGAGATCGTCGCTGAGGTTCTCGCTCCCGCCGTGCGGGGTATGGATACGCGCGCGATCGCCCTTCGAGCCCGAGGCGTCGGGGTTGCCGCTGCTCAGGAGGATCGGCCCACCGCGCTGGTAATCCACCTGGCCGCTGGCATCGAGGGCGTCAAGGCCATCCTTGTCCTTGTGCGTGACGGCGAGCGTCAGTTCGCGGCCATCGCGGGTGTGCAGCGGCTGCCCTTCAGCGCCCAGGCTGGTGGCCTGCGGCAGGAGATTCCTGCCGAAGACCTCCGATTCGCTCTTCAGCGAGGTCGAGAGCATCCACAGGAATGGCAGGATCATCAGCGCACCGCACAGGAGCAGGAAGGCATGGCTGGCGGACGAGCGCAGCCGCGAAGGGGTGCCGTGGGCCATCAGTAGTCCCTCGCCCTGGTGCCGAAGCGCCAGTTGAGCATGGTGACCAGGACGATGACCGCGAAGAGCACGAAGGAGATCGCCGCCGCATAGCCGAACTCGAAGTCGATGAAGGCCTTGGAGAAGATGTAGTAGCCGATCGTGGTGGTCGATTCCTCGGGACCGCCGTGGGTCATCAGATAGGCCATCTCGAAGCCGCCTTGCAGGCCACCGATGGTTCCGATGACGACGATGAAGAAGGTGGTCGGGGCGATCATCGGCCAGGTGATGTCCCAGAAGCGCTGCCAGCGCGTGGCGCCATCGATCTCGGCAGCCTCATAGAGGTCGGGGGGCACCCCGGCCAGGGCGGCGAGGTAGAGCACCATGTTCCCGCCTCCGACCGAGATCCAGATGCTCATGATGATCAGCGCCGGCTTGGCCAGGTAGATGGAGTGGCCATGGATGGTCCAGGCATCTGCGAGCCAGTCAGGCATGCCCTGGGCGGTGATCGGCGCGCCATCGTGCCCATGCACGCCGAGCAGTTGCAGCAGCGGCAGGATCAGGCTGTTGATCAGGCCGGATTCCTTGTTGTACATCACCCGCCAGAGCATGAACAGCGCCACGCCATTGGTGATGGTCGGCAGGTAGAAGATGGTGCGGTAGGCGAGCACTCCACGCAGCTTCTGGCTGAGCACCACCGCCAGGAACAGCGAACCGGCGATCGAGATCGGCAGGCCGAGCATGAAGATCAGGGTGTTGCCGAGGTAGTACCAGAAGCTGGCATCGGCCATCAGGCGGTTGAAATTCTCGAAGCCGGCGAACACCGGAGTGCCGAAGGGGTCCCAGCGAAAGAATGCCAAGGCCAGGGTGAACAGCGCTGGTCCCAGGGTGAAGACCAGGAACAGCGCCAGGTTCGGGCCGATGAAGGCCAGTCCCCGCAGCAGATGGGTCAGCTGGTTGCGCTGCCGCCGTCCGCCCTGCTCAGGCATCGCTCCTCCGCGTCGGCCACAGGCGGGCGCCGAGGGCGGCGATAAGCACGCCCAGCGTCAGCAGGGCCGCGAGCGTGGCCCGGCTCGGCCCCTGGACCTGCGGTTCGGCATCAAGGGCGCGACCGAGCGCCAGCCCGTCGGCGAATTTGCCCACCAGTCGGTCGGCGAGGGCGGCACCGACATCCGGGCTGGAGAGCGCGGTGCCGGTGAACAGGCGCGAGGCGGCGGCATAGTCGATGCGCACTCCGCCCTTCTGGAAGGCGCGCTCGCGCCATTCCGGCTGGCTGAAGGCGCTGTCCATGTCGAGGTAGGCCTGGTCCCTGCCCAGCATGCGGTTGGTGTACGGCCATTGCGGCCGAGCATAGAGGCGCGCCAAGGTGCCCAGCTCATGCTCGACCGGGCGGTTCCTGCCCTCCTCGGGGAACAGCGGGTCGCCATGCGCGAGGTAGTCCAGGGCGATGTGCATGTCGGCGCCCATGCCGTCCTCGACCAGCAGGATGCGGTTGAAATCCTGGTTGGTGGCAAGGTATTCGAGGAACTTGAACGCACGTGCCGGATCGCGCGAGCTCGAGGAGATGAAGGACATCCGTCCACCCAGGGGCAGGCCGAAGCCGCGCAGGGGATGCTCGCGTTCACCCCATTCGCCATCGCGCTGGTCCGCTGCCAGGCCGCGCTGCTGCCAGCTCTGCCACTGATCGAGGGGGACCCAGCGGGGCATGCGCACCAGCCGCCAGTCGAAGGCGCAGGTGGCGCGGATCTGGCCGAGGAACCAGCGGCCGGTGGTGTGCATGGCGAGCATGCCCGAGGTGAACTGGCCGAAACCGGCCTCGAAGCCGTAGCTGGTGCTGCTGGCTACCTGGTTGAGGTCGGAGGACGACGGTGCGCCATGCAGCACCTCGACCAGGTCATAGCAGAACTGGAGGGCCTGCCTCAGGCCCTCGCGGTTGGGGAAGGGGCGGTAGCCGCCACCGCTGCGCTCGTCTGGCTGGTAGATCGACACGCATTGGTCCCAGGTCAGGTCACCGAGATGGAGATCGTGGCGCTCCTGCGCGCTCAGGTGCTCGAAGCGTGCGCGGTTCTCGCCGCGCATGCTCATGCCGATCTCGATGGCAAGCAGCTCGATCTTGGGGGCGGTTGCACCGAAGCTGAGGATGCGGCCGTCGTCGCTGCGGCGTTCGAGCGACCGCGCCAGCGCGGCATAGTCCCACCAGGTCCAGTTCAGCCATGGTTCCGGCGGCATGGGCTGGCCGGTGCGCAGGTGCTCGGCCTTGACCTGCTGGTAGAGCGAGGCGTTGAAGAACACCACCGGCACGTCCATGTTGTTGGGCACGGCATAATAGGTGTAGCGGTCGAGCGGGGGCTCGCCGGGACGCCACCGGGGATTGGGCTGGCGCAGCGCCTCGAGCCTGGCCGGCCAGGTGATCGCCTCGAGGTCGATATGTGAGGCCTTGAGGTATTCGTTCAGCGGCCGGGCGAGCCCCTTGCGGATGTCGGTGCGCAGGTCCTCCTGATCGTAGACGTCGACGATATCCGGTGCGGTCCCGGCGCAGCTGGTGGTGATCAGGGTGCTGCCATCGCTGCCCCCAGGGACCAGGCAGACCTTGAGGCTGTCCTTGCGGTAGTACTGGTTGAACTTGCTCAGCTGGCCCGCGCGCGACGGATTAGGGTCGGAGCCGTAGGTGATGACATGGAAGGCTCCATGCTCGCTGGCATCCAGGGGATAGATGCCGAGCACCTGCCGGTTGTAGAGGTACCAGCCGCCCAGCACCGCGGCGATGAGGGCGATCAGCCATGGCAGCTCGGAGCGCGTCTCGAGGGAGGGCTTGCGCATGCTCAGCATCGCTTCCGCGGTCTGTGAGCCAGGAACCATAGGCGGCCATCGGGAGCCTGGCAAGGTGCAAGCACCATGCTGGCGGCCAGTGGGCCTATCGCCTGCTCGGCATGGGGAGGAAACGGTCGACACAGCAGCATGACCGAGAGAGAATACCGGCCCACGCCCTGGCGTTCTCGGGATTCGCGGGACTCAGGATTCGTCGTACTTGCGGTTCGAGCCCCTGAAACGTTCCACCGGGTACTTGGCACGCGCCTTCTCCAGCTTGCGGGCGAGTGCGGCGGTCAGATCGACCCCGCTGCGGTCGGCGAGCCGGATCAGCAGGATCATCACGTCGGCCAGCTCATCCGACCAGTCGCTGTGCTTCTCCGGCGGCACCACCGGGTCGCGGTCGCCCTGCCAGCGCACGATCTCGGCGGCCTCCCCGACTTCGCTGATCAGGGCGAGTAGGAGGTTGCGGGGGGAGTGGAACTGCTGCCAGTCGCGTTCGTCCGCGAAGCGGGCGATCTCCTGGCGCATGTCCTCGAGATTGCGGTCTGAGAAGGGCATGGAGCTGCTCGGATCTGCGCGCATGGTCGCTCACGGGTTGCTGGAGGGAAGACCGTTTTTATGCTGCCTCACCTACGGAGAGACTACTCATGGCGGTGATCACCACCTTCGGCGAGCTGATGCTGCGGCTCAAGACCCCGGGATACCAGCGCTTCAGCCAGGCGACCTCGCTGGATGCCACGTTCGGTGGTGGCGAGGCCAATGTCGCCGTGTCGTTGGCGCAGTTCGGGCACCAGGCGCGCTTCGTCTCGGCGATGCCAGCCAATCCCCTCGGCGACTGGGCGATCGCCGAACTGCGCAAGGTCGGCGTCGATACCAGCTTCATCCTGCGCCAGGGCGAGCGTCTGGGGGTGTACTTCCTCGAGGCCGGCGCCAGCCAGCGCGCCTCGAACGTCATCTATGACCGCGCCGGCGCGTCCGCCGCCCTCATCCAGCCTGGCCAGGTCGACTGGGCAGCGGCATTCGCCAAGGCCAGCTGGTATCATGTCACTGGCATCACCCCGGCCCTCAGCGCATCGGCCTGCGCCGTCTGCCGCGAATCCCTGGTGGCGGCGCGCTCCGCCGGACTCTCGGTATCCTTCGACCTCAACTACCGCAAGAAGCTGTGGAGCGGCGCCAAGGCCGGCGAGGTCATCAGCACCCTGATGCCGCTGGTCGATGTCGCGATCGCCAACGAGGAGGACTGCGAGAAGGTGTTCGGCATCAAGGCGGCCGGCAGCGATATGAGCGCGGGCGCTATCGACCACCAGCGCTACCTCGATGTCGCCGGGCAGTTGACCAAGCGCTTCCCCAACCTCAGCCATGTGGCGATCACCCTGCGGGAGAGCCTGAGTGCCAGCCACAATCGCTGGAGCGGACTGCTGGTCGACCGCAACGGCCATAGCTTCAGCCGCCGCCATGAGCTGACCATCGTCGATCGCGTCGGCGGCGGCGACAGCTTCGCCGGAGGGCTGATCCATGCCCTGCTGGGCAAGCGCCCGCGCGACCAGGTGATCGAATTCGCAGCCGCCGCCAGCGCCCTCAAGCACTCGCTGATGGGCGATTTCAACCTCATCAGCGTCGCCGAGGTCGAGGCGCTGGTGGCAGGCGATGGCAGCGGCCGGGTGCAGCGCTAGGGCCGGCCCGCGGGCTGGCAGGGTGCGACAGGGGAAAGGCTGTGCCGCCGCCAACCCCGCCGGGCGGGTCTAGCGCCTGACCACCCGCAGGGCCGCCTGGGTGACCTGCTCGACATAGCGCGAGAGGGGGCCGGGCAGGCGGTTGTAGAGGACGAAGACCGCGGTCTCGAGGAAGATGCCGATCACCGCTGCGGCCATCAGCGATTCCTCCCCTTTGACCTCGCGGCGCAGATCGCCATTGACCACCGCCGCCTTGATCAGGTCGGTGACCACATCCTGGGGCATGCGCAGGTCGGTGGGCAGGCTCTTGGCGAGCTCATGCTGGACCAGCAGGACGAAGCGGAAGACCTGCAGATGCTCATCGTAGAGCTTGTAGCAGGAGCGGCACGCGGCGCGCACCTTGTCCTCGAACGCGGCCTCTTCGGCGATCGCCTGCTCCAGGATGGTGCGGACATCACCGAGGTGCTCGCGGAACAGGGCGTTGACCAGGGCATCCTTGTTGGCCCAGTGACGGTACAATGCGGCTTCCGAGCAGCCGGCATGCTTGGCGATGTCGCGGATGCCGGTGCCATGGACGCCATGTTCCACGAAAAGCTCGAGCGCCGCCTGTTTGAGCGGGAGACGTGCTTTGGGTGGACGGGCCATGGGCGGAGTATGCCCGCTCGAAGCGGCGCGACAAGCCGGTGCATCGGCCGCGGGTCAGTTCATGATCAGCGTCTTGTTCTTCTGGGCCAGCATGCGGCGATTGAGCATGGCCAGGAACTTGTTCTCCAAGCTGGTGGTGTTGCCGGCCAGCAGGCTGATGATGCCCTGGTAGATGCCCGGGTCGCGCACATCGGCGAAGAACAGGTTCTCGATGAAATGGCCATCATACCACAGCTTGATGAAGCTGATGAAGGTGGCGAGATCGTGATCGGTGCCGATCTTCCATTCCTCGAGGTTGGCAAGGGCGCCCCCGGCTGAGAGCGCTTTGCCCAGCTTCCAGCCGGAGCGGGTGGCCAAGAGCACGCCGGAGGAGAAGATCGGGTCGGCGAAGCCGCCGGCATCGCCGATCAGGGCCCAGCGGCGGCCGAGGCGCTGGCGCACGCGGTAGCTGATGTTGGGCGTGGTGCGCGCAGGCTCCGGCACCTGGCCGGCGAGGCGGGCTTTGAACTCGGGGAAGAAGGGGATGTTATTGGCGAAGATGTCGTGGGCAGTCCCGCCCTTGACCACCACCTCGCGCTTGAGCACCAGGCCCACCGACCACTTGCGCTGCTCCAGGGGGATGGCCCAGGCCCAGCCCGCCGCCGACTTGGAGATCGAGATGTCGCCGCGTTCGGCTCCCGGAGCGAGCGGCAACTCGGCGACATGGCCGTAGACTGCGGCACGCATCAGGTCGCCGTCGCGATCGACCAGGCCGAGCTGGCGCGCGAGCAGGGTCTCGCGTCCGGAGGCGTCGATGACGAAATCGACCTGCATCTGCCCGGGCGCGCCTGCGGCGGCGCCTTCGATGTGGAGCACCGGCAGCGACTTGTCATCGCTGGGTAGATCGACGGAGGTCACCTTGCTCGGGCAATGAAGCAGCGCGCCCTGGGCGACCGCATGCTTGAGCAGCATGTGATCGAACTTCGAGCGCTCGACCTGGAAGATCGAGGGCGGATCGCCAGGCAGCCCGTCGGAGAAGGGGAAGCGGCAGCAGCGGCCGCTGCCGGAGAGCTCGAAGTGCGCCGCGTGCTTCGGCTGGTAGTGGTGGGCGGTGAACTGCTCGCTCGGCAGGCCGATAGCCTCGTAGACCGTCATGTTGCAAGGCAGCAGGCTCTCGCCGATGTGGAAGCGGGGGAACACCTCGTTCTCGAAGATGTGCACTTCGTGCCCGCTGCGTGCCAGAGTCGCTGCCGCGACAGCGCCGCCGGGTCCTCCGCCAATGATGCCGATTCGCATGATCGCTCCTACCATGAACTGTGCTGGCCTTCGGCATGGGACGCAAGGATTTAGCTGGCAAGTCGACTCGGGTGCCGGTTTGACCCGGTCATGCATGCATCGCAAAATCCCGAGCATCAGGTCCGGATTTATC
The DNA here is from genome assembly GCA_003136555.1 of Planctomycetota bacterium. Lineage (GTDB taxonomy): Bacteria > Planctomycetota > UBA11346 > UBA11346 > UBA11346 > BOG-1363. The sequence goes on along the minus strand of PLEW01000187.1, from coordinate 30,470 downwards.
TGGCCAGCGCAGGCGGAGCCGGGGAGGCAGCATGCCGTGCCGACAGGCCGGAAGCATCCTCAGGTGTAGAGGCCGCCGTTGACCCCGAGCACTTGCCCGGTGATGTATCCGGCATCGCGCGAGCAGAGGAAGGCGGTCGCGGCTGCCACCTCGTCGACCGTGCCCAGGCGTCCAGCCGGGACCGCCTGGAGCATCTGCGCCAAGGGCAGATCCTTGGTCATATCGGTGTCGATCAGGCCGGGGGCGACCACATTGGCCGTCACTCCGCGCTTGGCGATCTCGCGCGCCAGCGCCTTGGTCGCGGCGATCAGGCCGCCCTTGGCGGCCGAATAGTTGACCTGGCCGGGATTGCCCATCTGGCCGCTGACCGAGGCGATGCAGACTACCCGCCCGGCACGGGCATGCATCAGCGAGCGGATGAGCGGGCGCACGACGTTGTAGAAACCGCCCAGTCCGGTCGCAAGCACCTCATCCCAGTCGGCGTCGCCCATCATGCCGAACAGCCCATCCCTGGTGATGCCGGCATTGACGATCACCGCGTATGGGGTGCCCTGGCGCTCGAGCAGGCCCTCGATGGCGCTGCGCGCGGCGAGGCGGTCGGCGACATCGAAGGGGAGCAGCCAGGCCTGCCGGCCGAGCTGGCGGATCTGCACCGCGACCGCCTCGGCGGCGGTGTGGTTGGCGCGGTAGTTGAGCACGATGTCCAGGCCGTCGGCAGCCAGGCGGCGCGCGATCGCCGCACCGATGCCACGCGAGGCGCCGGTCACCAGCGCCACCCNNCCACGCGAGGCGCCGGTCACCAGGCTGTAGCGTGCTATCGGTCTGGCCGGATCGTCGCTCATGGGCATGGCGCTGACACCGTGGCCGGGCAGGTGCGGCTGTCAACAGCGGTGATCGGGGCTTTTGCCTGCGCAAAGGCCTGCATGATGGCGGCGCAGGGGGTGCGCGTGAGCAATGCCCGTAACGAGGGAGCAGAGCGGTCGGCGGTACGCCGCCTGTCGACCACCTTCGACATCTTCGCCTGGTACGAGCGCGTGCGTGCGAGCAAGGCCCCGGTGGCCTGGTGCTCCGCCTTCGCGCCCGCGGAAGTGCTGATCGCGCTGGGCATCATCCCCGTCTATCCCGAGAACCATGCCGCCATGCTCGGTGCGCTCTCGGAGAGCCGCGATCCCGATGCGCCCTATGCGCGCGGCGCCATCGATGCTGCCGAGACGCACGGCCTGTCGTCCCCGCGGCTGTGCAGCTACGCCCTCGCCGATCTCGGCGTGCTGGTCGGCGAGACCGCCTCGCCGATCGGCGGGCTGCCGGCGCCCGATCTGTTCTATGCCTGCGACAGCCAATGCGCCGTGGTGGCGCGCTGGGGCGAGCAGGTGCAGCGCTACTTCCAGTCGCACCACGGGCGCGAGATCCCGCATTACGTCCTGCATGCGCCGCCCCTCACGCGTGCGGCGACGCANNACGCCCGCCGAGCTCGCCGGCTTCAGGGGCCAGATCGACAGCCACGTGCGCGATCTCTCGGGCCGCCTCGGCGTGCGCTTCCGGGAGGATCGCCTGGCTGAGGTGGTGGCCGAGTCCGCCAAGGCCAACTGTCTGTGGCAGCGCTGCCTGGAGATGTCACGCCGCCGCCCATCGCCATGGACCAGCTTCGATGCCTTCACCAGCATGGCGCCGATCGTCATCGCCCGCGGGACAGCCGAGTGCACCGCCTTCTACGCCCGCCTGCTCGCGGAGCTCGAGGAGCGGGTCGCATCCGGCGTGGCGGNNCGGGTGCGGCTGCTGTGGGACGCCATCCCCATCTGGCCACGGAAGAACTGGCTCGCCCGCTTCTGCGCCGATCGTGGAGCGGCCTTCGTCGCCAGCACCTATACGCATTCCTGGTGGTTCGATTTCGACAGCTCCAGGCCGCTCGAGACCCTGGTCGAACGCTATGCCTGGAACACCATGAACCGCTCGGGCTCCTGGGTGCTGGACTGGACGCTGGCGATGCGGCGCGATTATTTGGCCGATGGCATCGTGGCGCACTGGAACAACAGCTGCGGCATCTGGAACAGCTACGTCAAGCGCCGCATCCCCGGCTATCTCAGCCATGGCGTGCCCTATCTGCAGCTCGACGCCGACATGGTCGATGCGCGCCGCTTCGATGAGAGCCGCATCGCCAGCCAGCTCGAGGGCTTCATCGCCGCGCTCGAACGCTGAGGCCGGCAGAGCACCCGCAGGTGGTGCTAGAAGCGGTAACCGGCGGCCAGGCGGAAATCGTAGATCGTCTCACGGTACTTCTCGTCGTAGCTCGCACCGGTATCGAAATCGTCGTGCAGGTTGGCAGCGTGCCGACTGATGCCCGCCTGCACCCCGACGATGAGGTGATGGACGATGACCATCGACCAGCCGAGATGCCCGCCGAACGAGCCCTCCCAGCCGGTGGCGGTGCGGACCTCATCCCAGCCATAGGTTGCCGAGCGGTCGAGTCCGTCGGATTGCATGTATCCGCCGCCGAGCTCGCCCATCACCTCGATGAACGACCAGTTGCCGATCGGCAGGCCGTAGCCGGCACCCAGGCGCAATTCGCTGATGGTGCTCTCAAGATCGAAGGTTCGCCCGGTGACGTTGTCTCTTTCATCGGTGTAGGAGTCGTTGATCCCCACGCTGGCGCTCAGCAGCAGGCCGCCGATCTTGCGCAGGTGGCCGTAGATGTAGGTGACATCGAAGCTGATGCGGTCGTAGGATGGGTCCTGCGAGGAGTCGGTGGAGCCGGTGGTGATCAGCCCGGAATCACTGCCGGCAGAGTAGTCGCGGTGATCCTTGTAGTTGCTGGTCGCGTAGCTGCCTAACTCGATGCGCACGTCGTCGACGAATTCCAGCGCCATGGCGGTGTGTACCAACGGCAGGACGGCGAGGGCGCTGAGGAGCTGGATCATGGCGGACCCTGGTGCAGGCGGGGAGCAGCTGGCTGCTGGAGGTCTGGTCGGGGGATCATGGCTCAAACCGGCAGGAGGTGGTCGCTCCCCAGTGCGTCGGGCAGGTTGCCGGCTGTCCTCTCCAGACTACTGCATCCATGGGCCAGAAACAACCTATCGTTGGTGTGCGGCCCCAGCGGCGACATTGCCATTGATCATCGCCATCCAGCCTTTGCAATGCGCCGCCCATGCCGATTCAGCAACTGACGCCCCCTGGCATGCTCGATCTGCATGCGGTCCTGGTCGCACTCACCCCGCCCGCGCTGGCCATCGCTATGGCGGGTGCTGCTGCTGTGGCGGGCCAGGGCCGGCAGATCCGGGCGCTGGCGTGGATCGGCCTGGCCGGCGCGCTCGCCATCCAGGCGCTCTTCCTGCTGCCATCCGGCGCCGCCGCCGCCTTCCGCCAACCGCTCGCGCACGGTCTGGTGCGGGTCGGCTATGCCCCCAGCGGCTGTGCCCTGGTGCTCGGGCTGTGGGCCTGGTGGCACTGGCGCGCCGCCGCATTGGCGGGGCGGGGGGTCACGACCATGGGCTGGTGCCTGCGCGTCGCCCTGGCTCTCGCTCTGCCGGTGGTGGCCATGCCGCTGCTGGCCCTGGGGATGGATGGCGAACAGCAGCAGGTGTGGTCGGCGCCACGCCCATGGCATCTCCAGCGGGTGCTGCGCCTGGTGTTCGCCCTGGCCGGTTCGGCGCTCATCATCGCCGCCGTGGCTGTGGGCGCCAACGTCCTGGTGGTCACCACCACCGCTGGCATGTGCCTGATCGCCATCAGCCTCTCGACCGGCAATCCCTGGCGCATCCCCCTGCTCTGCGCCGGTGCGGCGCTGCTGATCCCCTGGTGATCCCGCGCCCGCCTGCCGCCCGGGGCTGAGGCCTGGTGCATGCCGCAGGTGCGCTGAGGGGAGCTGGACCTGGCGCGGTGGCACCCACGATGGGCATGCACAATAGGCAAACCGCCGGGTGGACGTCCTGATGCACTGCCTCTCCTCCGCCGAGCGCATCCCGCCAGCGCGTCCTGCGCTGCCGCCGGGATGGCGCCATGCCAACGCTGCCGGGAACCGTACCCGCCTCGGCGGGCGGAGGGTGGCGGCATGAGCGCTGTCCAGGCTCTCAGTCTCGCTGGACGCCGCGTGCTGCTGTGGGGCTACGGCACCCACGGCGGCGGACTGGCGGCGGCACGCTACTGCAGTCGCCAGGGCGCGGTGGTGAGCATCCTCGATCTCAAGCCGCCTGAGCAGTTGGGTGCGGGAGGGGCCGAGGCGGTGCAGCAGGGCTGGTCCTGGCACCTCGGCGATGCCCGCCATCCCGCCTTCGACCAGGCCGACCTGATCGTGGCCTCGCCGGCCATCCCGCCACGTGCCTGGCCAGATCGCCATCCACCGATCACCAGCCCCGAGGCGCTGTTCTGTGCCGCCCATCGCGGGCCGCGCATCGCCGTCAGCGGCACCAAGGGGAAGAGCACCACCGCCCACCTGTGCGCCTCGCTGCTCGGCTGGTCGGTGACGGGCAACAGCAATGAACCGATGCTGGAATCCCTGATGCGCCTGGGCGTGGATGCGCCCATGGTCTGCGAGCTCTCGAGCTTCCAGCTCCACTACCTGCATGACCATGCGCCGCGCTTCCTCGCCACGGTCTTCACCAGCCTGGCCTGCGATCACCTCGACTGGCATCCCGATCTGGCACACTACCATGCGAGCAAATTGCGCCTGCTCGCCTGGTCGGATGACTGCATCGTGGCGCCGGAGCTGGCGCATCTGGTCCCGCAGGGCACCCGCCAGCTGCCGGGGGTGAGCTACCGGGATGGCGTCTTCCTCGCGTCCAGCGGGCGCCGGGTGGCGCTACGCGGGGATCTGCGGCTGCTGGGCGAACACAACGCGCGCAATGCCTGCCTGGCCCTGAGCGTCGCGCTCGCCTACGGCGGCCCCGAGGTGAGCGCCAATCCCGCTGCACGGCTGCGCTCGATCCGCGCCCTGCCGCACCGCCTGGAGCTGGTGCACGCCGCACGCGGGGTGCGTTTCGTCAATGATTCGATCGCTACCACGCCCGAGGCCGCCTGCGCCGGGCTGGCGGCCATCGAAGGGCCGCTGGCGATAATCCTGGGCGGTTCGGACAAAGGGGCGGATTTCCGTGACCTGGCTGCCGCGGTGGCGATGCGCGGCGCCTGGCCGATCACCATCGGCCAGACGGGCGAGGAGATCGCCTGTCTGCTGGCCGGGCATGGCATCACCGCCGGGCGCGCCGATGGTCTCGAGGCGGCGATCAGGCTGTGCCTGTTCGCGCTCCAGGGCGGCGGCACCGTCCTGCTCAGCCCGGCATGCGCCTCCTTCGACATGTTCCACGGCTTCGACGACCGCGGCCGGCGCTTCGCCGAGGCGGCACGCAGCCAATGCCCCGGGGGTTCGGCCCAGCAGGCCACTGGCCCTTGAGGGGTGCCATGGCATCATCCGCCGCATGCGCATCGCCGTGCATCCTGGACCATGGACCCAGCGCTACCTGGTCGGCTTCGACCTGCGCCGCCGTCCGCATCTGGAATCAGACGTGCTGGTCATCGGCGGCGGGGTCGCCGGGCTATGCGCGGCGCTGGCGGCGGCCGATCACGGCTGCGAGGTGCTGCTGCTGGTCAAGGGCACGCTGATCGAGAGCAACACCCACTATGCCCAGGGCGGTGTCGCGGCGGTGCTTGGCGACGGCGAACGTGAACTGCGGGATGACGTCGACCTGCACGTCCAGGACACGCTGCAGGCCGGTGCCGGATTGTGCGACGAGTCGGTGGTGCGCGAGCTGCTCGGCGATGCCGCGCCGGCGATCGATTTCCTCCGCCACCAGGGCTGCCTGTTCGATCGCGCCGCCGACGGCCACCTCGCGCTCGCCCGTGAAGGCGGGCACAGCGCCAGGCGCATCCTGCATGCGCACGGCGATTCGACCGGGGCGGAAGTCGCACGCAGCCTGGCCGCGGCGGTGCTCGCGCACGCCAGGATCACGGTGGTCGAGAATGCCTTCGCCATCGACCTGCTCACCAGCGGCGAGGGGCAGGCGGGCCGGGCGGTCGGCGTGCTCTACCATCGCCGCGAGGAATTGATGGCGGCGGTCGCTGGCGCCACGGTGCTGGCCACCGGAGGCTGCGGCTGGGTGTGGCGCGAGACCTCCAATCCGCCGGTCGCCACCGGGGACGGCCTGGCGATGGCCTACCGGGCGGGGGCCGAGACCCTCGACATGGAGTTCATGCAGTTCCATCCGACCACGCTCTACATCGCTGGCGGTGCGCGCCTGCTCATCACCGAGGCCATGCGCGGCGAGGGGGCGGTGCTGAAGAACTACGCCGGCGAGCGTTTCATGCCGCGCTACCATCCTGACGCCGATCTCGCTCAGCGCGACGTGGTGACGCGCGCGATCTTGGCCGAGATCAGGGCCGGCGGCTTCCCCCATGTGTGGCTGGATGCCACCCATCTCGGCGGCACCTTCCTCACCGAACGCTTCCCCTCTATCGCGCAGGCCTGCGCGCGCTTCGGCATCGACATCGCCCGCCAATGGATCCCGGTTCATCCCAGCGCCCACTACCACTGCGGCGGAGTGCGCAGCGATGTGCGCGGGGCGACCTCCTTGGCCGGCCTGTGGACCGCTGGCGAGGCCGGCTGCACCGGCCTGCATGGGGCCAACCGCCTGGCATCCAACAGCATCCTCGAGGGCCTGGTGATGGGAAGGCGCGCGGGGATCGAGGCGGCCAAGGCGGGAGGCCCGCCCGGGCGCATGCGCATCACCATGCCCAAGGGCGAGCCGGCGCCGGAGACCCTCGATGTCCCGGACCTGGTGCGCAGCGTGCGTTCGCTGATGTGGCGCCAGGTCGGCATCGAGCGCACGGCCAGCGATCTGGCCATGGCGCGGCGCACGCTGGCGTTCTGGTCCCGCCACCAGGCGCGCGGCGAATTCCGCAACCGCGACGGCTGGGAGCTGCAGAACCTGCTCCTGGTCGGCAACCTGATCGCCACCGCTGCCGAGGCGCGCAAGGCGAGCGTCGGGACGCACACGCGCACCGATTCGCAGGGTGAGCTCGACCTCACCCATCACGCCTTCGCCAGGCCCGCGACGCCATGAGCGACAGCCTGGCGGACGAGCTGCGCTGGATCGCGGTCGGGGCCCAGGTCGATTGGCCGGAGGGCACGGCCCGGATGGTGCAGATCAAGGCGCGCCGCATCGGCGTCTACCATCACCAGGGCGGCTGGTATGCGCTCAAGGACCCCTGCCCCCATGCCGGCGTGAGCCTGGTCAATGGCCCGGTGGCCGATGGCGCGGTGATGTGCATCGGTCATGGCTGGACTTTCAGCCTGGCCACTGGCGAGGTGGTCCAGGGGCCTGCCGGCTTCCGCACCTCGTGCTACCCGGTGCGGGTCATCGATGGCGTGGTCGAGGTGGGTATCTGAGGCGGCCTGCGCGCGATCCTGCGCNNCGGGGCGTAGCTCAGCCTGGTAGAGCGCCGCGTTTGGGACGCGGAGGTCGGAGGTTCGAGTCCTCTCTTGGGCATTTCAGTCGCGGGAAAACCACGGTTGCGGCCGTGGTTTTCCCGCAATGGCTGGCCTGAACTGAATGAGCCGGAATGGCCGGGCAGGATAGGCCGAAGCATCAGGCCCTGAGCGCATCTTCCCATGAGCCTCGCGATGCCGCAGCGTCAGCGCGTCAGGGTGAGCTCGACCTTGAACACCAGCTTGCGGTAGGCAACCGGGGCGGCGCCGGGGTGGCAGCACGGCTTGTGCGCGTCTTCGGGATAGAAGATGGCGAAATGCCGCGGCTGCACCAGCAGGCGGGTGGCTGGACGCTCGGGCTGGTGGTAGAAGCGGATGTCGCCGTCGCTGGTGAAATCGTCGCTGACCTGCAACGCCGCAGCGGGCATCCACTCCATGATCTCCGAGCCGGCGAGATTGACCTGGATGTCGATGTAGCGGCGATGGGATTCGAAGCGCTTGCGCTCGCTCGCCAGGGTCTGGCCAGTTTCGACGATGACCAAGAGCTGCTCGCCGATCAGCGGGTAGCGGCCATTGGCTATGGTCTCGACCTCGTCCGAGGAGCTCCAGGCGAAGGCAGCGGCGAAATGCGGATGCAGGGACTGATAGCGTGCCGAGGCGCTCAGGGCATCGAGGATCATGATCGGGGGGCCGCAGGCGCGCTGCGCGGCTGGCTGGTGATGAAGGCGTCGAGGGCGGCGAGGCTGGCGAAGGCCTGCTTGCCGACATCCATGTTCGGGATGCGGATGCCGTAGTTGCGCTCGACGATCACCGCCAGCTCGAGGGCATCGATGCTGTCGAGCTTGAGTCCCTCGCCGAAGAGCGGGGCCTGCGGGTCGATGTCGGCGGGCTTGAGATCCTCGAGATTGAGCCCGGCGATGATGCGTTCGGCCAGTATCCGCTGGGAGTCGTTCATCGCTGCCAGGGTAGCCCGGTCGCCATCGGCGCAAGGGCAGCCCGGTCCGCTGGCCGGGTCAGCGCACCTGCCACAGCTCGGCGTAGGCCCGGTGCGGCGGGCGATCGGCCTCGACCCAGGCGAGGACTACCGCCGGGCAATCGGCGAGCAGGTCCTCGGCCACCTGCCGTGCTTGCTGCTCGTCGGCTCCCAGCAGCACCAGCCCGGGACCCTGCAGCTTGAGGCGGATGCTGGTCTCGCCGATCGGCGTGCTGGGCAGGGTGTAGGCGAAGCGTTGGGGATCGGCATGCCCAGCGCGGCGCTCGAGCTCGTACAGGCGATCGGTCGCCGCGCAGCCTGATTCGCTGCACAGCACCAGCGCGCACTCGCGGGGCAGAGGGCCCAGGAGGTGGCCGAGCGCGACCAGGGCGCGGCAGGCGAGATCCATGCGCCCCCAGCTGGCATCGGCGCTGCCCGTCACCTCGCGGGCGCCCAGGCGGGGGAGGGCCCCCCCGTCACCCGGCTCGCTCCAGGGTGTGCGTTCCGGGCTGCCGCCTGCACGCCGGCGCATCCAGCAGTCGGGCATGATCTCGACCACCGTGGTGCACTCGTGGCGGGCTACCGCTCGAGCGGGTGCGGGGCGATCGCCGATCACCACCGCACCGTTCAGCCCGCCGAATCCGGCATTGGCAGAGAGGATCGCTCCCGGCGCGAGGTCATGGCTCCCCGGTGGCAGGACCTCGACCGCGCCGGCGCAGCCTTGGCGTGTCAGCCCGACCACGCCGGCGCAGCGGCCGCGGCGGTGGAATTCCTGGGCGATCGCCAGCTCCACCAGCCCGCATGCGCCCAGGCTGTGCCCGATCAGCCCCTTGAGCGCGGTGAGGGGCACGCCCGGGCAGGCGCGCGCATAGGCCAGGCTCTCGCTGTCGTCATTGTAGCGCGTCCCTGTTCCGTGGGCGATGATCAGCGCTGGGGGCCCGCTCGAAGCGCGTTCCAGGGCGCGGGTGCAGGCGAGGGCGAGGCCAGCGCCATCACGGCTCGGGCCGGTGAGATGGTTGGCATCCATGCTGGCACCCCATCCCTGGAGGAATGGGCCGGAGCCGGCGTCATCGTCCCGCGCCAGCAGCAGCGCCGCTGCCGCCTCGCCGAGGCGCAGTCCGACCCGATCGGCATCGAAGGGGCGGCACCCCACGGGGTCGATGGCGCGCAAGGCAGAAAAGCCGTCGCGTACGAAGGCGCCGGAGCGGTCGCCTCCGACTACCAGCACCCGCTGGGCGCGTCCGGCGAGCAACCAGCGCGCGGCGACGCCGACGGCAAGGGGGCTGCTCGCGCAGGCAGAGCTGACCGCGAAGGCCGGGGCGGCGAGGCGCTCCCCGAGCTGGCGTGCCAGCCATGCCGGGCCGCCTTCCAGGCCGCCGCCCTCGGCGAGCAGCGCGGTGCACCAGCGGTCGCAATCGCCCTTGGTGGTCGCGAGCACTACCAGGTCGGGGCGCAGCCCAGCGAGCGCCTCGAGGCTGAGGGCATGCAGCAGGCCGATCAACTCCCCCGCGAGCTCCCCAGGCTGTCCATGCGCGGCGCGCAGGGCGTGGATGGTTGCGTCGAGGGACCCCTGCGGGGTGGCGACGGCGCAGCCGATGATTCGTGGCATGGGCCACACCCTCCCGCCAGAGGCGCTGCTCGCAAGGGGCTGCCCGCTCGCCGAGGCTCCGGCCCACGAGCGGATTTCAGGTGTGCGCGCGCCACCAGCGGCATAATCCCCAGACCGCATGCCACGCGAGTCCCAACGTCGCCAGAGCGGCACCCAGGCCGGAGAATGCGCATCCGCGCTTTGCGACACCATCATCTGGCGCAGCGGCCTGCAGCTGCAGCCCTATCCCCGCACCCTCGCGGCACTGGTCGCCAGCCTGGTTGCCGAGCACGCCGATCAGGTCGTCCTGATCGATGCCGGGCGGAGCTGCACCTGGCGGGATCTCGATGCCTGGTCTGCGCGCCTGGCCGGGCGCCTGGCGGACCGTGTGCCCCCGGGCGGGCGCATCGCCATCCTGGCGCACAACAGCCTCGAGCATCTGCTCGGTGAACTGGCGGCCTGGAAGCTGGCGGCGATCGCCGTCCCGGTGTTCACCGGCTTCCCGGCGCCGCGCCTGCGCGAGATGCTGGCGCAGGTCGAGCCGGCGGTGGCGCTGCTTGACGATGCGGCTCTGGCAGCCTGCGTGCCGGCCGGCTGCGAGGTGCTGGCAACCGACCGCCTGCTGGAGATGTGCCGGCAGCCCGGACGGGAGGCGCTGCGCCAAGCCGATGAGCACACACCTTGCCTGATCCAGTTCACCAGCGGCAGCACCGGGCACCCGCGCGGGGTGGTGCTCACCCAGGGCAATCTGTGCAGCCAGCAGGCCGCCTTCGCCATGCTCTGGCCGGAGATCGGGCCGGGCGACCGCCTGGCCGCCTATCTCCCCTGGCATCATAGCTTCGGCGCCCTGGCTGAGCGGATGTGGTCGTTGTCGCGCGGCGCCTGCCTGACGGTGGTGCCGGGTGGCGGGCGCAAGCGCGATCTCTTCATCCAGACCGTGCGTACCGTCCGGCCGACGGTGTTCATGAGCGTGCCCAAGATCCATGCCCTGGCAATGGAGGCGGCGCTCTTCGGCGATGGCGCCCTGCGCTGGGCGTTCACCGCTGGTGCCCCCTTGGCAGCGCAGGTCTCTGCGTGGTACCGGCAGTCCCGCATCCCGGTCTATGAAGGATGGGGGCTGACCGAGGCCAGCCCGAGCTGCACCATCACCTTGCCCGGCTCGCCGCGCGTGCCGGGCGTGGTCGGCCAGCCGATCCCCGGGGTATCGGTGGGAGTGCGGGCGAGCGATGGCCGGTTGTTCGTACGCGGACCCAACGTGATGCGCGGCTACTACGGGCAGGAGACGCCATGCCTGCGCGACGGGCAGCTCGATACCGGGGATCTGGGGGCCTGGACGGAGGCGGGCCTTCAGCTCACCGGCCGGGCCGACCATCAGCTCAAGCTCGCCAACGGCGAAAAGGTCTCGGCCGCCGATCTCGAGGCGGCGCTGCATGGCCATCCCGCCATCCAGCATGCAGTAGTGGCCGTCGACGGTGCCCTGCTGGCCGTCATCGAAGCCCGCGCTGGCGTGCCTGCCAGGATGGTGCTGCAGGCGGTCCGGGAGGTCAACCAGAAGCAGTCCGCTGCGTGGCAGCGGCTGACCGAGGTTTACCTCCTGCATGAGCCGATGCAGATCGACAATGGCCTGTTGACCGCTTCGATGAAGGTCTCGCGCGGCCGGGTGCTCGCGTTGCTGCGCGCATGGCGCAGCGAGGGGGGCGCTCAGCTCGAGCGACTGGCGCTGCCGCGCTGAATTGCTGAAGCGCGGGCGTGCTTACGGCAGGTCGGTACCGCGTTCGCTGACCAGGGAATCGAGGGCCGACTGCAGCGTCCCGTGCACGCGCAGCATCTGCAGCAGGCCGACGATCTCGAACACCTTGCGCACCGGTTCCGAGATGCGGAACAGGCGCAGATGCAGGCGCTTGGCATGTGCGGCGATGCTGGCCAGCCCGGCGGTATTGATGTAGGTGAGCGCATGGCAGTCCATCAGGACCGCATTGAGGGTCTTGGGATCGATGCCGGCGAAGGTGTTGCCCATGCTCTCGCCCGACTGGCTGTCGATGCGTGCGGGGAAGGTCAGATGGTGGATGCGATTGCCCTGGGTCAGCACGTAGGCATAGGGCCCATCGATCTGCTGGCGCACTTGGCCGATCTTGGCGCGGTCGGCCAGCACCTCGATGACGCGGTCGGGATGGCGGATGCGGGCATGCGCGTGGACCAGCATGCCGGCGATCGCCAGGGCCGCAGCTTCGGTGCTGGCGATGGCGTGGACCTGGATCGAATAGAGCACCCCGTCGGCGTCCTCCAGTAGGCGGTAGGGCACCACGACCGGGATTTCAAACAAAGGCATCGGGATTTCCGGCTGGAGAATGGAACGGGTGAGGGGAATCGAACCCCCGTATTCGGTATGGGAAACCGACGCTCTACCATTGAGCTACACCCGCGGATGAGGCCGCCGGACTGGTTGACCCAGGCAGGGGGGTTGCGGGATGGGCCTCCTGGGGACATCGGCTGCTGATTGTCAACTGCCCGCCGGCAGATGCGTGGCAGGAGGAAGTGGTCGGGGCGACAGGATTTGAACCTGCGACCTCTGCGTCCCGAACGCAACGCTCTAGCCAAGCTGAGCTACGCCCCGATATGGATTCATGCGAGCGGGAGATGGCCTCCTCAGCCGCACTGCGACGCTGAAACTCCCACCGACTGTGGGGAAGTCACTTGCTACCGTCGTGCCGGAGGTTGTCAATCGATGGCGCGGGCGGCGGCGAGATCTCCCCCGCCCGGCTGTACTGCATGCGCTCGCGTGCAAGCAGCTCGACCACATAGGGATCCTTGCTCGAAAGCCCAGCCAGGAGCGCCTTCTGCTGGTCGATGTCCTGGGTCATGCGCAGGGTGTCGTCGTGCTCCTGCTGGGTGATCGCCTTCACCCGTGCGACATCCCGCTCACGTTCGCCGAGATGGGCGAGCAAGGCGATGATCATTACGGTGGCGAAGATCGCGTGCAGGACGACAAGGGGTCCGCGGATCGTATTCATGCATTCGCTTCGGCTACGATGTGAGGTGGTGAGGAGCTGGGGGCGGGGTTGGGCGAGAGTGCCGAGGTGGCAGCAGCGGGTAGCCGGGCGACCACTGGGGCGAGCGAGAGGTAGACCTCGGTGGCGGCTGAGCGCGGCTGGTAGGCGACCTTGGACTTGACCATGCGGCTGCACGCGTCCTGGACGGTCTTGTACAGACCGACGGCCGAGCTTGCAAGTATGGCGGCCCCAGTGGCCGGACCCTCCTGCATGGCGATGGCGTTGATCGGCTGGTCGAGCACATCGGCGAGGATCTGGCACCACAGGTTGTTGCTCGCGCCCGGTCCGGTGGCGATGATCTCATCCGGGACGCGCTTGAGGTCGTGCAGGCTGGTCATCGCATGGCGGACGGAGAGGGCGGCGCTCTCGAGCACCGCTCGCACCAGGTGACCGCGCCCGTGGCGGCTGGTCAGGCCGATGTAGCCGCTGCAGCGCGGAGCCTGGTGCGTCGAGAGGTAGATCAGGCCGTCGGACCCTGGGGGGACCTCGGCGGCCAGCTCGGTGAGCGGCTCGAGCGGATCCCGCTGGTTGCGCCGGGCATGCACCACTTCGCTGGGGAAGACATGCTCCTGCAGCCATTCGATCGGTTCGGCGCTGGCCAGATTGGTTGCGCCCAGGGCCCAGATGCCGGCCAGGCAGTGGCAGCTCATGGCGAGACGGGCGCTGGGATCGCGCACGGCATCGCTGGTGGGCACGAACAGCCCTGCGCTGCCGCCCAGTTCGATCAGCGCGGCTCCGGGATTGAGCACTCCGGCGGCGACGGCGGTGGCCGATGCATGCCCGCCCCCGGTCACCACCGGGGTGCCGGCTTGCAGGCCCGCTTCGCGGGCGGCGGTGCTGGTGACGCGTCCGGCGATGAGCTGGCCGCTGTTGATGGCGGGTAGCCAGTTGACGTTGAAGTCCAACAGGGTGATGAGCTGCTTCGACCAGGCGCGGGTCTTGGGATTGAAGAGCAGGGTGGCGGCGGCGTCGGAAGCGTCGGTGACCAGGGTCTCGCACAGGCGGTAACGCAGGAAATCCTTGGGCGCCAGCACCACCCCGAGATCATGCCAGACGCGCTTCTCGGTCTCGCGCAGCCAGAGCAGCTTGACCGCCGTGGCGCCGCTGTGGGCAGGCCCGCTGGCGAGGTTCAGCAGATTGCGGCTGCCCACCGTACGGTTGAGCAGGTCGATCTGCGCCTCGACCCGCGGATCAGCCCCCATGGTGCTGGGGTGCAGGACCTTACCATCCTTGGCCAAAGCGACCATGCCGTCGCTCTCGCCGGTGACGCCGATGCAGCGGATCTGCTCGGGACGGACATCGGCCCGCCGTAGGATCTCCTTGATGCCGGTACGCGCCGCACGCCACCAGTCCTGGGGGTCCTGGGCGGCATTCTGGCCGCCATAGGAGCGATGCAGGGTCGCGACTTGGGTTCCCTCCCCGGACAGCACTACCAGGCCAAGGCCATGGCGGGCCACATCGATACCGAGGAAATAAGCAGATGGTGCCATTGGAATGGATCGGTCGCGATCGTATCGCAAAATGTTGCAATCGTCAAGTAGAACAGCATTTGTTTTCCCCTCTTTGTCCCTCCACCTGCGGGGTGCCGCCGTCCCAGCCTGGGCGCGCGCGGCTTGCACGCCGGGGAATTGCGTCAGCCTGAGGGCAGGCTGGCCGGCGGACTCAGCCGAACAGGGCCGACCGTGAGGACCTTTGCTGGTGGATTGGTGCCACGACGTGGAGTGATCATGCGCGCGATGACCGGGAATGCCTGTGCCGTACTGCTCATCCTGGGCTCCGCCTGCGTGCAGGCGGATGAAGTGTATTTGCGCGATGGACGGGTGCTGGTAGGCGAGGTGGTGTCGTCCCCCGGGGCGGAGACGGTCGATCTGAAGTCGGGATCGGGGACGCTGGTGGCGATCCAGCACTTCGACCGTTCCCAGGTCGAGCGCATCACCTACGGGATGTCGGCCAGCGACGTGGCGCTCGCCGCATTGCGCACCCAGCGCGCCGCACTTGGCCAGGGGGGTGATGCCGAGGACTGGTGGACGCTGAGCCGACGCGCCCGCGACCTGGGCGACATGATCATGGCCAAGGAATGCGCCACCGAAACCCTGGCGCGTGACCGCCGCCATGCCGAAGCCGGCAAATTCCTGGGACTGGTCCGCTGCAATGGGGTGTGGATGCGGGCGAACGAGGTCGCCGTGGCGCATGGCGAGACCTTCTTCCGCGACCATTGGGTCACCTGGGCCGAGCGCGAGGCCATCCTCGCCGACGAAAGCCGGAGGCATGAGGAGGCGCTGGCCGAGCGGCAGGCGCGCGACGAGAACCGCCGCATCGCGGCGGCCCAGGCGGCTGTTGCGGCTGGCGATTCGCCGCCCTATCCCGAGACCAATCTCGGTGTCCAGCAGTCCTATCCCCTCTATCCGCCTTACGGCGGCATCTCGCCCTATCGTTCGACCTACTGGCAGAGCGCCTATGCCCCGGTGTACGGTCCCTACGTCGGCATCCATGTCGGTGGTGGCGGGAAGAACGGGTCGTGGAACATCTCCTGGGGCTTCTGAACCTATCTTGGCCTCTGCTCGGCCCTTGACGCGGGCGGACCTTCGCTATGGTGCTCCCTCCCGCGCCCGAGGGTCGTCCTCAAGCGCGGTCGATTCGTCCAAACGGAGCATAGGTCCATGGCTGGTAAGGAATACATCTGGGGTCTCGGTCGTCGTAAGACCAGTGTGGCGCGCGTGCGCCTGGCTGCTGGAACCGGGGTGGTCCTGGTCAACAACCGCAAGATCGAGGAATACTTCCCGGTCGAACGGCTGCAGAAGCTGGTCAAGAAGCCCCTGGAAGTCACCGAGGCTCACGCCCGTTTCGATGTCTGGGTCAATCTCGCCGGCGGCGGCATCACTGGCCAGGTCGGCGCCTGCGTCCTGGGCATTGCCCGCGCCCTGACCAAGGCAGATCCCACCACCGAGGCGGCGCTGCGTCGCCATGGTCTGATGACCCGCGACAGCCGCATGGTCGAGCGTAAGAAGTACGGCCTGCGCAAGGCACGTCGCGGCTGCCAGTTCAGCAAGCGTTAATACACTCTTCATCTGTTCTTTAAGCTTTAGCGCCACGTTGGGTTATACCGACGTGGCGCTTCGCTTTTTAGATCGAGCCGCGACCTCCTGCGCCGAATCTGGACGAGCTGGGTGTGAGGCAACACGGAATAAGTAATCGATCATTAACTATTGATGGCAGGAGAGGGTATGCCCCACATTCATCCGCCAAGCGCCCTCACCGTGGCGCGCATGGTGTTCGATCTCATCGGTAAGTTGCCTCCGCTGGCTGACGACCTGATCATCGGCATGGCCGCAACGGCACCCATCATCCGGCGTGAGGGGTGGGAGACGGTGACGAGCAGTGCGAGCATGGATGGTCCAACCGCCGGCGCGACGATGAGGCAGGTGCAGATGACGCTCCAGGGCATCGGGCGCACCGTCCGTGTCAACCCGGTCGAGGCCCAGGCCGACGATGTCGGCTGGGTGGTGTACGTGCAATGCGTACTCGATTGCGCAATGCAGCGGAAGGCCTGAGCGATGGAATGTCTGGGACTATGCCAGCCTGGGGAGGGCAGGCGCACCGCGCGGACAGGCGCCGGACCTTCAACCGCCTCGCCGACGGCTCGCATGACCGCCACGGGACTGGCCCGATGAGCATCCCACCAGAACAGCTCGCCAAAGGATACTCCGTGTCCATCTTCGCCGCGACTCATCGGATCACCTATGCTCCCTCCGACGGCAGGGCGAGCGAAAGCTACGAGGTCATGCTGGTGCCGGATCGGACCATGCGCACGCGCTTCATGGTCTGCCGCAGTGACGATTCGACTCCGTGGATCTATGATGACCCGGTCGGGTGCGAGACGGATGCGCAGGCGTGGCTGCAGCTGCAATGGGACAAGGCCGGCAACCCCCCTGGCACGGTGGCGATGGAGAAGCTCGTGGGGATCTCCGCGCGCTGAGCGGCTCGCATAGTGAAGGTGGTCGGTGTGCGGCCGGCTCAGCTCTCAACTCGGCATCATGCGATCCCCTTGTGGCTGGCAGCTCGATGTGCACATCGCTTGGGGAGGTCGGCGACCAGCGGCCGGCATGCACTGCCATGGTGATCAGGCACCGCTCTGCATGTGATCGCGATCGCATCGCCTGCGTTGCCTCCAGCGCCCGGTCGCTCACGATCGCAGCAGTTCGGCGATGTCCTCGTCGGCATGGCAGTGAGCATCATCGCCTTGCCGCGGCGGCATGCTGAAGCAAGCCAGTCCGTGCTGATGATTATCTGGAGCCATGACGATGATAACCGACGATCTCTTTGCGCTCAAGAGCGAGACCCTGCGCTTCTTCGATGAGCAGGCATCTGCACCTGCAGCCCGCCAGGCGAAATCCCTGATGACCCTGGCGATGGCGGAATGCCTCTGCGCGTCGCGCATCCTCGCCCTGCTGGGCGGGGCCAGCCAGACCAGGAGCACGATCCGCGTGGACGCGCTCCTCGCCCGCTTCCAGGGCGCCCACTTGCCCGTTTTCCGCGGGGTGTTCGCCGCCAATCGCGACCTCATCATCCTCCTGGGGGAGCAGTACCAGCGTGCCGTACCGCTGCCGGGTCCGCCGCGAGCGGTGGCGGCGCGCCTCCTGACGCTGTTCCGGGAGGTCATCGCCGCCAATCATGGGGTGCTCGACCGCATCCGCAGGCAGGACAAGCGGAGAACTGGCCGATGTCAGCAGGGATGACCGCCGTCGCTGGCGCCGGGACGGTAGCGGGCTCGAGCCACCTGGTCTCTGGTGCGTTGCCCCCGGTACTGCCTCGAGTGAGCGTGACCGCCCAGTGTATCACGTCCGCCAGCACGACCACGGTCAGCAGTGCTGCACACAGCAGTGCAGCAGGCGTGAGCGTCAGACCCTGGGGTGGTCTCCCCAGGCAGCGGCAGTTGCGGCATCGCCGCTGCGGCCCTGAGCGCCACCGCATGCTGGCAGAGCGATCGTCTGCCGACGGGATAACCACTGGGAAGAGGTCACTGATGTTGCATTGTTCGACGTGGGGTGGGAAGGAGGGCGGTGCTGCCGGAAGCTGCTGGACGGACGTAGTCGGAAACCCTGTGTCTGGGCGGCCAGGGTTCGGTCTCCATCGGGAAGACCTCACCTAAGATCGTCCTGAGAGGGCTGTTGCGATGCGTCACCTGGCGGAGGTGTCGCGCGTCGGCAGGCCGCCTGCTGAGCACTCCCAGCAGGGGGGTAGGAAGCAGGCAGGGATACCGGCGCTCTTGGCATCCCATGTGCGATGGTGGATCGGCCGGTGCCCGCAGGGTGCCGTGATGTGCAGGTTCTGCACAGGAGGGTCCCATGCCCAAAGGCATCTATTCGGCAGCCAGCGCCATGGTGGTCGAGACCAGGAATCAGGAGGCGGTGGCGCACAACCTCGCCAACCTGCAGACGGCTGGCTACCGCAGCGAGACCGCCCTGCGCACCACCTTCGCCGAGCTGATGGCCGCTCGCGGGTCGGGCGGGGACATCAGCGGATCTGGCGGGGCTGGGGTGCTGAACGCCGGCAGCTTCTATTCCTTCGCCGAAGGCAGTCTCGAGACCACCGCTGCACCGCTCGATCTCGCCCTCAACGGCTCCGGCTTCTTCAAGGTCCGCGACGACCAGGGACGCGACCTGCTGACGCGCGCAGGCCACTTCAACACCGACAGCCTCGGTCGGGTGGTGACGCCCGAAGGGTGGCTGGTACTCGGACAGGGCGGCCCGATCACCGTCCCCCAGGACGCCGGCCAGCTGTCGGTCAGCAAGACCGGGAACATCAGCGTCGCGAGCCTGAACAACGGCGTCGTCAACGAGACTGTGCTCGACCAGCTGCGCATCGTCACGGTCGCCAGGCTGGACCACATGGCGGCGGTGAATGGCCAGTACTTCGACCCGGGCACCCAGGTGCAGGCCGACGCCACCGGAACGGTGGTCCAGCAAGGGATGCTGGAGCGTTCCAATGTCGACTCCTTGCAGCAACTCGCCTTGATGATGGCTGGCGAGCGGCGCTATGATTCAGCCCAGCGGGCATTCCGCGAGCAGTACAAGGCCGGTTCCGGACTGGTCGATCTGCTGCGCGGGCTCTCCTGACACCCCTGACACCACCAGCGAGGACCACCCATGCCACGAGCATTATGGATCGGCGCGAGCGGCATGGCCGCTCAACAGACCAACGTCGACATCATTTCCAACAACATCGCCAACGTCAACACCACCGCGTATAAATCGCAGCGCGGGGACTTCCAGGACCTGTTCTACGACACCACCACGGCGCCGGGTGTGCGTGCCGGCGATACCGGTCGCAATCCCACCGGCAGCCAGATCGGCAATGGCGTGCGGCTGAGCTCGACGCCCAGGCTGTTCACGCCGGGGAGCATCCAGTCCACCGGGCAGGCGACCAACATGGCGATCATCGGCGATGGCTTCTTCGCCGTGACCATGCCCGATGGCACCACCGCCTACACCCGTGCAGGCGACTTCGCACCGGACGCCGATGGGCATCTGGTCACCCCAGATGGGTACCTGCTCAATCCCGCCATCACCATCCCCGCCACCGCCAGCAGCATCAGCGTCTCGACCACTGGCGAGGTCACCGCCCTGCTGCCCGGCAATACCCAGGCGCAGACCATCGGCACTCTCCAGCTGACCAGGTTCCTCAATGAGCCCGGCCTGCTCGCCCGCGGGCAGAATCTCTACACTGAATCGTCGGCCTCGGGTCAGCCGCAGGTCGGCACTCCTGGCGCCAACGGTCTGGGCACCATCCTCGGGGGCAACATCGAGCAGTCGAATGTCCAGGTGGTCACCGAGCTGGTCAACCTGATCGTCGCCCAACGTGCCTATGACATGAACTCGAAGAGCATCCAGACCGCGAACCAGATGCTCGAGACCGCCAATCAGCTGGTGACCTGAACGTGGTCGTCCGCGCCGCTTTCCTGCTCCTCGCCCTCGCCCTCGCGCCGGTCCTGTGCTGCGCCGAGGGTGTGCGCATCGCCCTGCGCTCCCATGTCGAGGTGCAGGGGGCCATCGCCACCCTGGGGGATGTCGCGCAGCTTGAGGGCGACGAGCAGCTGGTGGCCAGGGTGTCGACGCTGACGCTGGTCGAACTGACCGATCTCGCACAGCACCGCATCAGCGCTGCCCAGGTGCGCACTGCGGTCTTGGCGGTGGCGCCTGGGCGCATCCAGAGCCTGACCGGCGAATGCCTGGTCTCGCGCCGGGCACTGGTGGTCAGCGCCGCCGAGCTGGTGTCGGCCGCCATCGCGGCAGCCAGTGCCGATACTGCGAGCGAGACCCAGGCGACCCGATTGCGCGATGGCGGAGCCCTGACCGTCCCTGACGATGCGCAGGGCATCCGCCTAGTGGCCGATGCGCTCGACAACCGCGTCAGCGGGGAGATCCCCTACCGCGTGCGCGTGATGCGCGGGGAGGTGGAGCTGGGGCGCACCCTGGTGACCTTGTCGGTGGTGCGCTACCGCAGCGTGGCGGTGGCGGCTCATGTGATCCACCAGGGCGATGTCATCGCCGCCGCCGACGTCCGCTCGATGCGCGTGGCTGTCGATGCGGTGAGCCGCTATGCCCCTGGAGAGGCCGATGGGCTGGTGGGGCAGAGCGCGCGCGGGGACATCGCCGAGGGGACGCCGCTGGTCGGTGGTCTGCTCAAGCCGCATCTCGATGTCCATGGCGGAGCCTCGGTCAGCCTGGTGTACGTCTCGACCGGCATCGAAGTCACCGCCTCCGGCGAAGCGCTGGGCGATGGCAAGGTGGGCGATGTGATCTCGGTGCGCCGCAGCATCGACGGGCAGTTGGTCAAGGGGAGGATCAGCGCCCCGGGCGAGGTGCGCGTCAATTACTAGCCTCCCAGGCGCCTGGCGGGCAGCGGCCAGGGGCGCGAGCCGGTACGTCCCCCCAGGTGCCGGCCTTGCGCCGCCCTGGCGGGTTTTAGGATGCTGTCGATGCCCCAGCTCCCCACCGCCAGGCCACGCCTCCTCAAGCTCTCCGGTGAGGCGCTCGGGTCGCATGCTGAGACATTCGACATGCGGGAGCTTGCGCGCGTGTGCCGCGAGATCCTCAACGGCCTGCCGCGCGCCCCGATCGCCCTGGTCATCGGCGGCGGCAACATCGTGCGTGGTGTCGACCTCAAGTCAGGCGCCGCAGACGTCACCCGCGGCGATTACATGGGCATGCTCGCCACCCTCATCAATGCCCTGGCGCTCAAGGACGGCATCGAGCGGCTCGGTGGCCGCTGCGAGGTGGTCGGTCCGCACGGCATCCCCAATGTGTGCCGGCTGTATGATCGCGCCCAGGTGCTCGCCTGGCTGGCCGACGGCGTGGTGGTGGTATTCGGCGGCGGGACCGGGCATCCGTTCTTCACCACCGATACCGCGGCCGCCCTGAGGGCGGCCGAGATCGGTGCCGACGAACTGCTCAAGGGCAGCAAGGTCGATGGCATCTACACCGCGGATCCCAAGAAGGTCACCGATGCAAAGCGCTTCGACTTCCTGACCTTCGATCAGGCGATCGAGGGCCGCTACGGGGTCATGGACGCCGCCGCCTTTGCGCTCTGCCGCGACCAGCACATCAATGTGCGGGTCTTCGACATGACCGCTGCCGGGATGATCTCCCAGGCGCTCGGACCCAACCCCCCGGGGACGCTGGTGGGCGAGCTGCGATGACCCCTGTGCGACATTCCTAGGAGACGCCATGGCCTTCGACGCCGAGATTGCCGACTGCAAAACCCGATTCGAGAAATCGCTCGTCGCCCTGGCGAATGATTTCAAGCATATCCGCACCGGCCGCGCCAGCACCGCCATGATCGAGCATG
The DNA here is from genome assembly GCA_003136555.1 of Planctomycetota bacterium. Classification (GTDB taxonomy): domain Bacteria; phylum Planctomycetota; class UBA11346; order UBA11346; family UBA11346; genus BOG-1363. The sequence continues at coordinate 8,601 of PLEW01000187.1, read as the reverse complement.
TGCAGGTCGATGCCTATGGCAGCATGCTGCCGATCGCTCAGTGCGCCTCGATCACCGTGCCGGAGCCGGCCCAGCTGCTGATCAAGCCATGGGACAAGGGCCTGATCAAGGCGATCGAGAAGGCGCTCAGCGAGGCCCAGCTCGGCATGAATCCGCAGAGCGATGGCCAGGTCATCCGCCTGCTGGTGCCATCGCTGTCGAGCGAACGGCGCAAGCAGCTCGCCGCCCAGGCCAAGGAATCCTGCGAGAAGTGCAAGGTCAGCATGCGCAATCTCCGGCGCGATGTGATCAAGGCCATCGAGACCAAGGGCAAGGCCGAAAAGGCATCCGAGGATGCGATCAAGAAGGCCGGCGAGAAGATCTCGGAGCTGCTCAAGCAGCATGAGGCCAAGGCCGAGGCCAGCCTCAAGGACAAGACCGAGGACATCACCAAGTTCTAGGCCTCACCTCCAGCCCCGCCTAGCGGGGGGCTGGACTGCTGCTGGACCGCGCCCGCGGCGCCTGCAGGGCGGCTGGCTGCCACGGCCAGTCCGGCGGCTGCCGCACGCCACTGCCACTCCCGCGTGGTCGCGCTACTTGTCCTTGATCGTCTGGAAGCCGCCTGAGGCGGTGCCCGGATCGGTGAGGCGGCGGATGCGCGCGCGCAGCCCGACGACCTCCTCCTTGAGCTTGCGGAACTCCTCGCGCATGGCCTGGGAGCGTTCACGCTCCTCGGCCAGCTCCTTGGAGAACTTCTCCCGCGCGCCGGCGAGCTCCTTGCGCTTCTCCTCGAGCTGGGTGGTCAGCTGGGCGGAGATGCTGACCGCCTCGGTGTGGTCGGACTCGGTCTGGCGATGCTTCTCGCGCAGCAGGTCGCGTTCGGCCTGGAGGTGCTTGAGTTCGCGGGCCAAATCGCCGCTCTTGCTCGCCACCCCGGCATGGACGCCGTAGGCAGCCTCCAGCTCCTTGATGCGGTCATTCGCGGCATTGAGCTCCTTGCTCAAGGCGCCGACCTGTGCTTCCAGGCTCTTGGCGTCGCTGCGCTGCGAGGACAGCTCATCCAGCTGGCGGTCCTTCTGCTGGATGACGCCATCGCGCTCGGTGAGGCGCCTGGTGAACTCATCGCGCTGGGCGCGCAGGCGGGCCTCGAGCGAGCCGAGCTGCTCATGCAGCTCGCTGAACTCGGCTTCGAGCTTTTCCCGCGCCTGGCGTTCGCGGTCCACCTCGGAACGCAGCCGATCGTTGTCGCTGCTGTAATGTCCGGACGATGCCCCGTCGCGCGCCTGGTAGTCGGCGAGCTCGGCCTGGGTCAGCCGCAGCTGCTCCTGGAACTGCTTGAGGCTGGCTGCGGTGGCATCGTGGGCGCGCCGCTGCTCGATCAGCTGCGCAACCAGATCGCTCTGCTCCTGCTTGGCCTTGTCGACCACGCCGGTCAGGTTGCGGATCTCATGGTCTCGGTCGACCACTGAGGCGCGGATCGCCGCCAGTTCATTGTGCAGATCGTGCGTCGTGGCCTGGCTGGATGTCTGCTGGACCTTCAGCTCGTCATGGCGCTCCACCAGCGCCTGCACGCGATCGCGCAATGCCTGGACGTAGGCCAGGCCGGCAATGGCGAGCTGGTCCGGTCCGGCGCCACGTGCCATCTCGAGCTTCTGCGAGGCCTTGCTCAGGGGGTCGGAATAGTCGGCTTCGGTCAGGGACTTGGCCAGCGCCGGTGAGACGTCGTTGCGGTTGGTCATTGAACGCAGGGCATTGATCAGCTGGGTCTGGGTGGCAACCGAGGTCTCATGGAGCTGCTGGCTCTCGCTGATCTCGGTCTGCAGCCGCTCCTGCTCGCGTCGGGCATCCGAGAGCTGATGGATGGTCTGCTGCAGGCGGCGGTCCTGGTCTTCCAGCCGGCTGCTGGCGACTGCCAGCTCGGCCTTGATGCTGGCCATGTCGCCACGCACCGAGGTGAGCTCCTGCACCTTGCCGGCGAGATCGGCACCCTGCGAGGTGAGCTCGTTGCGCAGGGCCTTGACCTCCGCCTGGCTGCTGCGCAGCTGCGATTCCTGCTCATCGAGCGCCGACTGGGCGTTGGTGATCTCGCCGCGCAGGCGTTCGACTTGGGTTTTGAGGCTGTCCTGGTCGCGCTGCGCCTTGGCGAAGGTGCTGGTCATTGCCTGACGCCGGCTGAGCAGCGCCTCGGCGAGCTTCTTGCCGCTGGCGGCCAGCTGCAGGCTGAGGTCCTCCGGGATCGACACCGCATCCTCACCCTCGTCGGGCAGCTGCGAGAGCGCCAGCTCGAGGTCGACGCGCTTATCCTCCACGCCCGCCTGGTCCTTCTCCTGCGCGGCGAGCATCGACAAGGCCTCGGCGAGCTGGCGATTGGCGGTTTCCGCAGCATTTACCCGGTGCTCGTGGCGGGCCAGCAGGTTCTGAGCCTGCTCATGCGCGGCGCGCAGGCTTTCGAGCTCCTGGTGCGAACGTTCGCGCTGCTGGGTGAGGAGGTTGATGACTTCCTTGCCGCTGGCGGCCATCTCGTCGCGTTCGCCCTCGAGGGCGACGGCGCGCTCATGCGCCTCCTTGAGCTGCCACTTGAGCGCATCGCTGTCGCGTCGCACCTGCTCGAGCTCGCTGGCCAGGGCCTGCTTGCGCTTGCTCAAGAGGGCGACGGCGTCGCTGACCTGGGCACCGACCGTGGCGCTGTCGATCGGCTGCGCGCTCGAGGAGGAATCCTCCAGCGCGAGAGCGAGATCGGCGGTGGCGTTTGCCAGCTCGGGGTCGCCGTGCGCGGCGCGCACCAGTTCGCTGGCCACCAGGCGATCCGCTTCGCCCTGGCGGCGGCTCTTGGCCAGCGCCTCCTCGAGCTCCTGCTTGGTCAGCGCCAGCTGGGCTTCGAGGGTGCGGCCGGCCTGTTCAGCATTGGTGAGCTGGGAAGTCAGGGAATTGCGTTCGGCCTCCTGGGCGATGCGCCGCGAGCTCTGCTCGGCGATCTGGTTGCGCAGGCCATCGAGATCGGACTTGGAACGTGCCAGATCGCGCTCGAAGTCCTGGGCCTGCTGCTGGACCTGAGTCAGGGTCTTGGCGAGCTTGTCCTTCTCCGATGCCAGGCTGGCGGCGCGGGCGGTGCTGTCCTGCGACTGGGTGCGCACGGTCGAGAGATCCTTCTCGAGGCGGCCATTCTGCTCGGCGAGATCCAGCTTGCGGCGCGACAGCAGCGTCAGGCTCTGGCGCACCAGCGGCCAGAGCTCCTCGGTGTCCTGGCTGCTGGATGGCGAATGGTTCTCCAGCCCGAGTGCGAGATCGGCGCTCAGCTCTGCCATGTGGTCATCGCCTCGGGCGGCCTGGACCAGCTCGTTGGCGACATCCCGATCATAGCGGCGGCGCGCATCCTGGTGCGCCTGTGCCGCGCCGAGTTCGGAGCGCAGGGTGATGGCCTCGCGCTCGAGGGCGGCGATACGGCCCTGGGCCTGGCCGATCTGGCTGGCCAAGCGGCCGCGCTCCTCGTCCAGACGCTTGATGTCGGCGGAATTGGGCGCCTTGGCGGCATCTGCATGCAGTGCAGCGAGCACATCCTTGGTCGCCTCCATGAGGTCGTTTCCGGCCGCATGGCTGTCGATCGCGGAGTCGAGCTTCTTGAGCGTGACCTCGAGCGGATGGTCGTCGCTGGATTCCGGGGTGATGGTCGCTGCCCGTGCCTTGGCGACCAGGCGCAGCTGCTCGGCCAGCACCTGTTCGCGGTGGAGGGCGTCGGCGAGCTCGGCCTTCTTCTCGCGCAGCAGCCGTTCGAGCGCTTCGCTGTTCTCGCGCACCCGCGCGACCAGCAGCTCATGGCTGGGATCATTGCCCAGCGGCGCCATGGTGACGCCGGCCTCCTCGCCGAGCAGGCGGTTCATCAACTCGAGCTGCTGATCGAGCGCGCGCACGGTTGCGCCGCCCGCACCCAGCTGATTGACCACGGTGATGGCGGCGGCGCTGCGATCGTCGGCGGCGGACTCCTGATCGCTCAGCGTCGAAGGTGCGGTGATCTGCTGTTCCGCGGCACGCTGGCCGATGACATGCAGGACCTTGCCAAGGGCGCCCTGGCTCTGCGTCAGCTCATCCTCGGCGGTGTTGCGCGCCTCATCGGCCTGATCGGCCATCTCGCGCATCGCGGACATGCGCTGGCGCGCCCGCGTGAGCGCGGCGGCCATCTCACGCACCACGCCGGTGACGCCGACGATGACCTCAGTGGCATCGCCTTCCGCATCCGGCACCGAGGCGATCTGCTCCTCGCGTCCGCCTGCCGCGCCCAGCGCCTCGTTGCCCGATTTCTCGAGCAGAGCCGTCTCGTTGCGTGCGCCCTCGACCGCTTCGACCAGGCCTGCGACCGGCTGGGAGACATCGAGGGCATGCAGACTGCCCTGCTTGAGCTCCTCGATCATCTTGAGGTCGCTCTCGAGCAGGTTCAGGCGCGGATCATGGGCCTGCTGATCGGCGCGTTCTTGCGCCCCACGGGCGATCTCGCGCATGCGGCTCAGGTCGTTCGACAGCGTCTCGACCACCTTGGTGCCGACGTCGAAGTCGTGATAGAATTGATGCTCCTCGTTGGCCTCCTCGTCGACCGGGTTCTCGACCGCATGGCGGCCGCCGTAGAGCTGTGTATCCAGCCCGAGCACGCCTTCGACCAGGGCGTTGGAGCGCAGCATCTGGTACTTGACCGTCTCCTTGAGGCGCTCCTTCTCGGCGATGGTGGTCGAGACCATGGCCATCTTCTCGTTCAGCTGGTCGTGCAGATCGTAGTTGTCCTGCTGGAGGTCCTGGTTGATGTGCTCGGCTTCTTCGAGCTTGGCCTTGAGGGCGGCCATCGCCTGGTCGAGCTCCTCCTGGGTGGCCTTGGTATTGGTCAGGGTGCCCATGGCGCGATCGAGGTCGGACTTGATGCGATCGCGCTCTGCTTCCGCCTGCTGCTCGCGCTTGATGCGGCGGGCCAGCTCATCCTGGGTCTTCTTGAGCAGCTCCTCCTTCTCCTGATCGCTGAATGCGTCGGCCTTCCCGGCGAGGTGCTGGTTGAGCAGCGCCAGTATCCAGTCCATGAGCTTCTTTTCGCTGATGATCCGGACTTTCTTGCTCTGGCCCTTGGTGCGCACCAGCTCTGCAGCGGTGGTTGTCTCGCCGAGCTGTTCAAGGGACGCCGAGATGTCGACGATCTGGTCGTCCTGCTTGATGTTCTTGGCCATGGCAACTCCTTGGGGCGACGGCGGCTGGAAGCTCATGTCAGAGCTTGAGTCCGGTTTCCCTGAGAATGGGTATCGGACTGGCGAGGCACGGAAAGCGGTGCGGTCTGCTTCGTGCCTCTGTGATACACGATGCGCCCGGCCCGGGCGGCGGAGGGGGAGAATGGGAACATCACGACCTCCGGACGGGCCGGAGGTCGGATGGTCGTAGGCGGTCTGCCAGATGGCGTCTCAGGCACGCCGCCGGCCGACTACTTGGCGTTGGCGGACGAGAAGTAGCTCTTGGCGCCCTTGGGATCGGCCTTCATGGTCGCCTTGCCCTCGGTCCAGTTGGCCGGGCACACTTCGCCATGCTTGGCGACGAACTGGAACGCCTTGATCACCCGCACCGCCTCTTCGACGTTGCGGCCGACCGGCAGGTCATGCACGGTCGCGGCGCGGATGACGCCCTCGGGGTCGATGATGAACAGCCCGCGCAAGGCGATGCCGGCATCTTCGATCAGCACGCCGTAATCACGGGCGATCGATTTATTGAGATCGGCGACCAGCGGATAGCCGAGCTCGCCGAGGCCGCCGTCCTTGCGCGCGGTATTGCGCCAGGCCAGGTGGGTGAAGTGGCTGTCCACGCTCACGCCGATGACTTCGGCGCCGATGCCGTGGAAATCCTTGATCTTGTCGCTGAAGGCGATGATCTCGGTCGGGCAGACGAAGGTGAAGTCGAGGGGGTAGAAGAACAGGACGACCCACTTGCCTTTGTAATCGCTGAGCTTGATGTCTTTGAAGCTGCCATCGGGCAGCACAGCAGTGGCCTTGAAGTCGGGGGCCTTCTTCTGGACGAGGGACATGGTGAACTCCGTGTGGCGTGGTGGTGGAAGGAACGGTTGATCGCGTGAAATTTGTCAGCCGAGGTGGATATCGCCGGCGGGTGATGATCACGGCCCCCCGGGCCTGTCAATCGCAGGGTGCTCCCAAATCATACGTGCCCGCCTCCCGCGCTTTTCACCGGGGGGCGATCTCGTAGAGCAGGCGTGCGCCGGAAGGACAGGCGACGTCGGCCTGGAAGGCCAGCCGACCCGCGAGCACCTCGGCCGGCACCTCGGCGGTTCGCTTGCCGGTGGTCGTCAGCCCCCAGACTGCGAGCGTTCCGGGCTGGTCGAGGGTAATCTCGACGTGCGCCGTGCCGGCGGCCGCCAGGTAGGGCAGGCCGCCCCAGTCGAGCAGCGTGCGGCGCGCGCTCTCGGCGAAGCGCATGCCGCTGTTCTGCACATCGGTCAGATGGGTGACCAGCAGGTGCCGGCTGCGGGCGATCGGCTGGTCGTCGAGCGCGATGACGAAGACAGTGGCACCGGTGCTCAGGGCGCTGATCGCCACTCCGGCGCGCCGCGCCTGGATGGCTCCTCCGCCTTCGGCATAGCCGCCGGCGGTGCGCGGGGTGTCGATCACCAGCGTGCCGGCGGCGGTATCGATGGCCAGCTCCCCGGTATCGCTGCGCAGCGTCCGCTCCGCCGGCGGTCCGCTGATGGCCGGGGCGATGCCCGCGCCGCGCAGCGCGTCGAGGACGGCGTCGCTGCCATGTGCATACGGATCGACGGCTCCCGGCTCGGGCGTGCCGCTGCGGGCCACCGCGAAGGTGAGATCGAAGGCCGGCGCCGGCTTGGGCCCGCGCACCACCAGGCTGCCCATGCCGGTGGTCCAGGCCAGGTCATCCCAGGACGGGGCGAGATGGGGATTGGCCGAGGCGGGCTCATCGAGCTCGACGCCCTTCATCGTCAACGCCACCCGATGGACGGCGGGATGCAGGTCGCCGCGCACGAAGAGCGCCAAGGCGGCGCGATCGGCGGCCTGGCTGAGGGGATCGCTGGCGAGGTTGAAGTAGTCCATGCGGGCGATGCCGAATTCCGCCTGTTCAGCATGGCTGTAGGCGAAATGCCAGATCCCGGCCCAGCCCTGCAGCGCCGCCAGCGCTCCGGTCAGCAGCCCGCCCATGCCGCGGTAGCTGCCGGGGGCGCAGTAATCGTACTCGGTGATGGTGAAGGGCTTGTCCCACAGGCGCACGAAGCAGCTCGATGATCCCCCCAGCGCGCCATGGCTCAGGGGATTGGCGTTGCTCGAGCGGCTCGGCAGCTGCCATGGATGCTCGAGGAAGGCGGGATGATCGACATAGAAGTGGTCATCCACGTAATCATAGTCGCAGCGCGCCAGCTGACCGGTGAGGCGATTGGTCCAGGCGTTGGTGTTGGTGAGCAGCGCCGCGCAGCCGAGGTCCTTGCGGATGAAGCCGGCCATGCGGGTGAACATCTCATGCTCGGTGATGGAGAGGAATTGCAGCATGTCGCGGCTGCGGCGACTGCCATCATTGCAGTCCTTGGGCAGCGCGATGCTGCCCTGCGCCGCATCCTCGCCCGCGGTCAGCTCGATGCCCCAGGCCGACTGGAGCGCGCTGCGGTCGGCATAGCGCTCTTGCAGCCAGTGGGCGAAGGCCGCGCTCCAGCCCGGTAGGCGCAGGATGTCACCGTAGTAGTTCTCGAAGTTGCCCTCATTGATCATCGACAGCCAGGCCAGGGTCGGATCATCGCCGTAGCGCCGCATGTTGTAGGCATTGCGATGTTCGAGCAGCGCCCGGGTGAACGCCTTCCAGTTCTCGAAGGCGGCCGGATAGACCGGGACCAGGATCTTGAAATTAATCGGCAGGCCCTCGGCCAGTCCGAGGTCGGAGCCGTGGATGGTGCGCGAGACGAACAGATCGGTGGTGATGTAGATGCCGCGTTTTCCCAGGCCGGCGAGCAGGTAGTCGAGGCGATCCAGCGCCTCGGGATCGAACGCGAATCCTGGACGGCCGAGGGTCAGGCCATCCTCATAATGGTGGATGCGTACGGCATTGTACCCCAGCCGAGTCAGGCGGTCGCCGAGCTGATCAGCCTCGGCGTGGCTGAGGTACTGCGCCGAGAAACACAGATTGACGCCATAGAAGCGCAGCGCGGTGCTGGGATCGTGCTGGTCGGCGAACTGGCCGTCGGCGCGGGCGATGATGCGGTCAGAGGCGCCGATGGCCGGGTGGCGATGCAGCACGGTGGAGAAATCGAGCGCCGAGCCGGGCACGATCTCAAGACCGCCTTCCAGGGGCACCCACTCGGCACCGCGCTGGATGGTGACCGGACGATCGAAGTCCAGCTCGAGGTGGTCGGGCGTGCCCAGCTGGAAGGCGAGCGAGGCGGTCTCGCCGCGCTTGATGGTCGAGGTGAGCTCGAGGCGCAGGGAGAAGCTCTGCCCCCAGCGGCGGTTGTCCTGGACCAGCACCCGGGTCGGGGTAGGGAAGGTGAAGGTCAGGGTGCGCTTGTCGGGGCCGGCGATGGAGAGCGACCGTACCGCCCCGGCGAACAGGCCGGGCTCGGCGAAATCCTTGGGGGTTGCGGCCTGGCAAGGT
>PLEW01000047.1:21565-21946 GCA_003136555.1 Planctomycetota bacterium | reverse complement strand
GTTAAAGTGATGCAATTGCCCTGGATGACAGGCGCCCGGCGATTGCTACTCGCTGCAGATCAGTCATTCGCTTATGATCAGTGCATGCCGAAACATCCGATTCCTGGTGCTCTCGTGGCGAGCGTGCTGCCGAGCACCGTCGAGAGTTGCGTGGTAGTGGGTGGACCAAAATAGACTGAACTCGATTTTAGTCTGAACTATAATCGATCTCAGTCTATTTTGGTCTTCCATGGCCACTGCGTTTCCACGCTTCTATGACGCCATGATAGCCAGGCACCTTGCAGAGTACCGCCAGATGGCGTTCATCAGTGGACCACGTCAGGTCGGCAAGACCACTACGGCCCGGCACCTCTCCCAAAACGTATCCTCGACACATAAGCG
>PLEW01000047.1:0-21482 GCA_003136555.1 Planctomycetota bacterium | reverse complement strand
CAGCCGGAAGTGTCGAGCATGCGCCAAAACTACCTCGATTGGGATAATCCAGCTCATCGCAAGCTCATCGTTGCTGGAGCAGAGGCTGTCGCCGCGCATATCGGCCTAGACCGATTGCATGAGAAGCTTCCTGTCATTGCCCTCGACGAGATTCACAAATTCAGTCGGTCGGAAAATTGGCTCAAAGGATTCTTCGACATCTACGCAGACAAATGCCGGATCATTGTCATCGGATCCTCACGCCTGGATGTCTATCGGCGCGGCGGCGACAGCCTGATGGGTCGATATTTCCATTATCGCATGCATCCATTCTAAGTTGCAGAACTGGTGGCTCCGACCATCCCGGATAAGCTGATTCGCATGCCGAAGGCGCTGCCCGACCTGCAATGGAAGGCGCTCTGGGAGCATGGCGGATTCCCTGAGCCCCTTGCGCAGCGGTCTCCGGCATTCTCGCGCCGCTGGCGTGATTCAAGGCAGGGCCAGCTTCTGCGCGAGGATATCCGCGATCTGACCCTGGTGCGGGAGGTGGCCCAGATCGGACTGCTCGTCGAAATCATGAACACTCGGTCGTGCGATCAGATTGTGATGAAGTCGCTGGCCGATGAGCTGCACATCGCTCCGGACACGGTGAAGCATTGGCTCGCCTGCTGGTGGCTCTTCATGTCGGTGTCCTGATCCGACCGTGGTTCACCAATGTCGCCAAATCGCTGCGCAAGGAGCCCAAGTGGTTCCTGCGCGACTGGTCCGGCATTGATGATACGGGCAAGCGGGCGGAGACCCTCATCGCCTGGCACCTGCTTAAGGCGGTCGAGGGATGGATCGACCTGGGACTGGGTTCCTTCGAATTGCGCTATCTGCGCGACAAGCAGCAGCGCGAGGTCGATTTCGTGGTCATCCGCGACCGCAAGCCGTGGTTCCTGGTCGAGGTCAAGGCCAGTCGGGACAACCTCAGCCCCTCGCTGAAATACTATCAAGACCAGATCAAAGCCCCGCATGCCTTCCAGGTAGTGCTCGACCGAGAGTACGTCGCGGTCGATTGCATTGCACGCCATGAGCCGACCGTGGTGCCGGCTCGCACCCTGCTCAGTCAGCTCTTATAGCATTTTTGGTTGCCCCCTGCTGGCCGACCCGATTGCCATCATTGGGTAGACGAGCGGGTCGATGTCGGGCAATCTCGATCAGCTCCCTATGCTCGGGTATTTTTTGCGTCAGATGACAGGCGGATTGGCAAATATAGTTGCATCGGGTGGTTATGACGCTGCGCGTCGTCTGATCGCTTATGGGTAGATCGTCGTTGGCATCCTCCCATGCCGACCTCGCCCGTCGCAGGAACTCCATGACCAGTCCAACTCGTTCCCGTAAGCAACCCGCGGTTCCACCCCGAACCCCCAGGTCGCCATTCGTCGTACTCACCGGCACCGAGGAGATCCAGGTCGAGTAGCTCGGCTCGATGGCCCTGCTGCTCTTCCGCCGCAGCGACAAGGAGGGCTGGCGAATCTATGATTCTGCCGGCACGGTGTGGACGCACGATGAACTGCAGCGGGCGGTGCCCAATCCCAGCCAGGCCGGGTCGCCAGGCGGACCATTCGTGCTGCAGCATGCCAGCGAAGCGCCGCCGACACCCGCGCGTGTCTCTCTTGTCACCGGCCTGCTGGCAGCCACTGCCCTGGTGGTCGTCGTGGCGCTGGTCATCATTCACGGCTCTGGACCCAGCGAGCCTCCGCCGACTGCCCCGATCGTGCGGGATGACCCTCAGTCGGCGCTGGCAGCTGCCTCAAGCCCGCCAGCTGCAACCGGGGTGCCAACGGCTCCAGAGGCCCTCGAGCAGGCGCTGATCGCGCAGTACGTCTTCACCCATGGTCCAGCGGTCGGACGCAATGCCATGCGAGTCGCAAACTACGATGCGCAGGAGGTGACCGGTGTTGTCAGCGCTCCAGATGAGCAGCGGCGGTACGCGGTTGGGGTGTTCGACGGCAACGCCTACCTGCCGGTGCCGGTGCCGGCGAGGCAGGACTTCACCATCGCCTTCTGGTTCGCCACCAAGCAGGCGGGAGGACCGGCGAATCCACCGCGTGATATGCCCTGGTTCAATGGCGCCGGGCTGGTGCACGCCGATGTCCCAGGATCGGTCGCCGATTTCGGCGTCACCCTGATCGGCGGCCGGGTGGCGTTCGGGGTCGGAGACCCGGACACCACCCTGTGCTCGAGCACTGTCCTCAACGATGGCGCCTGGCACCATGCCGTGGCGATGCGCGACGATCACTCGGGCACCATGTTGCTGTTCATCGATGGCAAGCCCAATGGCGTCTGCACGGGACCCACCGGAGTGCGCAGCGCGCCCACATGCATGTGCGTCGGCAGCCGCAGCCCCAAATGGGGCGGCTTCGTCGGACTGCTCGATGATATCCGCTGCTATCCGCGTCAGCTGACCGTATCCGAGATCGCAGAGCTCAGCGGGAAGTGAGCGGATGCTGCAAGCCCATCATGATCCGTGCAGGCTGCCTGCCGCGCTGGCGACGCACTGGGCGACCAGGTCGAAGGAGCGCAGCCGGGCTGCATGATCGAAGATCTGGGCGGTCACCATGATCTCATCGGGTTGGTAGCGCTCGATCAGCCCGTCCAGCGCCCGACGTATGATGGCGGGCCCTCCGATCGCCGAGCAGGCCAGGGTGCGCTCAAGCAGGGCCCGCTCGCCATCGCTGCAGCGGACGGAGAGGGTGTCCACCGGTGGCGGCAGAGGAGCCGGGCGCCCGCGGCGCAGATTGAGGAACTGCTGCTGCAGGGAAGTGGAGAGGTGATGCGCCTCGGCATCGCTGGCGGCGGCGATGGCATTGACGCCCATCATGGCATAGGGACGGGCCAGCACGGTCGATGGCTGGAACGACTCGCGGTAGAGCTCGAATGCCTGACCCAGGAGGTCGGGTGCGAAATGCGAGGCGAAGGCATAGGGCAGGCCCATGTGCGCAGCGAGCTGGGCGCCGAAGAGGCTCGAGCCCAATATCCAGATTGGCACGTCCAAGCCGGCGCCCGGGACGGCGACGATGGTCTGGCCGGGCGTAGTCGGGGCGAAGTAGGACTGCAGCTCGGCGACATCGCGGGGGAAGGCCGCTGCCGCGGTCTCTGGATCGCGGCGCATGGCGCGGGCGGTCGCCTGGTCGGACCCCGGAGCCCGCCCCACGCCGAGGTCGATGCGTCCCGGAAAGAGCGAGGCCAAGGTGCCAAACTGCTCGGCGATCACCAGGGGCGCATGATTGGGGAGCATGATGCCCCCGGCTCCGACCCGGATGGTCGTGGTTCCGCCGGCCACATGGCCGATGAGCACCGCGGTCGCCGCGCTGCCGACGCCTGGCAGGCTGTGGTGCTCGGCCAACCAGAACCTCCGGTACCCCCACGCCTCGGCATGCTGCGCCAGGTCCAGGGTATTGCGGAAGGACTGGCCTGCGGAGCCGCCCGCGCAGATGGGCGAGAGATCGAGGACGGAGAGGGGGACCATGGCAATCTCGACCGTGGAGGCAGGAAGGGGGCGCATCGGCCATCCTATCCAGAGGGAGCGGCCCCCTAGTGGAGATCCCGCCACGCTTCGACACTCCCGTGGACTGTCCCGCAGCGTGCTCGGGAAGCGCGGATGGCGGAGCGAGGATGTGCCATTTACTCGCACCCCGCCGCGGCTAGCGTGGGTGGTGATGCACCACCCCGACACCATTACTGCTGTCCTACCGCGGAGCACGCATGGGCTTCGTTGACTGGGCCAAGGACTCCGCCGCCCAGGCGGTGATCAACAAGGCCTTGGCCGGCATAGGTTCGGTCGAGAAGCTGGCCATCGACCGCACGGCGAAGTCGATCACCGGCCGGCTGACCCTGCAGGGCGAGACGACGGCGATCGCCATCACCGTGAACGGCTATGAGCTGGGTACTGGCCCGGACGGCGACCGCTGGCGCATCGCCTCGGTGTCAGCGGAACGTCCATGGCTCGCCGAGCTCGGTGCGCGCTGGCTGGTAAAGCGCTGGTTTCCGCTGCCGCCATCGGTCCCGCGCAGGCAGCTGGAGATGGTCCTGTAATGTCCGGCGCATACCGCTGACCGCTGGATGAGTACGCGCCTCAGCCGGTTTTCGGCCGATCGGAGCGGATGATCCCCTGGGGAGAGCGGAGGGCCAGATCAGGGGCGGTGCCGTAGCGCTCGGTGGTGCGGATGATGGTCGCGCCGGAGCGGGTGCTGCTGAGGGAATCCTCGGCGATCTGGAAGAGGAGGAGGGCCCAGTACCAGTGGCCACTGGCCGCATCGAATCCGGTAGTCGTGTCGATCAGCACATCGAACCACGGCTTCCGTGTATTCCAGGCCACATTCTTGCGTGCGCTATTCTCATTCTGGCCGCGCACGAACACCTGTGAGGCATTGAGTTGGCCGATCATCGTGGCCATCGGCTCCGGCAGGGCCAGGGTCCAGACATGGATGGCGAAGAAGGATGAGCGCGAGAGGTGGGACAGGCAATCCACGGCGTAGGGGTGGAACTCGCCGGCCATGGTGAAGGTGATGTCCAAAAGCTCGAAGCCGATGTCCAGCCGCGTACGTGCTTGCGTGCGCGCGACCTCGGTCGCCCGCCTGATGTTGAGGAAATTGGCGGTCCACAGCTGGGTCACCATGGTGCGGGTGTCCGCATTGTTCATTGGGCGACCTCGGGTGCGGTTAGCGTCATCATGGTGGCATGGGTGGTGGAGAGATGTCTATGATGATGTACATCGTCGCCTCCGCGTCCAGAGTGATGCGACCCAGGCCTGTCTGAGAACGGTTGCGTGGCGCAGCAGATCGTGCAGTTCTCTCCATTGGTGGGAGGTCTCGCTCCCGGCTGCTTCCGGGACTGCGAGCAGCAGCCTAATCCATCACCGCTTCCGGGGCTTTCGGCCTGCTGGCCGGTCGCCGCAGGATGATGACCAGGGGCAGCGCTGCGATGCTGATCACCATGATGAGCCAGAAGTCATCGACATAAGCGATGGTGGTTGCCTGCCGGGTGACCTCGGCATCGGCCTGCAGGCGGCCAGACTGGGTGGTTGCATCCCAGAGCGGGGCAGTGGCCCGATGCTGATGCGGGGAGAAGGCGGTGAAATCCTCCGATAGCCCGGCATGGGCGACCTGGGTGGTGCGGCCGAGCAGGAAGATCACGATCGAGATGCCGATGCTGCTGCCGGCATTGCGCACCAGGCTGAAGAGTGCCGTGCCTTGGGTGCGCAAGGGGGTTGGCAGGGTGGCGAAGGCAATGGTGCTCAGCGGCACGAATATGAAGCCCAGGCCCACACCCTGGATGATGCCCGACCAGATCAGGGTGGCCATGGAGGCATCGGCGGTCATCCGCGACATGATCCACAGCGACCAGGCGGTGAACAGCAGGCCGGCGGTGATCAGCCAGCGGGGATCGATGCGGGCGATGAGCCTGCCGACGACCATCATCGCCGCCATCGTGCCCAGGCCTCGCGGCGAGAGCACCAGGCCGGCGGTGACGACGGGGTAGCCCAGCAGGTTCTGCAGGAAGGGGGTGATCAGGGCCATGGTCGCCAGCAGCAGCAGGCCGAGGACGAAGATGAACACCAGGCCGGCATTGAAATTGCGGTCCTTGAATAGCTCGGGCGAGATGAACGGCCGCTGGGCGGTGACGAAGTGTACCAGGAACATCGCCATGGCGGTCAGGCAGATGCCCGACTCGATGAGGATCTCGCCCGAGCTGAACCAGTCGAGCTGCTCACCGCGGTCGAGCGCCATCTGCAGACAGCCGATGGCCAGGCTCAGGGTGGTGAATCCGAACCAATCGAAGCCGGTCGATGCCTTGAGCGGCGTCTCGCGCAGCAGCGAAGTCAGGCCGATGACGGTCAGGACGCCGACCGGGACATTGATGTAGAACACCCAGCGCCAGTCGAAGGCGTCGGTGAGGTAGCCGCCCAGGGTCGGACCGAGGATCGGCCCGACCATCACGCCGACCCCCCAGAGAGCCATGGCCTGTCCGTGGCGCTCGCGCGGATAGATGTCGAACAGGACCGCCTGTGACAGCGGCACCAGCGAGGCGCCGAAGACCCCCTGCAGCAGGCGGAACAGCACCATCTGCTCGATCGATTGCGCCACGCCGCACAGGATCGAGGCGAAGGTGAAGCCGATGACGCTGGCGATGAACAGGCGCTTGCGGCCGAAGCGGTCCGCGAGCCAACCGGTCGGCGGCGTCATGATGGCCGAGGCGACGATGTAGGAGGTCAGCACCCAGTTCACCTGGTCCAGGGTCGCCGACAGGCTGCCTTGCATGTAGGGCAGCGCGACATTGGCGATGGTGGTATCGAGCGCCTGCATGATGGTCGCGAGCATCACGCAGACGGTGACCAGGCCGCGATGCCGCTCGGCTGCCACTTCATCGATCATTCAGCCGCCCAGGCCGAACCAGCTGCCGATGCCGTGGATCAGGTCGCCCAAGGTGCGCCGGTGCTGGGTGTCGATGGTGACCGTCACGCTCATGCCCGCCCGCAGCACGGGTCCGTCGGCGCTTGGATGCAGGGAAATGTGCACCGGTATGCGCTGCACTACTTTCACCCAGTTGCCGGTCGCGTTCTGCGCAGGAATGAGGGCAAATTGCGCTCCGGTGGCCGGGCTGATGGTCTCGACGGTGCCTTCCCAGGCGCGATCGGGATAGGTATCGACGGATACGCTCGCCTGCTGGCCGGGGTGGACGAAGGTCAGATCGGTCTCCTTTGCACTTGCTTCCGCCCAGAGATGGCCGGTTTCGACCAGCGCGAGCGCCGGTGTGCCGGCCGCCAGGTAAAGGCCCGGGCGCAGGCCGCCGGTCTGGCTTATGATGCCAGCCGCCGGTGCGGTCACCCGCGCGTGGCTGAGATTGAGGCGCGCGGCATCGCAGGCAGCCAGAGCCTGGCGTACCCGGGCGTGCTCATCCACCGGGGCATCCACCCGCCCACCGAGATCGGCGAGGCGTGCGGCTGCCTCCTGGCGCAAGCCAGCGGCACGATCCTGGGCGGCGTGCAGATTGCGCTGCGCCGCATCAATCTGCGCGGGCGTCGCGGCATTGGTCTTGATCAGCGGGCTGATGCGATCGAGCTCCTTGGCATAGTAGGCGACGTCGGTCTCCGCCTCCTGGGTCTCGGCCACCTTCTGTAGATAGGTCGCATGCAGCGCCGCGAGGTCGTTGCGCGTCTCCAATAGTCTGGCCTCGGCTTCCGCCAGGGCGGTGCGGTAGCTCTCGTCGTTGAGGCGGTAGAGCAGCTGCCCGGTGGTGACGACATCATTCTCGTGCACCGCGACCTCGGTCACCAGGCCAGGGACATCGGTGCTGACGTTGACCACATTGGCCTTCACATAGGCGTCGTCCGTGCTGATGTAGCGTCCGCCATGGAGATAGGCGGCCACTGCCACGACGGCAACCGCCAGGGGGATGCCATAGAGAAGCACGGTGCGCAGGATGCGGTGCTGCCCCGCAGGCAGCTTGTGGCTGGCTGGAGGGGGGTTCTCCGGCTTGGCCGGGGCGGCGCCGGTCGTTGTCGGACTCGCCGGTGCGACAGGGGGTGCGGTATCTGCCATGGTCAATTCCTCGATCCGCTGACGCCGTGGATCATGGTGGGGTCCCGGGGGCAGGTGCATGGATGGCATGCGCCAGCTGGTCGTAGGACCGGCGGGCATCGAATCGAGCATGGAGCTCCTGCAGCTCTGCGGTCACAGCATCGTTCTCGGCGGCCAGCACGGTGGTCATGTCGGACAGGCCCTGACGGTACTGGTCCTGGACCTGGGTGAGGCGCTGGCGGGCGAGATCGCGCGACTTCGCCACCACCGGAATGCGGGCGGAGGCCTCGTGCAGATCGAGGAGGGCGTCGTGGACCTCCTCGCGGATCTGGTCCACCAGCTCGTTCACCGCCTCCGACAGCTCGCCGACCTTGGCCCGGCAGCCGTCGACCTGAGCGGCCACCACGCCGCTATCGAGCAGCGGGACCGAGACATTGAGGCTTGCGCCGAACCATTGGCGGTTGAGCACCAGCGAATCGGTGGAGACGTAGTAGCCCGCCACCAGGTTCGCCTGCGGCAGGTACTGCGTCTGCGCATCGCGGATGCCCTCCTGTGCCTGCAGCAGGCGTTCGCGGGCGGCGGTGAGATCCTGGCGGTGCGACAGGGCCTGGAGCGTCAGGGCGGTTTCGTCGGTCGAGGGCGGTGGCGCCTCCTGCTCGTCGGCGAGCAGGAGGGAGCGCTCCAGCGGCAGTCCGATCAGCCGGTCGAGCCTCCCGAGGGCGATGGCCACGTCGTTCTGCGCATGGAGCCGGTCCTGCTCGCGCTCCGAGATGCGCACCTGGTCGGCGAGGACATCGGTGGTGAAGGCGAGCCCAGCGCGCTGTCGGTCATCGGCGATCGACGCCTGGGCCGCCAGGGCGGTGATCGAGGCGGTCATCAGCTCGACGCGCAGCCGTGCTTCGCGCACATCGAGCATCGACTGGGCGATATCATAGGCGACGTCGGCGCGGACCTGCTCGATGTCGGCGCGCGCACCCGACATGCCGTGGTGCGCACCTGCGCGCCGACCCAGGGGCACGCCGAATAGCGGGACGCTCGCCAGCACATCGCCGGTGGCAACCGAGCGGTCACCGGTGACGAAGGCCACGCCCTCGAAATTGATGCCGGAATCGTTGTTGCGCGTCGATCCTGCAGCATCGGCGCGGATGGTCGGCAGATAGTCGGCATCCGCTTCATCGATCTTCGCCCGCGCCCCCAGGATGCGCCAGCGCGCGCGCGCGATGGCGCGGTTGTGGGACCAGGCATAGGAGATGCAGTCGGCGGTGGTCCAGACGTGTTGCGCATCCTCGCCGGCATTGGCAGCGGGGGGCGCCGCGGATGCGCCCGCCAGCGTGGCGTCAGCGGTGGTCGGAGCGTCCTCGCCCTGCGCGGGTGACGCGACCAGTGATCGGCTGCTGACGCAGCTGGCATTGGCGCACAGCAGGGCGAGCACGGCGCTGCAGCCTGCGATGCCGGCGAATGTCCGGCGGATGATGGTCATGGCACCTGCCGTTCTGCCCGAGCGGTTGGCGTTTTGGCGCGGATACCGTCGAAGACGACATCGAGGACGCCGCGTGCCTGCTCCGCCAGGCGGCCGCGCCCGGAGAGGAAGGGATGTGTCACCAGTGCGCCGTACATCACCATGCCGAGGCAAGAGATGATGGTATCGACATCCATCCTGCGGATCACCCCTCTGGCCATGAGGGAGCGCAGGCGCTGCCGCCAGGGGCCGAGGTACTGATCACGATGCTTGAAATAGGTCGGCTTGCCCCGGCCCTTGAACTCGGCGCGTTCGAGGACCATCAGCTCGATGATCTCGGGATGCTGGTCGAAGAAGGTGAAATAGGCGATCACGCCCCGGCGGATGGCTCCCAGCGCATCGTCGCTGTCCTCTGCCAGGTGCGCGCGCTTCTCCTCGCCGATGGTGGCGTAGAGGGCTATCAGCCCACGCTGCAGGGCGCTGCGGAAGAGCTGGTCCTTGGTCGGGAAGTAGCGGTAGATGGTCCCCTTGCCGATGCCGATCTCCTCGGCGAGGACCTCGATATCCGCATTGAGGTAGCCATGACGAGCGAAGAAGATGGTGGCGGCCGCGAGGATCTCCTCACGCCGGCGCTGCGGTAGCGTGCGGTCCACCGGACGGCCGATCTTGTGGCTCCTGACCGCGCTCACGTTTTCGGACTCATGCGTCTACTATATTACCGGAGCGATGACGTCAACCGGTCGTCACGAGCTCATTCGTCACCGCAGTACTTTACGGACTCGAACGTCATAAAACTAGTCCGCTGGTCAGGATGCGGCGTGATGCCGATGTCTCTGCCCGGTTGGCCGGTGCCGGCGCATAGCGCCATCAGCGCTTGTATTGCCATGATCCGGCACTCATGGCGCTGCTCGGATGAGTGCTGCCGCTGCGCCTTCCAGGAAACCATCCCATGCATCCGGCCATCGCTATCAGCGGTGCTCTGCTGTGCTCGTGAGTGACAATGCTCAGCGCCGCAGACCAGGCCACCCAACCCCCTGGGAAGTGCGCCTGCTTGGCGGCCTGGGGCCCGGTTACGAAACGGGCTGCATCGGCGTCGAGATCCGAGGTTCCACCAACGGGGAATTGCAGCTGCTCTATCGCCTGCCCATGGCCAGCAGGTCCGTTGGCGTCAGCATTGGCTCGGCCCTCTTCGTTGACACCAGGCATGGCAAGGAGGGGTACTCCGATGACATCACCTCCTACGATGCCCAGGGCATCATCCTCACCGGTGGCGTCTCCTGGATGATGATGCCGAAGCTCTCCATCGAGGGCCGAGCCGAGCTGCCTGGAGGATCGACGCTGCCTGTCGTCGCAGGGCACCGCATGATGCCAGCAGAGTGGGTGGAGCGCCGCTGACCAAGCAGGCACAGTCGGGCTTGTCCCTGCAGCTGCCATTCTAGCATGGGACGTCCACCTCCAGCCGAGAACGAGGTACGTTGTGCCCTGCATGAGATCCTGGAGAATTGCTGATGAGGCGTGCCGTCTCGCCTGCGCTCGCATCGCCGCGGTTGCGCTACGCATGCAGGCGCAGGGCGGCGTCCGAGCGCTCCAGTCCATGCGCGCGGTGACATGATCGGCACTCAGCATGCCAGCGGGACACCGACCGCGCGGCCGACCACGATCCGGCACCGGGTGCTCGGCTTCCTGGTGGTGCTGGCATTCATGACCTATCTGGATCGCGCCTGCATGGCGTCGATCAAGCCTGCGGTCATGGCGGACCTCTCGCTCTCGATGAACCAGATGGGCGCCATTTTCAGCGCCTTCGCCCTGGCATACGGGCTGTTCGAGATCCCGACCGGGCATTGGGGCGACCGCATCGGCACCAGGCGCGTACTCGGGCGCATCGTCACCTGGTGGTCGACCTTCACGGTCGCCAGTGGGCTTACGGTCGGCTATTCCAGCATGCTGGCGGTGCGCTTCCTTTTCGGCATGGGCGAAGCGGGCGCATTCCCGAATGCTGCCTTGACCATGTCGCGCTGGATACCGTCGGCGAAGCGGGGCCTGGCCCAGGGCATGTTCTTCGCCATGGCCCATTTCGGAGGAGCGGTGACACCGCTGATAGTCGGCGTTCTGCTGCAGGTCCTGCATTGGCGGGTGATCCTGGTGGTCTTCGGCATCCTCGGCTTCATCTGGGTGTTTGCATGGCATCGCTGGTTTCGCGACGATCCCTCAGAGCATCCGGGGGTGAATTCGGCCGAACTGGCGCTGATCACCGCGGGCAGGGCGAAGCGGGAGCCCCACCTGGATGTCCGTGGGCTGGCGAGGCTGGTATTCACCAGCCGATCGATGATCCTGCTCTGCCTGATATATGCCGCCAACGGCTACGGCTTCTACTTCATCATCACCTGGCTGCCGGACTACCTCAGGAGCTTCCATCATTTCTCCGTTCTCGAGATCCAGCTCTACGCCGGGCTGCCGCTCCTGCTCAGCGTCCCGGCTGATCTCCTCGGCGGCCAGCTCACCGATTGGCTGACCGCGCGCTACGGTGCACGCACTGGCAGGTCGGCGGTGGGCTGTCTCGGCTATGTGCTCGCCGGGGCGGCCGTGTTCCTGTCGCTGCTCTGCTCCGATCCCGCTACTGCAGCGGTGATCTTCGCCTTCGGCGTAGCGTTCTCGATGTTCACCCTGGGGGCCACATGGTCGGCATGCATGGCGATCGGCGGGTCCCATACCGGGACGGTCGGCGCCGTGATGAACTCCGCTTCCCAGATCGGCGCGTTCAGCAGTCCGCTGATCTCGAGCATCCTGTTTCAGTTCCATGACAGATGGACGCTGCCGATCGTGATGATCGGTTGGGTGTACGCACTGGCCGCGCTGGCGTGGCTCTTTACCGATTCGCGCAGCGGGATCGTCGAGGAACCGGGCGCGGCATGACGCCCCTCGGGGGTAACGGCGTCGGCTCAGCGCTGGAGGGTCAGCACCACGTCGTCGATGATCAGGGTGCCGGCGTGCTTCGGCGTGGCCGTAGAGAGTTGGATGCCATAGCCCCAGAAGGCAAGCGGGTAATGGATGGCGCCTCGCTTGTCGGGTCGATGTTCGAACTGCACCGGGATCAGGAGGGAGAGCGGGAAGGTGACTGTCTGCCATCCGGCGGAGTGCAGTTCGGGGAGCGGCCGGCGGTATTCGAATATCTCGCCGCTGGCATCTATGAAGCGCAGGCCGAGGTGCTCCACGTCGCCACCGCCATCCGACCACACGGCTGCGCTGACCACGCCTGATGAGGCTGCGGTCAGCCCGGCGATGGGTGAGCGCCTCGGTTCGCAGGTGGCATCGACCCAGCGCTGGTGGTCCTGTGGCCAGTCGATGCGCAGCGCCTGCCCATGCCCGCCTCCGGCGGGTGCCGTGACCAGCGATAGCAGCGGCAGCTTGTCCATGTGACCGTGGCCCACCATGCCGGTCTGCGGGCGGGAATAGTCATCCAGGACGATCTCCGTGCTTTCGCGAGCGGCCTGGGGAACGGGTGCGGCGGGTGGCGCTGCCGGGTGGGCTGCCTTGGCGGCCACCACCATCACCACGGCGATCGCCGTCGCGCTGGCCAGGAAGGTGACAACCTTGAGGCCGACAGCCAGGCTGTGTGCAAGCGGATGGGGCGCTGCCGCGGCCGCGAATGCCGCTGGCGGCGGCAGCGGTGGCGGTGATGGCATCGCCAGCAGCGGTACGATCATACCCGCTAGGGTGCGATCCGGGAGTCGTTGGTCATCGACGCCGAGCAGCACGCGCAGTCGCTTCAGCCCACGATGGACCTTCACCCGTGCGTGGTTCACGGTGCAGCGCAGGTCAGTGGCGAGATCATCGTAAGACAATCCCGCGACCAGATGCAGCAGCAGCGGGCGGCGATACGACTCCGGCAATGTGCCGATCGCCACCTGCACACGGTCCATGAGCAGCCTACGGTCGCTGATCTCCTCGGTATCGGGGCGGCCTGCCGGTGGCTGCGCGGTCAGGTGCTCAGCGAGCGGTCCGCTGCCGGCGGCGCGTACGCGGTCTTCCATGTCGGTGCTCCTGCCCGGGGCAGCAGTCGGTGCTGGGCGGTGGGAACGGCGACGCCGTCCATGATCGATGGCGGCGGTATAGGCGACGCGCATCAGCCAGGCACGCGCACTGCGTTCATCGTCGCCGGTTGGCGGACGGAAGCTCATCGCCGCCCGTGGCAGGCGCAGCCAGAAGTCCTGATAGGCATCCTCGGCATCATGGCTGGATAGATTCCTGCTGGCGATCAGACGCCAGATATCAGGGCCATGACGCTCCACCAGGGTCGTCCAATGGACGTCCGCACGTGGACCCGAGAGGCCGGTCAGGGCCTCGGCGGTGCTCTCGCTGGTCATCATAGGAGGATAAACGTCGCATCGTCGGGCGCATTACAGTTCTCATGGTCGATCGGACGCCATTCGGAGAGTAGTCAACGCGGAAGCAGGGGGTCCTGATGGTCTTCAGGTTCGGGACTGCCAACCAGTGTAATGGCAGCAGATGACCGCCGTATATCTAGAGAGCCATCGACAGACTTCCCTGCAAGCACCCACGTTTGTCTCCAGCAATTGCCATTGGCAGCACATGCATCTCCTTATACATAAGAAGGTTGTGATGTCGCACCATAAGAGCCCCGATTGCCGATCGGGCAACGAGGAGCATTCCGTCCACAACCCCGCACAATGGTTCGCACAATGGCTGCAAGCACGTGCCCCAAGGGGGCCGTCCCGTCGTTCTCCGCCCAGGCTCAGCCTCCTTGCCCTGGGCATGTGCACCCTGGTCGTCACCGGGGTGCACGGGATGGCAGACGAGGGCAGCATCCAGCTCGCTAGCCTGGACTCTGCCGATCCGGCATCCCGCCAGCTCGCGTTGAGCGCGGCCCAGACCTTTGAGCACCAGATCAGGCCGTTGGTGTCGACCTACTGCCTGAGCTGCCACAATGCCGAGAAGCACAAGGGTGATCTCGACCTCTCCACCGCCACCACTGGCGCATCGGCGCTAGGCCGCATTGCGGTCTGGAAGCAGTGCGCCACCAAGCTTCATGATCGCGAAATGCCCCCGGACAAGGAGCAGAAGCAGCCCACCGAGACTGAACGGGAGGCACTCGTCGGCTGGGTCAGCAGCCTCAAGCGGCTGATCCCCAAAGATCCCGGCCGTAGCATGATGCGCCGGCTGTCGCAGGCCGAATACGCCAACACCCTGCATGATCTGCTCGGGGTCGATCCGAAGGTCGCCGACCAGTTGCCCCAGGATGTCGTCGGCGAAGGTTACAACAGCACCATCTCCCCGCTGCTGATGGAAAAGTACCTGCTGGTCGCCGATGCCGTCCTCGACCAGATCATCAAACCTGACCAGATGTCGTTGAGCTGGAAGGCAGGCCAGCTCGATGCGATCATCGATCGTA
Source organism: Planctomycetota bacterium (assembly GCA_003136555.1). Classification (GTDB taxonomy): domain Bacteria; phylum Planctomycetota; class UBA11346; order UBA11346; family UBA11346; genus BOG-1363. The sequence continues at coordinate 7,069 of PLEW01000047.1, read as the reverse complement.
AGATGCAGACCGGCAAGAGCGATGGCGTGGAGCGTCGCATCACCGGCCCGGGAGAGGTGCTCGCCATCGTCCCCGCCCCCGTCGATGGCACATATACCGTACGCGTGCATGCCGCGGCGGAGAAGTCGTCTTCCAAGGAGCCGCTGCGCCTGGCACTGCGCATCGACAATCAGGTCATCAGCGAGATCAAAGTCACGGCGTTGCCGAAGTCCCCTGCGACCTATATGGTGACCTGCAAGCTCCCTGCCGGCCGATCGCACCTGTCGCTGCTGATGGCTAATCCCTTTATCGACAATCCGCCGCCGGCGAATGCTGCAGCCACGAAGGGCGGGGCGGTAGCCAGCCCGCCTACGGCGGCCAAGGTGCCGGCCAAGCCGGCTGGCCAGGATGCCCAGGAGATGCGCACGGTAGTCATCGAAGCGATCGTCGTCGTCGGCCCGCCCGCCGCAGCGGCATCGGAGGCCCAGCGGCGCCTCATCATCGCGACTCCCGGAAAGGACTTCGGCCGACGTGACGCGGCCAAGCTGATCGCGGCGAATTTCGCGAGGCGGGCCTATCGGCGGCCACCAGCAGCAGACGAGATCGACACCCTGCTCAGGGTCTTCGATCTGGCGGACGGCCAGGATGAGGTGTTCAGCGAATCGGTGAAGCTGATGCTCAAGGCGGTGCTGGTCTCGCCCGCATTCCTCTACCTGACCCCCGACGACGGAACGGCTACCGGATCGGACATGATCGTCCCGCTAGGCGACCATCAACTCGCCAGCCGCCTCTCCTACCTGTTCTGGTCGACCATGCCTGATGACGAGCTTGCAGCCTTGGCGGATGCGGGTTCGCTGCACAACCCCGTGGTGCTCGAGAAGCAGGTGCGTCGTCTGATTGCGGACCCGCGCTCGCGTGCGCTCTTTTCCGGGTTTGGCGCTCCGTGGCTGTGGTTGGATCGGCTGGATGAGCTGCCCGTCGACGAGAAGCGCTTCTCGTTCATGACCAAGGACCTGCGGCATTCGATGTACGAGGAGTGCGCGCTGCTCTTCGATACCATCCTGCACGAGAACCGCAGCATCGTCGATTTCGTCGATTGCGACTACACCTTCATGAACGGCCCGCTCGCCAAACTCTATGGCATGGAGGCGACCGTGAAGGGACCGCAGATGGTGCGGGTGCATCTGATCGATGCCAATCGCGGCGGCGTGCTGACCATGCCCGGCGTCCTGGCGGTGACCTCGCTGCCTACCCGCACCAGCCCGGTCAAGCGCGGCCGCTGGGTGCTCGAGCAGATCCTCGGGCAGAATCCGCCACCGCCGCCGATGAACGTGCCGCCCCTCGAGCAGCAGAACACCGCCTCCAATGCCGGGCTCAACCTGCGCCAGCGGACAGAACGCCACCGCTCTGATCCCGCCTGCGCAGCCTGCCATCGCACCCTGGACCCGATTGGTTTCGGACTGGAGAACTTCGATGCGGTGGGACGCTGGCGGGACATGGATGATGTCGGCGTTGCGGTGGATGCAGCCGGTGAACTGCCCGGCAACCAGACCTTCCACCGACCTGCCGAGCTCAAGCACCTCATCGCCGCGCATGTGGATGACCTCTGCCACACCTTGGTCACCAAGATCCTCGCCTATACCCTTTGCCGGCATCTGGATGGCTACGATGAGGTGGTGGCCGACGACATCGCAGCCACCGTCGCCAAGGATGGCTACCGTTTCCAGACCCTGTGGCTCGCGGTGGCGACCAGCTATCCCGTGCTCAACCGGCACCTCGGCCATTGAAGGGACCCCTCCATGAGCCATGATCAACCGTCTCTGACCCCTGACTATCCGCTGATCCTTTCCATCACCGCTTCAGGAGCCTCCCATGCGTCGATCCTGGCTGATTGATCGCCGTACCTGCCTCAAGGGCCTCGGTGTGTCCCTGGCGCTGCCGCTGCTGGAGACCATGGGCTGGGCCGATCCGCCCAAGGGTACGAACTACAAGGCGCCGGTGCGCATCGGCTTCATGTTCATGCCGTGCGGGGTGAACCGAGAGAAGTTCTGGCCCGCCGACGTGGCCACCTTCCCCGTTACGCTGCCAACCAGCCTGGAGCCGCTGCGTCCTGTGATCGATCAATGCCTGGTGCTCAACGGCATCGACAATATCCCGCGCAAGCCATTCGAAGGCGCCGCGCATGCGATCGAACTGTCGACGTGGCTGACCGCCACCATCCCCGATCCGGCCAAGCGCGACACCATCGCCATCGCCCCATCGGCCGACCAGATCGCCGCGCAGCATCTTGGCCTCTACACCCCGCTGCCATCCCTGGAACTGGGGACGCGCAAGAACGAGGCCAGCGGCACCGGGCAGGAGGGGCTCAACAACCGCTACTACACCACTGGCAACTACCGCACCGCGACCGAGCCGCTGCCGGTAGAGACCAGCCCGGCGGAGGTGCTCAAGCGCCTGTTCGCATCGCGGCAGTCGACGCCGCGCCGGAAGGGCGGCCCCGCCCTGGACCCGAGCAAGTTCACGGGTGGTGAGGCCACCACCGATGAGGGCTCGCTCGACCGTAGCATGCTGGACCTGGTCCTCGATGGCGCCAAGAGCCTGCGCAACCGCATCAGCATCGACGATCAGCGCCAGCTCGACGGCTACCTGGATACCGTCCAGTCCCTCGAGAAGCGCGTCGCCGCCATCGAGCGCCAGCAGGCGGAGGCGGCGAGGGCCAAATCAGGTAAGGGCGACGCCGGGCCAGCGATCGCCCGATCGGCCCCGCTCGAGGTGGTCATCCCCAGCGGCACGCCCAAGTGGAGCGAGTATGTCAAGGTCATGGGCGACCTGCTGGTCCTCGCCTTCCAGACCGACATCACCCGGGTGGGGACGCTGATCGCCTCGATGAACCATGGCATCAACTATCCCGAGCTTGGCTTTAGCGAGAGCCACCATGAGAACAGCCATCACGGCAACGATCCGGTCAAGCTCGAGAAGGTGGCGAAGATCGATCGCTTCAACATCGAGCAGTACGCTTACCTGGTCGGCCGCATGAAGGGCCTGCGCGAAGGCGCGGGCACCTTGCTCGACAATACCATCTTCATGTGGGGATCCGGGCTGGGCGACGGCAACAGCCACACCAACCAGAATCTGCCATGCATCATTGCCGGGAAGGGGGGCGGCTCCATCCGCACTGGTCGTTACGTGGCGAAATGCTCGGGCAACCAGGGAGACTTGCTGACCGCCATCCTGGCGCGCGCGGGAGTGCCGCTGCCCACCCCGATCGGAATCGGCACCAAGCTGCTGCCCGATCTCGCATGACCTGCCATCCGCGATCCCCACTCCGCAGGTGGGGCATGCCCAGCTTCATGGAGCCCTGGCGTGGCTGGGCTCCAGATGGCCGCTCCTGCTTCATCTCGTGACATCGGCATGATCATTGCATCGACGACCTGTCGGCCAGCATGGCAGCGTTGCCATGCCCCCACTATGTGCAGCGCCTCCGCCATCATTGCCGAAGGCCGACAGCGGCAGCCCGTACCAGGACGTCACGATGAAATGCGCTCTCATCCATATGCTGGGCGCGCTGGCGTTGACGGCATCCGCATGGGACGACATCATCAAATCATTTGCCCTCACCAATGCGCCCAAGAAGGCCGCCCCAGTCGTGCCGTGTCGGTGAGCGACGATAGCGGCGCAGCTGCTAGTCCCGGTTGATGCATCCCAGCAGGGAGAGCTGTACCACATGGTCATGGCAATATCCATCCCACTGCCAGCGTATGGCGATGACGTCGCCGATTTTCATCAGCAGGTCCCCAGCATCAGTCCCATGATCACGAGCATGCAGGCCAGGAATTGGACAGTCTGAATGTGATCGCGTGCGGCATAATGATGAGTAAGTCGATGGCGGCCGGGGCAGATTCACAGCCCCCGGTTGCCCTGACAGATGCCTTCCTCCCGCACATCGCCAGTGATCGGCCTAGCGTGCAGCCGTCCCGCCAGCGGCCTTGATCCGGCGCCAGCCGAGGGCGAGTGCAGCTCCCAGCAGGACGAACGCGGCCCAGACGGCGAACCAAGCCTTGTTCTCCGGTGCCAAGCGCACCAGCAGGATGGTGGTCGGCAGGCAGATCGGCAGGGCAATGAGCCAATCACGCGAGCGCCAGCTGGTGGCTGCCAGGATACCGGCGCATGCCGCTTCGCCGACGATCGACTGCAGGTGCGACAGCTCCACGTTGTTCAGGCAGGTGGCGCTGCTCAGGAGGAAGATCCAGGCGCACCAGCGCATCAGGCGCGGCGGCAGCAGGAGCGGCATGCAGATCGCCGTCGTCAGCAGCGTCAGTGGGTAGAGCGCTCCGAGCAGAGCAAGCGGGGAGAGAGGGATGCGCTGGAGCGCCTCGCATACCCCGGTGCTGAAAATGCACCCCGCATGCAGCAGGAGGAGCGCGATGAGCGCGGCATCACGGCGTTCATTCCAGCAGGCCCAGCTGCCCAGGATGAGCGCCAGCAGGCAGGTGCCGATGGACCAATTGAGGCCGATGAACGACGGGGCGGCATGCCAGATGAAACCGGCGGCGACCAGCGGGATGCCCCCGGCCCATGCCATGGCGGTGGACCTGCGTCGTCGGCCCAGCCAGACCACCACCGCTGCGGTCGCAGCCAGCACCGGGGCGGGTCCCAGCAGCTCGCACCTGATGAAGCTGACCAGCCTGGGGATGCGCTCATCGTCGAGCTGTGGCGATTGCACGCCGCACGCCGCCAGGACCACACCGGTGAGGCTGAGGGCAGACACTAGCAGGAGATCGCGCCCGATCCTCCTTTGTGCTGTATGGGCACGCAGTTCGTTGAGGGTCAGCACCAGGAGGGAGATGGGCGCCAGGCCATCTCCGAGCACCAGATCTAGGCCGGCGGTGTGGGCCAGATCCCACTGGTGCAAGGAGCTGGCAGCCAGCAGGGTCAGCGCCAGCACCCAGCGCATCCCGGGCTTCAGCAGGAAGGGGTCGCTGCCCTCCAGCCAGGGGTTGGGGCCGCACGCCGCTGCGCGCAGCAGCAGGACGCCGGCGAGCAGGCCCAGCAGCCAGCCCGGCAGCCAGAGGGAAAAGGCATGTGGTCCGGACCAGCTATGTCCCGCAGTCAGGTGCCGTGCTTCATCGGCGCTGAATATGCCCAGCAGTACCGGCCAGACGATGTTCCACGCCAGCAGCAGGAGCATCGCCGGCGCCAGACCTTCCCGCTCGGGCAGCGGCAGGCGGCCTATCGTCGCATGACACCAGGCACGCCATAGGCCCAAACCAAGCGATAGACCTCCGACGGCAAGCAGTCCCGCACCCAGGGGTCGGTCGGGAGCGATCAGATCGATGGTGATGCCCAAACCGGGCAGTAAGGCAGCGCCCACCACAGCCGGACCGATGGCATCGGGATTTCCGCGCTGCCAGCGCAGCAGCAGCCAGCTGCAGCCGAACAGTGCCATGAGATAAAAGGCAATGCTGGCGCTGGCCTCGAAGCGTCCAACGACCAGGGTAGCATCACCAAGGGTCGGGGCGAGCAGTCCCCAGGTGCCGCCGAGTAGGCATGCAGCCGAGAGCAGGACGGTGAGGCTGGAGACTGCCGGCAGGGAGAGGAAGCCCTGGGCGCAGGAGTTGAGGTCCTGGCAGGCCCTGCTGCGGATGCGTCGGTGGATGATGCCGGTGGTACAGGTGGGCGGATCGACTCTCGGTCTGGCGGGAATGACCTCTCGCTGCGCGGTGGCAGGTGACGTGCTGGTGGCTGGTCGTGGTCGCGGGTCGCGGTTGGGGGTGCATTCCCGGTAGAGGACCTCATCGCTGGGTGTTTCGCAGCTCATCGCCTGCTCCGTGGTGTTGCCTCAGCGTAGCCCGGGATCTCTCAGGGAGCGAGCCCCAGCTAAACTCTCAATTGCGCAAAAAGGCAATATATTGCAGGACACGGATGCGCTGTTTTCCGCGTCTGGAACGTGAAATGAAGTATCGGGCACCGAGAGCAGTCCGCTTCTGCCACACTGGAGATTGCATAGATCGGCACGGTGGGGATGCTCGGAACATGGAGCTATCGAGCGACTTCGGCGATCTGCTGTCGGTGCAGGTGCGCCGCCTGGACCTGACGATGGCGGAGTTCGCCGGAAAGGTCGGGCTCTCGGCGTCGACCCTCAGTCGCGTTCGCACCGGTGCGCGGCCTCCCACCCAAGCCCAGGCCGAGCGATGGGCCAAGGCGCTCGTGCTCGATGGAGAGGCGCGCAATGATTTCATCGCCGCCGCGATGATGGCGCGCACTCCTTCGGCGGTGCGCGAGAAGCTGCGCCAAGCCGAAGCGCATGCCCGCGATGCCAACAGCGAGCGTGCGCGCCTAGAGGCCGGCTATGGCAGCTATCGCTCGCGTACCGGATTCCATGACGGCTGGTGGCTCACCTATTCGATGAGTTTCCGCTGCGACGGCCGGGTGCAACGCTCCCTCCTGCACTTGTCTGGCGGTGAAGCCAGCCTGCAGGTGCGCGATACAGGCATGCTACTGTACAGCTACCATGGGACGTGCGAGCCGCTGGGTGACAAACTTTTCGTGCGCGTAGCCGAGGATCGCGGCAGCGCAGAATACGTCCAGATCACGGCCCATTCGCTCTTCGACCTCAGCCGCCCGTCCCTACTCTTCGGACTGGTATGCGGCATCTCAGGCAAGGATCTCCGCCATCCAGTCAGCTATCCGGCGGCTGCGCGCATGATCCTGCTGCATGCCGGGAGCGATGAGGTCCTGGCACCCGGAAGCGGGCAGCTCGCCCGGCTCGAGGCCTGCCTGGGCAGCTACAAGCCGCGCGCACTGCGGGCCTTTTGGCCATCCTTCCTCGGGGACGACGACCATCTGCGTACCGCCCTGGGTATCGGCGACCAGAGCCTCGAGGCCGAAGTGCTGGCGCGCATAGACAACCGACCGGGCGAGGGCGACCTGGTACTGAGGGCAGTCCTCGGCTAAGCATTTCCGATAGGCTGTAAAGTGCACCTGGTACTGCTCCTATGGACGAGGTTGCCCAGTCGCAATGGGCCAGGTAAGTGGGCACCCCCCGTAGAGGTTGCCGTCTGCCACGGCAATGAGCCGGTCAACACAGATG
>PLEW01000121.1 GCA_003136555.1 Planctomycetota bacterium | reverse complement strand
TGGCTGCCCGGGTTGGACACGTTCAGCCCGCCCCATGTCGTGCAGAAGCTGTTCCAGCCGCCCTGATCCGAAGGCGCATGGCTGGCCCGCCGCGACACCAGCGTGCCCCAGTCCATACTTGTGTATTGCGAATTCAGGCCGAGCGACTTGTAAAACGCGTCGGTGACCTGCGCCATCGCNNATCGACGTCGCTGGCCAGCGGCGAACCGGGGATGAAGAATCCGGCGGTGCGGCCGAGACCCTGTTGCTCGCCCAGCACGGCGTCCAGGTAGTCGTGCTGGTTGATCGCCACCAGCATGGCCTGCAGCAGTTTGGGATTGTCGAACGGTGGCTGGGTGTGGTTGACCGCGACGACGCCGAGTGCCCCAAGCGGGTCGAGGACTTCGAGTTTGACGCCTTCGGTTTGTTTCAGCAACGGCAGCAGGTCGAACAGCGGGTTTTCCCACCAATCGACCTCCCCGCGCTGTAGCGCGCCGGAGGCGGAGGCCGGATCGGGCATGATGGTCCACTCCACCCGATCGAAATGCANNACCTTCGCGCCGGGCACGCGTTCCGCGGCGTTGAATTTGAACGGGCCGCTGCCGACATATTCGCTGATCTGCGTAAAGGCGTCGGTTTTCGCCATCCGCTCGGGCATGATGAAACAGCCATTGGCGCCGAGGGCATAGGCCATGACCGGGAATGGCTTGTTCAGGCGGATCTGGAAGCTTTTGTCGTCCACGACCTTCATCTCGGCGGTCTGGCCCAGCAGGCGCTGACCGAAGCCGTCGCGCTTGCCCCAGCGCTGTATCGAGGCGATGCAGTCGCGCGACAGCACCTTCTCGCCGTCGTGCCACAGCAGGCCGTCGCGCAGGGTCATTGTCCAGGTCAAACCGTCGGCGGAGGTCTCGGAACCAGCCAGCATCTGCGGCCGGCCCACCAGACCTTCGTCAATGCCGAACAGCGTGTCCCAGACCATGTAGCCGTGNNCCGCCCGCCGCGGCGGCCCCGGCACCGGCCAGAACACTGCGTCGCTTGATCATTCAGAACTCCCGTCCGGTTGCTCAGGCGATTGTCGTGCATGCTGCGTGCCATGGCAGGTGTGGCGCGTTTGCATGTGTTTGCCGCCGTTAACATTCCGTTTACGGATTGGGCCTAATCTCGCGCGGACTGACTGCTGCGGGAAGGCCAGAGCGTTGAGATTTGATTGCTATTCGATCCGGTTTCGGATCCATTTGATTGGCATCGTGGCGTTTGTCGGGCTGTCGGTGATTGCCGGGCTAGGTGTGATCTCGCTCAGTCGCCATATGCAGGGCGAACGGCTGCGCATCACGCATGACCAGTTAGACACCGCGATCAGTGTTATTGCCCGGTTTCAGACCGAGGAACAGGCCGGCCAGCTCAGCCATGCAGCGGCGCAGAGTGCGGCGATGGCGATGCTGGGTGCGCTGCGCTATGGNNACTTCTGGGTCAACGACGATTCGGCGAAGATCCTGATGCACCCGATCAAGCCGGAGCTCGCCGGAGCGGACGGGACGGCGATCAGGGGACCGGATGGCGTTTCGCCGTTTACGCGGGCGGTGGAGGTGACGCGGGGCGGGTCCGACGGCGCATTCACCTATGACTGGCCGAAGCCCGGCAACGACGTTCCGGTGCAAATAATCTCCTATGCGAGGCGGTTCGCGCCGTGGGGCTGGATCGTCGCTACAGGCGTGTATGTGGACGACATCGAGGCCGACGTGCATCAGGCCGCCTGGCTGTCGCTGGTCGAATTCCTGGTTGCCGCCGGCGTGCTGGCCGCGGTGTCGTATCTGCTTGGCCACAGCGTGACCCGGCCGGTGGAGGCGATGACGGCGGCCCTGGTGCGTCTGGCGGCCGGCGATACCGGCGTACACGTTGCAGCCACCGGGCGGCGGGACGAGATCGGCAAGATGCAGCAGGCTCTGACCGAACTGAGGCAGGTGGTCGAGCGCAGCTTCGAACTGTGCCAGATGTTCGATCAGATCCCGTCCAATGTGATGGCGTGCAGCCTGCCGGACTTCACCATAGGCTATATGAACAGCGGATCGAAACGGCTGCTCGAGCGGCTGGCGCAGGAAGGGCTGATCCCGCATGACCCCGGCTCGATCACCGGGCGGAGCATCGATATTTTCCACAAGGATCCCGGCCGTATCCGCAAAATGCTGTCGGACCCGAGGAACCTGCCGTTCCGGACCAATATCCGCCTGCGTTCAGAGACGATTTACCTCAGCGCCTCGGCGGTGCACGACAAGGATGGCCAGTACAACGGCGTGATGATCTCGTGGAATGTGATCACCGCGCAAGAAAAGCTGGCAGCCGACGTAAGTGCGGTGGTGGACGAGGTCATCGCCGGATCGGTGCGGCTGCGGGAGAATGCGCATCAGATGGCGCGGACGGCGGAGGACGCCGACCAGCAGGCCGCGACGGCGGCGGCGGCTTCCCAGCAGGCATCGATGTCGGTGCAGGCGATGGCGGCGGCGACCGAGGAACTGGCCGCCTCGATCCACGAGATCGGGCGCCGCGTGGGCGAGGCGGATGCCTCCGCCAGTTCGGCGGTGCAGACGACGGACCGGCTGGCCACTGCGGTGCGGGGCCTGAACGACGCGGCGGCCAAGGTCGGGCAGGTTGTCGCCCTGATCGACGCGATCGCCAGCCAGACCAGCCTGCTGTCGCTGAATGCCACGATCGAAGCGGCGCGGGCGGGCGAGGCCGGCAAGGGCTTTTCGGTGGTGGCCGGCGAGGTGAAGCTGCTGGCCAATCAGACCGCGGCCGCAACCAAGGAAATCGCTGCCCAGGTTTCAGGCATGCAGGAGGTGACCGGCGGCGTGATCGCTGCGCTGGGAGACGTGACCTCGGCGGTCACGGCGATAAATACGATCGCCCGAACGATTCTGACGGCGGTGACGCAGCAGAATGAAGCGACGGCGGAGATCGCCCGCGGTGCGGCAGACGCGGCGGCGAGTTCGCAGCGTGTGGCCGGCACGATCGAGAGCGTGACCAAAGCCGCCGGCGAGACCGGGGCCGGCGCCGGTCAGGTGCTGACAGTCGCGAGCGACTTTGCCAGGCAGGCGGAAGAGTTGCGCAGCCGGCTGGACGTGTTCGTGCGCGACATGCGGGCCGCTTAGTATCGGGCATCACGCCGTTGGCACACGCCCTTTGATCGCGTTGGCGCGGGCCTGATACGACACGCCGCCGGCCGGATCGGTTGTCAAATGCGACCGCACCCGGACCTTGAGCTGTTCCAGGTCGTTGGCCGGCATCGAATCCAGCGTGGCGCGCATGCTGCCCATCGCTGTGCTCGCACCCCAGAAGTCGTCGAAATCGGCAAAGTGCCGGCGCACCGTGATGTCGCGGGTTTCGAGTGCTTCCAACCGGGCCCCCGCCCAGAGTTCCTGCAGAATCTCGATGCGGGAGGCGTCAGGGCTTGGCGGCTGTGGCAGGGATTGGCCCAGGGCACCCAGCTCCGACCGGATCGGCTGGAACGGGAAGCCGCCGCCCAGCATGTCCCAGGCGTAGGCTGCAACCGTACCGCCGGGACGGACGACTCGCGCCATCTCGGCGACGCCCCTGGCCGGCTCAGCGACGAAGAAGATGACCAGGGCCATCACGGCGGCATCAAACTGGCCGGAGTCGAACGGCAGAGCCATGGCATCGCCCTGATGGAATGTCGCGCCGCTGGTCGCTGCCCGGCCGCGGGCGAATTTCAACTGCGCCTCGGACGGGTCGATGCCGTGGATGTCAGCCGGGGCGCAGCGCTGCGCGACCAGTTCGGTGAAGGCGCCGTTGCCGCAGCCGACATCGAGCCATCGCATCGATGTTCTCGGGGCGAGCCAATCGAGGAATTTCTCACCGACCAGCTGACTCCACGCACCCATGTACCGCTCGTAGGCCGCCCCATCGTCGAAGCGGATCTGATTGGTCGCCATGATGGTCACTTTCGAGGTGGGCTGGAGCGGGTGCCGGACGCGGCGGCAGGACAGGACAGGATGATGACAATCGACCTGATTCCGACAAGCCGCGCCGCGATGTGCTCTTCGCCGCCTAGAGGAGGTCAATCGCCCTGTTCGATATTGCTGTAGACATAGCGGTGGACGTTGTGGATCGATCGTCGAATGGCCCAGCAGCGAAAAGCCATGGCGCATCCGGCAGGCACTTCGACCTGCGTCTTCCTCGTGAGACGCGTGAGGCCTTCCGGCATCGGGGCAAACGTGAATTCGTCGTCCATCTGCCCGATGGTGAATCGCGTGCGCAGATTATGCGATCTCATCGAGAACGCCAAGGTGACATTGGGAACGTATGCGGTGATGGTCTGATCGATGAACCCCTTGTCGCTCGTGCAGCGCCGATTCGTCCCCCTGCCATCGGCATATCCAGTGATCTCGCATTTGAGCGGCAATGGGACGCCCAGATTGAAGCAGAAGGGCCTGGGATAGGTCATCACCGCATTCGTTATGCCCTTCCACATGACATCAGGGGATCTCCGGGACAGGTGGTGCGTCACGATGGTCAATTGCTTGCCGCTCATGGCCGTGACTCCGGCTGGGCTGGAATGCAGAGGCGACATGCGAAGGCATTGACTCGATCGCCTTGCCATGCTCCATTGCGGAATCCCGATCGGCACCCTTCTCCCATATAGCACCAGCTGCCACCTCGATATGCACATCCATTTCCGGAGAACTCCCCTGTGCGATCGCCGGCAGTCGTATACGGATGATGCCCCCAGTGATCCGCGCACCAAACCCACACATGGCCGTGCATATCATAGAGTCCCCAGGCATTGGGGTTCTTCTGCTTCACCGGATGCGTCGTTCCGCCGGAATTGCCCTTATACCAACCTAACGATTCCAGTTCATTGCCGTGGTATGGCCCTGTCGTTCCAGCTCGACATGCATATTCCCATTCCGCCCCCGTCGGCAGTCGACATTGCGATTCGGGGTAGAGATTGCTCAGATCGGCCAGGAAGGCGCTCGCATCATACCACGACTCGCATTCGACTGGCCGCCCTGCCTCGCCAGTGAAATAGCTGGGGTCCTTGCCCCTGATGGCCACCCACAATCCCTGAGTACACGTGGTCTCGCCAAGCCAGAAGCCATTTTCGATGACGACGAGATGCTGCTCTTCTCCGGCGAGCCACGATGCATCCATGCCATGCTGGATCGCAAGTCGCCATTCTTCCTGCGCGCTTCCCATGGTGAACGTGCCGGGAAATATCCAATGCATTCGCTGCGTCACGCATGCAACGACGACATCCGCCCAGCGCCCATAGCGATCACTTCCCGTTGACGTTGCCCAAGGCGGATTGCGGGTTGCGTTCGCGTGACCCTCTGGCTGATCGAGGCACACGCCAATCACCCCGATCAGGGTGGCTGCGAACTGAAGGATGAGCACGGGAAGACGCATATCGTACCCTGGCTATTCTCGATTACGTCAGCTTGTCATGGAAGCAGATCGGTCATCCCAGGCAGGTATCGATGCGGTTGCCACTATCAGTGACCACCATCTGTGCGCTACCGATAACCATCCCGGATTGACGCTCACGTCTCAACTGGCTAAGTGTAGGTTCCATGAGATCGCCCGATCTGATCAGCCGTCGTGGATTCCTGGCCGGGACGGCGACGACGGTCCTGGCTGGTTGCGCGCCGGCGCTCGCGGAGGCTTCACCCATGCCCGTCATCGATACCCACGTCCACTGCTTCGCCGGGACCGGTGATGCGCGCTTCCCCTACCACCCGAACGCGCCCTACATACCGACAGAGATCCATACGCCTGAACACCAGCTGCGCTGCATGGAAGGCGCCGGCGTCAACTACGCCATCATCGTCCAACCCGAACCCTACCAGGACGACCACCTCTATCTCGAACACTGCCTGGCAGTCGGCCAGGCACGGCTGAAGGGGGTGTGCCTGTTCTTCGCCGACCATCCCGACGCGCCAGCGGCGCTCACCGCCCTGGCCAAGCGCGTGCCGCTGATTGCCGCCCGCGTCCACGCCTATGCGCCCGGACGCCTGCCACCCTTTGGCAAGCCGGAGCTTCGTAACCTGTGGAAAGCCGCCGCTGATGCTGGGCTGGCGATGCAACTGCACTTCGAGCCGCGCTGGGCACCGGGCTTCGTCCCGCTGATCGACGAGTTCCGCACGACCACGGTGATCATCGACCACCTTGGCCGGCCATTCCAGGGCACGGTCGAGGAGCATGCTGTGGTGGTCCGCTGGGCGGACAAGCCCAACACCATCATCAAGCTCTCGGTCTATCCCGAGCGCACCCAGTACCCGCACCGCGACATCGCGCCGGTGGTGCGCACGCTCAGCACGGTCTACGGCGCCGACCGCATGATCTGGGGTGGCGGGTCGGGCGGCGCAGCCACGGCGGAGACGTATCGCGCCGAGCGCGAGCGCGGCCGGCGGCTCATCGCACACTTATCGGCAAGCGATCAGGCCTTGGTGCTGGGCGGTACCGCAGCGCGGCTGTTCGGTTTTGCCTGATCGGGGCCGGAAGCTCGAGGCCAGCAGCAGCGGATTCAGCTGAGTTCGGGGTGCCGAATTTGGTGCACGATTCTAGCGCATAAAAGCGCGTAACAGCCCTGCAAAACTTGTGCTTGCAGGTGACTATCATGGCACCCACTAGAGTACTCGAGCCAACATACCTGTACAGAGATGGGTCCCTATATGCACCGCAGAACTCGTTGTAAAGTTCTGCAGTCCTATCGATTACAGTGATGGCACCCACTAGAGGACTCGAACCAGCATACTTGTACAGAGATGGTGCTACACAGTGCCGCAGAACTCTTTGCAAAGTTATGCGGCACTATTGGTTACAGCGTGGTACCCACTAGAGGACTCGAACCTCTGACCCCTACCATGTCAAGGTAGTGCTCTAGCCAACTGAGCTAAGCGGGCGTTTTGGCGGCTCGACAGCGTGCCGCCGATGAGGGATGCGTCAAGCCCCGTTGGCCGGTCCACAAAGCAATGACTCCAATTTCACTCATTTAGAGGTCGAATGTGATTTGGCTCCCCGAGCCCACGAGCATCTTCCCATTGCAATTGGAGTTTTGGCAATGTTGCCTACCTGAATGCCGTGTACGCATCCTGAACGTATAGCCTCATGAGAGCTGGCCAGCTGACATCCATCGGCATCTACCGCGCCAATCGTCAGGTACTCGACCAGATGCAGCAGATGGGTTTGTCCAACGTCATTGTCGGTGCTCATCAGATTTCATGAGGGGCTGTTACATTCTTGGAGGTCAGGCGTTTTACCGTGCGGCGGCGGGAAGATCCGCCCACGGCCACGGACTCCCTAACATGGAAATCACCACCGGCTCCTATGTCGATGCTCATGCCAGTAGGACGGAAGTGCCGAGTCGGTGATAGGATCATGCGTGGTACGGCACTGTGGTTGTTTGCCCACCGGCCTAGAGAGACCCGATGGCCACATTGAAGTGGCAGCATTCCGCTGGTGTCAACGATCATGCCGGCAACCCGAGTGACGAGATCAGCTAGGTAACCTACTGCTGCGTGGTCGGTTTGATCACGTCATCCTCGATGACCAAGTCGCACCAGTGGATGTGTGCACATGGCTCGTCGAGCAATCGATCGGAGAGTGTTGCGAGACAGTGCCATGGATCAGAGATGGCTTAAGATCCTCGTCTTCGTTAAGGTTACAGGCAAGGAGGTGGCTCTCCAGCAGCGCCAGCCTACGACTCGCGGTGAAGTGCTCGGATGCTAGGCACTGAAGGAGGCTGGACATGTCTTGCAATATGACGAGTGATGACCTGCGCATTTCCTTCGACGTGGCGTCGGCATTGGTGGCCGCTTCTACCTCCGCAGTCGCGGCAGACGACGTGCTCCGTGCCCTCGGCGAGGGGCAGGGATGGGACGCGGCGGTCCTGTGGTTGGGTGAGAACGGCATGCTGCGGGCCCACGGTAGCTGGAAGTCTGAGCGGATGCTATCATCGACCCTTGATATGGCGCTGTGGATGGGACCTATCGCGCTCGGGCACTGTTTCCCAGGACGGACCTGGGCCGATGGACGAGTGTGTTGGATCGAGGATGTCCGTCGCGACAGCCGATTCTCTCGCGCTGCTGCCGCAGGTATCGCCGGCTTGAATACGGGATGCTGGGTGCCGCTCGGCACCTCCTGTGGGGTCGTCGGCGTACTTGAGCTTCTCAGCCGCGAAACTCGGCCCGCCGCGTACCGCCAAATTGAGACACTCGCAGCGGCCGGAGTGCAGATCGGCCAATTCCTCAAGCGGAAAGTCGAGGAGGAGGCACATCAAGCTGGCGCTGAGCGTATACGCCTCCTCATCGAAGGGATCCGGGACTACGCAATTGTCATGCTCGACACGGATGGCAGGGTGACGAGCTGGAATACCGGAGCGGAACGAATATACGGCTACTCTACAGCAACTGCCATGGGTGCCCATGTATCGCGCCTCTATTTGTCTGAGGACACCGCTGTCGGCAAACCGCAGGCGGAACTCCAAGCTGGGACCATGCAGGGGCGCTACGAGGCTGATGGGTGGCGCCTACGCAAGGGAGGAGTGCGGTTCTGGGCCAACGTTGTCGTCACTGTGCTCCGCGACGTGTCAGCGCGTCCAGTCGGCTTTGCTATGGTGACTAGCGATCTCACCGACCGGCGAAAGCTCGAGGACGACCTCGTCCAACTCAATGAACGCTTACGTGCGCTCGCATCACGCGTGAACTCCGCAACCGAGGAGGAGAAGGGGCGGTTGTCCCGTGAGATCCACGACGTCCTTGGCCAAGAACTGACCAACCTGAAGATGGATGCTGCCTGGATCACCCGCCGCCTGACCCGGATCGCCGCTCAGGATGGTGACGCCATCGCTGTGCGACTCCAAGCGATGATCAGGCAGATCGATGGCTGCGTCCAGACCGTACGCCGGATCGCCACCGGCCTGCGACCAGGCGTGCTCGATGATCTCGGCCTGGTGGCTGCAATCGATTGGCAGGTCCGAGAATTCCAAAGTCGCTCCGGGATAACCATCGAGGCCTCCCTTCCCGTTCACGATCTCGTGGTGGACCGCGAGCGGGCGACCGCACTCTTTCGCATCTTGCAGGAGGTCCTCACCAACGTCTCGCGCCATGCCAAGGCACGTTGCGTACACGTAACGCTGCATGTGGATGGTCTCAGCCTGGTAATGGCTATCCGCGATGACGGGTGCGGCATTACCGAAGCGGAGACCACCAACCTCGCCTCTCTCGGTATCCTCGGCATGCGTGAACGGGCAGCCTTGTTTGGGGGAGCGGTGGACATTTGCGGCGCGCCGAGCGAGGGCACGCAGGTGATGATCAGGATACCCGTGCCGCATGGATGATGGGCCCCCGCTCTCCGTTTTGTTGGTGGATGACCATGCACTCGTCCGCCGCGGTCTCCGCGAGCTGCTCGCCGATGAGTTTCCCGGAGCTGTGTTCACCGAGGCGGGTTCCGGACCGGAGGCGGTCGAGAAAATTCGCAATACGGTCTTCACGCTGGTCGTGCTCGACCTCTCGATTCCGGGCCGTGATGGGCTGGACGTCCTGAAGGAATTCCATGAGCGCCTCCCCAAGCTGCCTATCCTGATGCTCAGCGTCTATGCCGAGGAGCAGTATGCCCTGCGCGCCCTGCGCGCAGGCGCCGCAGGGTACATCACCAAGGAAAGTGCGCCCGAGGAATTGAGCAAGGCGATCCGCAAGGTCCTCAGCGGGGGGAGATACATCAGCCCGTCGCTCGCCGAACGGCTCGCCACGACCCTTGCAGGGGACACCTGCAGGCCGCTCCACGAATCGCTATCGGACCGAGAGCTGCAGGTCCTGCGCATGGTGGCGGGGGGTGAATCGATCAAGCAAATCGGTGTGCTCCTCGCGCTCAGCGAGAAGACCATCAGCACCTACCGTACGAGAATACTCGAGAAGATGGACATGAAGACCACCGCCAATCTCATCCGCTATGCACTGCGGGCAGGTCTCGTCGAGTAGATAGACGCGGCTGCCCGATCCCCAGGTCGTCATCGATCCAGCGGAAGTTGACTGGCCGCCCGACTCCGGACGAGGGCGTGTAGGACAAACACGGACACGCCGGGTGGCCCGCGGCTGACACGAATACCAGACCAAACGATCTTGCTAGTGAACAGACCCAGGCACATAGTGCGTCGTGCTCACCACCGTCAGCCAAGAGCGATCACTCCTGGGAGCTATTCACTATGGAACCGCGGATAGACGACCAACGGAAGCGCCAAACGTCAAAACTCTCCGACCTGCCCACGGCCCTCGTCGCCTCAATCGTTGCCTCGTCGGACGATGCCGTCCTGGCATTGGCCACGGATGGTACGATCACCAGCTGGAACCGTGGGGCTGAGGTCATCTACGGCTACCAGGTCGACGAGATCATAGGACGACCAATATCACTGCTGTACCATCAGGATCGACCGCTTGAAATGCATGCGATAATCGAGCGCATCCGCCAGGGCGAACGCGTCGAGCACTTCGAGACCATTCAGGTCCGCAAAGACGGCAAGCGCTTTCACATCTCGATATCGATGTCCCCGATCCACGATCAATCCGGCATCTTGGTCGGCGTCGCGGCCATCGGCAGGGACATCACCTCCCGCTCGCTGATTAAGGATAAATTCAGGGGCATCATCGAGGCGGCACCGGATGCGATGGTGATCGTCGATGGGAAGGGGAAGATCCAACTGGTCAATGCCCAGACTGAGACGCTATTCGGATTTACGCGGATCGAACTGCTGGGACGGATGGTCGAGATACTCATCCCCGAACGCTTCAGCGGAAGGCACCCCCAACACCGGGAAGGGCACTTCGTGGAGCCGCGCTTCAGCCGCATCGGTTCGGAAGTCGAACTCTATGGACGGCGGAAGGACGGCTCCGAATTCCCCATTGAGGTGAGCTTGAGCCCGCTCGAGACCGAGGAGGGGGCCATGGTCTCGAGCACCATCCGCGATATCACTGCGCGGAAGCGTGCTGACGAACTCATCCGTGGGGCGTCGCAATATGCACGCAGTCTGATCGAAGCGAGCCAGGACCCGCTGATCATGATCAGCCCCGACGGCAAGGTCACCGATATGAACGAGGCAACCATCAAGGTAACCGGGGTCTCCCGCGAAGCGCTCATTGGTACGGACTTCTTCGATTATTTCACCGACCAGGGAAAGGCGCGTGAGGGCTATCTCGAAGTGTTCTCAAAAGGATCGGTCACCGATTATCCGCTCACCATACGACACCGAGACGGGCGCCTTACCGACGTCCTGTACAACGCATCGGTCTACAAAAGTGTCGATGGCAACGTGCTCGGCGTGTGCGCGGCGGCGCGCAATGTCACCGAGTCCAAGCAGATCATGCGCGAGTTTACCGAAACCAAAAACCTCCTCGATAACATCATGCAAAGCTCCATCAAGTACTCCATCATTGGTCTTGATCTCGACCAGCGCGTGCTCTCGTGGAACGAGGGGGCGCGCCGGAATTATGGCTATACCGAGAGCGAGATCCTCGGAAAGGACTCCGGAACTCTTCATACCCCGGAGTATATCGCCTCCGGGGCGGTCAACCTCCTGCTCGAAACTGCCTGCAGGAAGGGGCTGGCCGAGGGAGAACTGGTGCATGTCCGCAAGGATGGTTCCCGCTTTGCCGCGAGTGTGGTCGTCACCCCACGCAATAGCACCGCGGGGATTCCCGTTGGCTACCTCCTCATGTCGAGCGACATCTCGGAGAAGCAACTGGCGGAGGAGAAGGTGCGCTCGGCCTCGCAGTATTCGCGCAGCCTGATCGAGGCGACTCGCGATCCGCTGGTAACGATCAGCGCGGAGGGGAAGATTACCGACGTCAACGAGGCCACGGTCAAGGTCACGGGGATCGCACGCGAGAAGCTCATCGGCACCGACTTCTGCGATTACTTCGCCGAAACCGAGAAGGCGCGCGAAGGATACCAGCAAGT
Source organism: Planctomycetota bacterium (assembly GCA_003136555.1). Classification (GTDB taxonomy): domain Bacteria; phylum Planctomycetota; class UBA11346; order UBA11346; family UBA11346; genus BOG-1363. The sequence continues at coordinate 40,022 of PLEW01000121.1, read as the reverse complement.
ATTCTCGAAGGGCTTCGTGACCGACTATCCGCTCACCATCCGCAGCCGGGGAGGAGCGCATACTAACGTCCTCTACAACGCCTCGGTCTACAAGGATACCGACGGAAACGTGCTTGGAGTCTTCGCCGCCGCGCGCGACGTGACCGCCCAGAAGAACGCGGAGGAGCAGGTTGCCGAGCAGCGCACCAAGGAGCTCGAGAGAATCGCGGAGCTGGAACGGTTCCAGAAACTCACGGTAGGTCGAGAGTTGAAGATGATCGAGCTCAAGAAGGAGATCGAGGAGCTCAAAAAAGCCGCGTCCCAGCCACAGCCGGTCCGATGAGGATTCGATGATCGCCCGTGAATCTCCATTCGGGACGGCCGAGCACGCACGGGCGGTGCTCAACATCCTCGAGGATTTCGCGGCTGAAAAGGGTCGTTTGCAGGATGCTCAGCGTGCGGTGCTCAACATCCTCGAGGATTCCGGAGTGGAGAAGCAGCGCCTGGAGGAAACCGAACGTGCCGTCCTCAACATCCTCGACGATCTGGCGACCGAAAAGGATCGACTTGAGGATATCCAGAAGGAGGTCGTGCGCTCCGAGCAGGCGGTCCGGGTCTCCCTGCGCGAGAAGGAGGTGCTGCTCAAGGAAATCCACCACCGGGTCAAGAACAATCTCCAGGTCATCTCCAGCCTGCTCAATCTGCAGGCACGGTATCTGGCTGATCCGGCGGCGCGGGACATCTTCCATAAGAGCCAAGACCGTGTCCAATCCATTGCCCTGGTTCATGAGAAGCTCTATCAATCAGCCAATCTCTCGCATATCGATTTCACTGAGTATGTCATCACCTTGGTCGACAATCTCCTCCACACCCACGACGCCGCCGTACGCGGCATCGTCCGGGTGCTCGATCTCAGCGATATCCGACTGGCCATCGATCTGGCGATCCCCTGCGGGCTGATCGTCAACGAGTTGGCCACCAACTGCCTAAAACACGCATTCCGCGGACGGGACTCAGGCGTCATCCGCATCGTCCTTCGACGTCTCAATCCGCAGCTCCTTGAGCTCTCGGTGCAGGACGACGGCGTCGGAATGCCCGTCGACCTCGATCCGCGGCATACGGAATCGCTCGGCCTTGACCTCGTGTTCACCTTCGCCGATCAGATTGACGCCCGCGTCGAGATCGCGCGGGACGGCGGCACGACATTTCGCTTCACGTTCGCATCCGAACAACGGGGGAGCTGATGGGAACGGTTAAACACATCCTGGTGGTCGAAGACGAGCGCATCGTCGCCAGGGACATCCAGCGTAGCCTCACCGATCTTGGCTATGAGGTCCCTGAGACCGCAGCGACTTCCGATCAGGCCATCGGCCTCGCTACCGCGCGATGCCCTGACCTCGTCCTCATGGATATCCACATCAAGGGCGATCGCGACGGCATCGAGACCGCTGGGATCCTGCGCAGGCGCTTTGATATCCCGGTCATCTACCTGACCGCCTATGCGGACGCTGCCACCGTGGAACGGGCGAAAGTGACCGAACCACTCAGCTACCTGCTCAAGCCGGTCAAGCCCAACGAGCTGCGCAGTGCGGTCGAGATCGCCCTCTATCGGCACGAGATGGACAAGCGCCTACGCGATCGCGAAAACTGGCTCACCACCACCCTGCGGTCGATCGGCGATGGCGTGGTGTCCACTGACCCCATGGGGCGGATCAATTACATGAATCCCGTCGCCGAAGCCCTGATCGGAGAACGACTGGAGCACGCCATCGGCCGCCCGTGCCGGGACGTATTCAGGCTGGTCGACGAGCGATCACGAACCGCACTGGAGAATCCGATGGAGCACGCCTTGCGCGTGGGCGGAACGATCAACGTCGAGGGGGCACTCGCCAATCCGGACGGCAGTGAACGCCTGGTCACCGACAGTACAGCCCCGATCGTCGACGACCGCGGGCGCATACTCGGCGCGGTGATGGTATTCCGCGATATCAGCGAGCAGAAGAGACTGCAGCGGCAGCTTGAACACGCCGATCGTCTGGCATCGGTCGGCATCATGGCTGCAGGAGTAGCCCATGAAGTGAACAATCCGCTCAGCTTCATCCTGTCCAATACGCGCTTCGCGCTGAACGAGATGCGCGCCCACCAGGCCGAGCTGCAAGCGGCTGGCAGAACGCCGGGGAAGGAGTGGGCCGCGGAAGTCGAAGTCGCCCTCTCAGATGCGCTGAGCGGTATCGATCGCGTCCGGCGTATCGTCGCCGATCTGAAAGGATTTTGCCGGAATGCGCCCGGAACCACCGCTGCTGTCGATCTTCATGAGGTCCTAGAGCATGCCCTCGAGATGGCGGATACCGAGCTCCGCCCGCGAGCTAGCATCGTCAGGATATTCGGCAGTCCACCGCTCGTCGAGGCTGAATCGACGCGCCTGGAGCAGGTATTCCTGAATATCCTGCTGAACGCGGCGCACGCCATGCCTGTGGATGGCGGCGATACCAACCAGGTCACCATCCGTACCACCACAGACCAGGCTGGACGTGCGCTGGTAGAAGTGTGCGATACCGGCCCAGGAATGTCTCCCGAGGTCCTGAAGCGGGTCTTCGAGCCCTTTTTCACCACTAAGGATGCTGGGCAAGGCACCGGCCTGGGACTCTCGATTTGCCACGGCATCATCAAGTCGATTGGTGGCGAGATCGAGATTGAGAGCCGGCCAGGCACGGGGACGACGGTGCGGGTGGTGCTGCCTGCCGCGCACACAGCGACGGCTGAGCTGACGCGACCGCTTGAGCCACCTGCTCCCGCGGGAATTCGGGGCTATCTCCTGGTGGTCGACGATGAGCCGATGATGCGCACCTGCATCAGTCGCCTCCTCGATGATGAGCACGCGGTCACCTGCCCCAAGACCGCAGCCGAGGCGCTGGCGCTGATCGATGGCGGCATGCGCTTCGATTGCATCCTCTGCGATGTGATGATGCCCGTTTTGTCCGGCATCGATTTCCACGGACAGCTGCTCAGCCGCCATCCCGACCAGGCGCGACGGATGGCTTTCATGACCGGGGGCGTCTTCACCCCGCGCGCCATCGAGTTTATGCGCCTGGTCCCTAACCGCCGCATTGATAAGCCCTTCGATCCCAGCCAGCTCAACGGACTGATTCGCGACATGCTCGGGGATCATGGTCTCATCCAGCGGGAGAGTCGGACGCCATGATTCCGGGAACCCTGCATCGGGCCGCACCCAGCAACGCCGTATGGGGGGCATGGACGAGTCTCCTCAGGGATTCTGGCCCCTTGAGCTCACGCCGCGCTGTCCTTGAAGGATGTGCATGCAAGACATCGTAAGTGCCTCCACGTTCAACCGCATCCACACCAGCACCCGGGGGGTCCTGGTCGTCGAGGATGAGCGCATCGTCGCCAAGGACATCATGCGGACGCTCACCGCCCTCGGTTACTCGGTGGTAGGAGTGGCGCATTCTGGTGAGGAGGCCCTCGACAAGGCACGATCGCTGTCTCCCAGCCTGGTCCTGATGGACATCAGCATGCCCGGCCACGTCGACGGCATCCAGGCCGCCCAAATGGTGACCGAGGAGTTGAACGTCCCCGTGGTGTACCTCACCGCCTTCTCCGATGTGGCGACGCTGGATCGCGCTAAACGCAGCGAACCCTTCGGCTATCTGCTCAAACCGTTCAAGGATGCGGAGTTGCGCTGCGTCATCGAGATCGCGCTCTATCGCCACTCGGTCGAAGCGCTTCTGCGCGAGCGGGAGCAGCTGCTATCGACCACTCTCCGCTCGATTGGCGACGCGGTCATCGTGACCGACGCGGATGAACGCATCACCTTCTTAAACCGCATCGGCGAGCAGCTCACCGGCTGGGCCTCCGCGGAGGTGATCGGCAAGCCGGTAATGGAGATCTTGAACCTCCTCGATGCGAAGACCAAACAGCTCCCCGAGAATCCTATTTCGCGGGCGCTCACCGGACGGTGCACGGTCCTGCTCGAAGATGGCGTCACGCTCGCCCGCAGGGACGCGACGACCATACCGATCGATGATTCGGCCGCCCCGATCATCGACGACCGGGGGCGCATTCTTGGCGGCGTCATGGTGTTCCGCGACATCACCGAGCGGCGAAGGGCAGAGAATGAGATCCTGCGACTCAATGCTGACCTCGAACGACGGGTGATGGAGCGTACGGCGGAGCTGATGGCAGCCAACAAGGAGCTGGATGCCTTTTCCTGCTCGGTGTCGCACGATCTTCGCGCGCCGTTGCGGAGCATCGACGGATTCAGCCAATTCCTCCTCGAGGATCACGGCGATCAGCTGAATGCGGAGGGGCAGAAGCACCTTCGACGCATCCGCGCTGCAACCCAACGCATGAGTCTGCTCATCGACGACCTGCTCTCACTGGCGCGCGTGTCCAGAGTGGCGTTGAACCGGAGTAATATCAATCTATCGACAATTGCCGCTGAGCTTGGCGCCCACCTTGCAGAAGCACATCCCGCACATCCTGTCGATTTCACCGTCGGGGATGCGGCAGTGGCGAGCTGCGATGCGGGTCTGATGCGCATTGTTCTCGGGAACCTTCTCGGCAACGCATGGAAGTTCACCTCCAAGACGGCCATGGCACGCGTCGAGTTCGGCTGCGCCATTGAGGGCTCCGAGCGCACGTACTTCGTCCGCGACAACGGCGCAGGCTTCGACAATGTATATGCGGCGAAGCTCTTCGGCGCGTTCCAACGTTTGCATACCGCGAAGGAGTTCGAGGGGACCGGGATCGGCCTGGCAACGGTTCAGCGCATCGTCCACCGCCATGGTGGCCGCATCTGGGCTACCGCCCACGTCGGTCAGGGCGCGATCTTCTCATTCACCCTGCCATAGACCCCAGTTAGAGCTTCAGGAAGCGGCCCACTATGCCGATCTCATGTCCCGCTTGGCGCATTCCCACCATCATTGCGTGCATGGAGCTCGTTATCCCATGACCCCCCCATACCGTGTGATGGTCATCGAGGACAACCAGAATGACTTTCACCTGCTTGTTCAGGCGTGCCGGGCGTTGAGCTTGCCCTGCGTCCTCGAATGCCAGACGACTGGCGAATTCGGCATCCTCGCCCTCAACCATGCCGCGCGCGCGGGCCGGCTGCCCGATATCGTGATCATCGAACTTGATTTGCCGGGGATGTCTGGCGGCGACGTGTTGCGACACATCCGCAAGAACGCAGCGCTGTGCTCGGTGATGGCGCTGGTGCTCACCGGGTCGTCACAGCCGCAAGACCGAGCGCTCGGTGCCTTGGCCGACAGCTACTTGGCCAAACCGGCATTGTTTGCAGGATGGAAGGAGATCGCCTATCTGATCAGCGAGTGGGCGACGCGCCGGAAGCCGATTGAGGTCGACGTGCCCCGACACTCATCCCCCCGCATGCCGCATCTGCTCCATGTCGATGACGATCTGGACGACCGACAGTTGTTTGCACGGGCCTTCCTCCAAAGCGGTTTGCCCGGCGTGTTGCACAGTATGGGAGGGGCCACGGACGCGCTGCTCTATCTCAACCGATTGCGACCCTATGCGGATGCGGTTCGCCCCACACTGATCATCTATGACCTGAGCGTTCCCAGACTAGCAGGCAGAAGCCTGCTCGAACTGATCAAGACAAATGTCCTCTACAATGCCATTGCGGTCATCGTCCTCAGCGGATCGGAGAGCGTCGCCGACATGCATCGATGCCGGGAGATGGGTGCCGACGACTACGTGGTGAAGCCGAGCTCATATGATGGGCTCGTCGAGATTATCGCATCGTTCGAATCCGTGCTTACGGAATCTTCAACCGACCTTCCGATAGTTGCTGGGACTTCTTGCGGCTGACATCGGGACAGGAGGACGAGATGGCACATCTGGTGCTCATCCTACTGACAACCGGCTGGTGGTGACCCGTCGAGCGCGATGTAAAACGTAGATCCCTTGGTCACCTCGCTCTCGGCCCAGATCCGTCCATCAAGACGTTGGACGATGCGCGCGACAATCGACAGTCCTATTCCGGAGCCAGGATATTCATCCATGCTATGAAAGCGCTGAAATGGCGCGAAGAGCCTGTCCGCTTGAGACATATCGAATCCGGCTCCATTATCGCGAACATACACCGTGCGCTCATGTTGCTTCGTGGCCACGACACCAATAGCGATCAGCGGATGTGGCTGTCGACCGTTATGCTTCCAAGCATTCCCGATGACGTTATCAAACATAACGCGGCATAATCCCCGGTCACCATGCATTGCACTAGCTTAGGCAATGGCAACATCGACTTGGCGCTGCGGATCGGCCTCGCGCAGAGATGCAATTCTCTCCTGTGCCATGGCCGACATGTCAATATGGGTCATGGCAATGGGGCTCTGACTGACCTTTGATATCATCAGCGGATACTGCATGAGCTGACTCATGCGCTTCGCTTTGATGCGAATGCGCTTCATCATGCCTCTCGATTCTTCCGGCGGACGGTTCGCTTGTTCCTCCTCGATCACAGTGCTATTGGAAACAATGTACCGTTGAGGCACGTTGAGGTGGTGAGACGCCGAGTAGGCGAAAGCCTCAAGTTACCTATTGGCAACCTCCAATTCCGCCGTGCACTCACGCACTCCGCGCTGAAGTGCGGCGCTCTCTATCTTCAGCGATCGCACAGAGGGTGCCGAAAATCACAGGAAGGAGAATGCTCAAGGTGAATGGCTTCAGCAGATAAACGAAGTCGCCGGCTTTCATGGTGTCGACGGCCGTGGCAATCGTTCCTGGGCCAGTCATGGGGATGCCATTGATGCGAGCTGCGTGGTTCACTCCAATTACGCCATCTTTGGCGTGGTCAAAATAGCGATGGAATTTCGGCCTAGTGCTTCACGATCATCCAAGAGGTTCTGGCTCTGTATGGATTCATCATCGCCGCAGGAGAATGCATCGACGCACGTGCACCGCCACGAACGGCGGGACACCCGTACAGCCGTCAAGGTGGCGACCCGCAGCACGAGGACAATGAGAGACACGGCCCGGAATCTCCTCCGCCACCGTGATCGGGGGGGCGTCTCGAGCGCCGCTGCCGTGCTTGCGCTGTTCGCGTCGGTCGTCCTCTGTGCGGATGATGCCCCACCGCTGCCCGCTGATGCCCAGAAATTGATAGACGTCGCCGGCAGCCAGGAGCTCCTCCTCCAGCAGGAACTCAAGACCACGATCGCCAACCTGCGCCAGGCGCTCGTCACCACGCTGCAACATGCCGATGAACAAGCCCGGCAGCAGCTGGACCTCGACAGGACGGCGCTCATCCAGGATCAGATTGAGGCCCTTCAGGGGAAAAAGCCGTCCGCCCCCCCTAGCCCATCTGCGACATCGCACATCGGTACCGGCCCGGTGGCTATCGCCATCGCCTGCGCCGGAACAGCTGTCGGCGCCTTCCTCGCCGATCAGGCATTCACCGGTGGCAATGATGCTCATTACAGCGGAGCGGTACGCACTTCCAGCATTGCGCATGCCGCCCCCGAGGGCGTCTATCTGAACGAGCGCTATGGCGTGGATATGGCTTATTCCATCCCGGGGCTCGTCCCGGGCGCATCGTATGTCGTGCGGCTCCATTTCTCCGAAAATTATTTCGCCGATCCGGGGCAGCGTGTATTCGACATCCTGATCAACGGAGAGGTGGTGCTCAAGCACCTCGACATCATCGTTGCTGCTGGCGGCCCACGCATCGCGCTGGTCCGCGATTTCACAGCCAAGGCCACCGCGACCGGTCGGCTGGCAATCAGCTTTGCCGCTGTGGTGCAGAATCCCAAGCTCTGCGGCCTGGAAATCATCCGTGCCGCTCCCTAGCTGGTTCCCTCACCCGCTTCCGGCGAGGGCCTTCATCGCACCTTGCCGGCTGAATGCGTTGGCCAGGTGGACAATGGCCGTCCTGCGCATCGCCTCCCTCTCCCTGGCGATCATCTGGTCGTCGCTGCGGGCCGAGGATGCCCCGTCTCTGCCGGCCGATATCCAGAAGCTCATCGATGACGAGGCGAAGCAGGAGGTCCAGGTCCACCAGGAGTATGACGCGCGCTTGAGGATCCTGTACCAGGACCTCATCCGCGCGCTCACGCACAGTCAGGATCTCGCGGTCCACCGCCACGACCTCGATGGGGCGCAGGCGATCAAGGCCCAGATCGCCAGCCTGCAAGTCGCCATCCCCCCGGCCGCTGGCAGTCCACCGCCGATTCGTCTCGCCGGTTCCACGATCATCGCCATCGCCTGCGGGGGCGAGGCTGCCGGACCATTCGCCGCCGATAGCTACGTCACTGGCGGAATAGTCGAAGCGCTTGGTGTCCCCGTGAACACGACCGGCGTCATCAATGCGGCCCCCGAGGCCGTCTACGAGAACGAGCGCGTCGGATCGGATATGGTCTATGCCATTCCAGGACTCGCATCCGGTTCCCCCTATGTCGTTCGCCTGCATTTCGCGGAAATCTACTGGACCAAACCCGGGGAACGCGTCTTCGGCATAATCATCAATGGCCTCGCGGTGCAGACTGGATTCGATATCGTCGCCGCCGCCCACGGACCAAAGATAGCCGTGGTCCGGGACTACCCGGCAACCGCCACTGCGGCCGGGCAAATCGTCATCAGCTTCACGACCACAACCGACCTGCCCAAATTGAGCGGGCTGGAGATATTGCGCTCGTCCAAGTAGCGTGCCTGCGGATCGATAGGTGACGTCCTGGCGGAGCAGTGCCACTGCACGATGGATCGCCAGGCCGATCAGCCAATCTCCAGACCTGATGCACGTCAGATGCCATGTCCAACATGGTCGAAGTCCCACAGTCCTGCCTCCAACATCAATCGCTTAGCTCGATCTCGCCGAACCGAGTGAATCAGTTCATCCGGTGACAGTCTCCGGCTCGCAGGGCACAGGAATGATCGGTGCTTGACCGCGATATGCCTCGACCTCGGGTCGACCCTTGCCTGCCGGTCGATGGAGCTATACGGTCGCGCTCCCTCCAGGGGTTACCCATATGATCAGCCGCTCCCTCGCGCACGTCGCCGCCTTCTCCCTCCTGTTCCTCGGCGGCTGCGCCACCAGCCTGACCTCCGTCCAACCGCCGCGTGACAATCAGTTGAGCGAGGCTGAGAAGCAGCAGCATTGGACGCTGCTGTTCGACGGCACCTCGACCAAAGGCTGGCGCGGCTACAACAAGACCGAATGCCCACCCGGTTGGATCGCTGAGGACGGCTGCCTGTTCCGCAAAGAGGGCGCCGGCGACATCGTGACGTTGGAGACCTATGGGGATTTCGAGCTCCAGGCCGACTGGAAGATCTCCCCTGGCGGCAACAGCGGCATCATGTACCTGGTGAGCGAGGATGGCCAGGCGCCCTACATGTCCGGGCTGGAATGCCAGGTACTGGACGACGACAAGAATGGCGATGGGCGCAATCCGCTCACCGCCGCCAGTTCGGTCTATGCGATGTACGCACCGCAGAACAAGCACCTCAATCCAGTCGGCGAATTCAACCACGTGCGCATCATCCATGTCGGCAACCATGTTGAGCATTGGCTGAATGGGACCAAGGTGGTGGAGTGCGAGATCGATAGCGATGACTGGAAGGCCCGCCTCGCCAAGAGCAAATTCAAGGCCTGGCCAAAATACGGCACCAACCACGCCGGCCACATCGACCTCCAGGACCATGGCAATCTGGTGTGGTTCAAGAACATCAAGATCAGGCCGCTGACCGCCCTGCCATCTCCCTGATCCGTCTGTGCGTCTGGCGACGCCGCTTCAGCTCGCTTCCCCGATGGGGTCGATCAGCTGAACCGGGCAGGAGTCTGCCGCCGAGGCGGGCCATCGCCTGAGCATCTTGTCCATGCCGCATCGCTGCCGTGGGCGCGGCGCCGCGGCGATATTCCAGCAGTGGAATGGGTTGCGAGCCCTGGAGATGACACGTTATGGTAGTGCCCTGGCAGTACGTCGACGTCCGCGCCGTGACCTGGTGCAGACCGCACGCCGCTGAACCGTCAGAGGGCTGCAGACACAGCCATCTCAGCCAGGGATGCAGAGGAGGCAGGCCTGTCATCAATCATCCGACCCGGAAGTACAGCAACCACCAACACGTCGTCGGTGATGCGTCCCGGCAGGCCATGGGCTGACGACCATGGCTGAGATGTCACATGCCCTGGCGGATATCGTCGAACGCATCCACACCATCCCGTCCTTGCCGGAGATCACCACCCAAGTGGTGCGCCTGGCGGGCGAGGAGCAGACGACGATCCCGCAACTGGCCGCGATCATGATCAAGGATGCGGGGATGGCGGCGAAGATCCTGAGGATGGCGAACAGCGCCGCCTTCGCCCTGCCGCAGCCGGTGGCCAATCTCGAGTCCGCCCTCTCCTTGCTCGGCTTCAAGACCATCAGGGCCATCGCCCTGTCCGTCTCGGTCATCTCGCTCTTCCAGCAGCAGGCGACCGGCTTCAACATGCGCCAGTTCTGGTTCCACAATGCGGTCGCCGCCGGGCTCTGCCGGGAGATCGCCAAGCGGAGCCGCATCTGGGATCCCGAAAGCGCCTTCAGCATCGGCCTGCTGAAGGATCTCGGGAAAGTGATCCTGGTCGAGAACATGCCTGACGCGGTGCGCTCGATCATCCTCCTGGCCGCGGACAAGCGCCTCAGCTTCAGTGCCGCCGCACAGCAGGTGATCGGCACTGATGACGGAGATGTCGCGGCATGGCTATGCACCCACTGGGGTCTCGACGCCGCCCTGATCGACACCATCCGCTACCAGCATGATCTCACCCACGCGGCCAATCCGAAGTTGGCGGCCATGTGCATGCTTGCCGACTACCTCTGCTCCCTGCGCAAGATCCGCATTTCCGGCAGCTTCAACGAGATGACCCTCGACCCGCAGGTGTGGGTCCACCTCGGCATGGACAAGAACTCTCTCACCCAGGTCATCGCCTCCATGCAACGCGAGATCGACCTGGCCCAGCAGCTGCTGCAGATGGCTGGCTGAGCGGACCCCCGGCCCGGTATCGTCACCGCCCGAGGTGCGTACTTCCCGCGCTCGCAATTGTACCCTGCGGCGCCGACAGGGGGAGCTTGGGAGCGTACTACGGCCACGGCATCCATGGTGCGCCGCCCCCTCTCGGCGCACCTGGAATGGGGTTGCTCGCCGCCCCTGACATCTAGTCGTTAGTGGCTTTCATATAATGGGATGCGATGATGGGCTGACGTACATGCGCTGGTGGCGGGCAGCGTTCCCTGTGCGCCATCAGGCAGCCGACAACGGCGGATCGGCCGGTCATCATGGGCGCGCCAGGAATCCCGTGCATCACCCCCAGTCGCCACCCCGCTGGCCACGCCCGGCGGTGCCCGCCGTACCAGGGAATCCATCACTAGGCGCGCAGTCCTGGTCGGTCCCTACCTGCCGCACCGTGGTGCTCCATATGTGAACAGGTTGCGACGTTGCCGGCACCCCCCATCCTGGCACTCATCCCGCAGCTAAGGACGTGGAGTTGAATGGGCGTCTCGTACAGCATTGACCGCGCCGCGCACCGGGTGGTACTGGTTCTCACAGGGCCCATGGTCAATGATGAGATCGACGCCTGCTACGCGACGATCTTCGCCGACAAGGATTTCGTCCCCGGCCTCGACCTGCTGGTCGATCTGCGCGGTTCGAATGATCACCCCACAGCGGTGCAGATGCGTGAACGTGCGCGGCGGTCCGGGGCATTGACCAACCTGTTCTCGGGACGGGTCGCCCAGGTCTTCACCACCAATGGCGTCCAGTACGGCATGGGTCGCATGTATTCCGTCTTCGCCCAGGAATTCGGCATCACTGCCGAGGCCTTCACCTCCATCAGCGATGCCGACCAATGGCTCAAGGACCTCCGCGGCCCATCGCCGCCGACCTGATCCTCGCGGGCCCGACTGACGAACGCCATCAACGGAGCGCGCGGCCGCAGCGGTCAGGCCCTCGACCGCCAAGTGCCCTGATGCGGCCGTCCCTACAACGTGCCTGCGAGGCAGCCGCCGATGGCAGCGTAAGTACTTGTGAAAACAATAATTAACGGCTTATTGATTATTTATTTTGCGCTACAGGATATAGATATCTTCTAGAGCAACTTCCTCTACCACCCCCACAGGCCCACCATGATCTCGCAGACCACGGAATATGCCCTGCGCGCCATCGTCTTCCTGGCCGACTCGCCCACGGAAGCCCATACCGCCGAAGCCATCGCCGAAGGGACCAAGGTGCCAGTCGGCTACCTGTCGAAGATCATGCAAGGCCTGGCCAAGGCCGGGCTGGTATCATCGCAGCGCGGTCTCTACGGCGGCTTCACCCTGATCAAATCGCCCAAGGAGCTCACCGTCTATGCCGTGGTCCAGGCGGTGGATCCGATCGTGCGCATCACCGAATGCCCGCTCGGTCTCGAAGGGCATGGCGCCAATCTCTGCCCCCTGCATCGCGGCCTCGACAACGCCATGCTCGCGGTCGAGACCGCGTTCAAGAAGCTCACCATCCATCACCTGCTCAATCAGCCCCAGACATCCCGCCCGCTGTGCGCCTTCCCGCGCCATGCCGAATGAACGCAGTGCCAGGCGAGATCAGCCGCTGACCGCCAGGTCGGAATCGCCCTCCGCGCGGCTGCCGGAGATCGGCCGCAGGCGCAGGTGCGCGCCAGCCGCGATCTGCTCATCGGCGAACACCACCGCAGGCAGCAGGATGCTCTCTTCCTTGTAGGCGTGGATGACCATGTCGGCGTGCAGCGCGTTCAGGCCCTCGCTGATCACGGCGATGTCGGGATCGGCGCTGCGCATGGGCACCACATGCAGCAGGCCCATCAGCCTGCGGATGGTACCTGCCGCGTCCTCGTGGCCGAGGCTCATGAAACGGATGGCCGCGGTGACGTCTTTGCTCGCCGGGATGGCCTCCTGCTGCCCCCTGCTCGCGGCCTCGATGGCGATGCTCAGGGGGAAGACCACCGCCTCCTCATGGTCGATATGGATGGTCACCTCGGCCGAGAAGCGCGACGCCAGGCCGTCGAGGTCGATCTGGGCGAATTCCGGGTGACGGGCGCAGAAGCTCCTGATCAGCACACCCAGACGCCCGAGTTCGCGCCGCAGGGGCAGATGATGGGTGACGATGATGTCCTGGATGAGCTCGGGGATCGTCACCATCGACCAGTCGCATGCTGCCGGCGGTGGCGGCGGCTTGGCTGCGCGCGCCAGCTCCAGCAGCGCCCAGTCGGGGCTCAAGCACCAGTCGCCCAGCGTCATCTCCCCGCTGAAGCCGAGCCGCTCGCATACGCCGTCGACCTCGGGATAGGCCGCGACGAGATCGCTCCGCCGGCTCGCCGCTGTGAACAGCGGCGGGTGGGACGACGAGGTGGCCATGGGCGAGCCCTGGGCGGCGGCCGAGCGCTGAGCGCATGCAGCCGCCCAGGCGCCGATGATCTCCTGGGCATCATGCGGAGTCGCCGGACCGGGGTCCTGCGGCATGATCATCTCCCTGGGCCGTGGGCTGGCGTCATGGCGCAATGCTGGTATCGATTAATAGGATATACATATCTAATAATGGTATTGGAGCCGCCGTGTGTGATACCTTGCGCTGCTGACCGTGCGCCCATGGAGGTCCGCCGTAGCGCGCGTCAACGCGGGTTTGCCGGTGCGCCATCCGGAGGTCGGGGCGAGACCCTCGTCTCCCATCCCTGATTGCCCTGGATGGCGAGGCCGAGGATGATGACCGCCAGCACCGCACCGAGGAGGATCTCCAGCCCCAGGATGGCGAAGCGCCACTGCCGGCGCAGGAACAACGCCACGCCGAGGAGGACCAGCACGATGATGGTGAGCAGCACCGCCTGCTCGGCGACCAGGCTGACGATCCTGATCGGCAGGCTTCCGTCATGCAGCAGATGCCCGTCGGCATAGCGCGCCATCCAGATGGCGATGAGCAGCAGGACCGACAAGATGATCATGGCGGATACTCCCATCGCGGCCCTCGCGGGGCAACGGGTTTCCGCTGATGCGGGGGATCTACGCCCGGACTGCTGCTGTACGACGACCACCCGCGCCCTACCCAACCGCCGGGCCTCTGCTAGGCTGCTGACGATGCCCATGCGAGAGCCGGTGCCCATGGAGAGCGCGTGCCGCCGCCTGCCCGGCCACCTGCTGCTGCTCGGCCTGTGCCTGCTTGGTCTGGCAGAGGCCCAGGATCAGACGCCCCTGCCTGATCCCCACTTCCATCTCTACCTGCTGATCGGCCAGTCGAACATGGCCGGCCGCGGGGTGGTTGACGAGGAGAGCACGCGGATCGATCCCCGTGTCTCCATGCTCGCCAAGGACCTCACCTGGCAGCCGGCCAGGGACCCCCTGCACTTCGACAAGCCTGCGGCCGGTGTGGGACCGGGCCTGGCCTTCGGCAAGCAGCTGGCGCAGGCGGAGCCGCAGGTGCGCATCGGCCTCATCCCCTGCGCCGTCGGTGGCACCTCGATCACCGTGTGGGTGCCCGGAGCGACGGACAAGGCCACCGCGACGCACCCCTATGACGACATGCTCCGGCGGGTGCGGGAGGCGACCAAGGCCGGCGTGCTGACGGGCATCATCTGGCACCAGGGCGAATCGGATGTCCACGCCCATGTCGCCTATGCCCAGTCCCTCACCGCGCTGATCGCCCGATTGCGCCAGGATCTCGCGGCGGGCGAGATCCCCTTCGTCGCCGGTGAACTGTCGAACTTCAAGGATCCGGCGGACCCTGACACGGCGGCCTTCAATGCCGCGCTCCACGAGCTCGCGCAGACGGTGCCGCATGTCGGCTGGGTGTCGGCCGCGGGGCTGGAGCACAAGGGCGATTTCCTCCATTACAATGCCGCTTCGGCGCGCACGCTCGGCCAGCGCTATGCAGCGAAGATGCTCGATCTGCAGCACTGACGTGCGTGCGCGATCACGTGCGGCGGGTGGCAACAGGGTGCGGCAGATCGCGTATCCCCTTGTTCTTCGATCCCTTCAATGCACGCTCGCATCCAGCACGACCCCCTCTACCGCCGACGTCATCATGCACATACTCTCCGCTTCCGTCCCTCTCCTGATGCGCGCTGCGTTCGCTCATGCATGCAGCCGGGTGGGGCGCTCCCTCCTGGTCTTCATCCTGGCCCATGCCCTGCTGTCGGCCGGCGAGATCCGCGTGCTGGTGTGGGATGAGCAGCAGCCCGAGCAGCATCAGGCCTATGGCACCAGCTTCCTCGGCGAGGCCCTGGTCGCCCATCTCAAGACCCTCGGCATCAGCGCCACCGCGGTCCGCCTCGCCGATGAGGAGCAGGGGCTTGATGAGCAGGTCCTCGATCGCACCGATGTGGTGATCTGGTGGGGGCATAAGCACCACCGCGATGTCGACGACGCGCGCGCCGAGCGGGTGGTGTCGCGCGTGCTCAGTGGTCGCCTGGGCCTGCTCGCGCTGCACTCCGCTCACTGGTCCAAGCCCTTCATCCGCCTGATGCAGGAACGCGCCAAGAGCGACGCCCTGGCCAGCCTGCCCGAGGCCGAGCGCGCCACCGCCCAGTGGACCTTCCTCGATCGCGAGCCGATCGGCCAGGCGGTCAAGCCGGAGACGCCGCTCTCGCCGGCGTTCGAGCATATCGGCGACCACTACCAGCTGACCCTGCCACGCTGCGTGTTCCCGGCCTGGCGCGCCGACGGCGCCCCGAGCCATGTGACCACCCTTTTGAGCGACCATCCGCTCGCCCGCGGACTGCCGGCGCATTGGGACATCCCCCAGACCGAGATGTACGGCGGCCCCTTCCATGTCCCGAAGCCCGATGCGGTGGTCTTCAGCGAGCACTGGGACAAGGGCGAGACCTTCGCCTTGAGCGGCGCCGCCTGGCAGGTGGGCAAGGGGCGGGTGTGCTACTTCCGGCCCGGCCACGAGATCTTCCCCATCTACCTGCAGGCCGAGCCGCTGCGCGTGGTCGAGAACGCCGTGCACTGGCTCGCACCCGGCGCGCCCTGATCCGGCGGACCTCCGCAGCCACCCGCCGCGCGGCGAGCTGGGGAGAAGGCCGCAGCTCGGCCGAATCGCAGACCCGAGCATCGCCTCCCGTCCACCTTCGCCCGGGGATACCTGTGATCGAGCCGAGTGCACGCCCCGTCCGCCACCTCCGCCCCCTCTGGTGGCTGCTGGCCTTCGCCATCTTCCCCGTCGGCCCCTATGTGGCGCTGTGGGCATCCGGAGCGCTCTCCTCCCTGCGCGCCATCACCTCGGTGGCGCTCTCCAGCGTGCTGACGGTGCTGTGCCTCGCCTGCCTCGAGTCGGTGGGCACCCAGCCGCTGATGCAGGCGTGGGTGGTGGAGACCACCCTCCTGGCGCTGGGCGCCTGCGGCGTGCACCAGTATCACCTGGGTGCGCGCGTGCAGCTGTGGCTGCCCGAACTCGCCGTCGTCTGGCGCTGGCTGCTGCGGGCGCTGCTGGTGCTGGGCGCGCTGAACCTGTTCTCGGCCGCGATCCTGACGCTCAGCCACCGCCAGCCGGGCGCGCTGGCGCTGCCCTTCTAGGGCGTGCCGCCGGCCTTCACGGGACCCGCCCTCGCCGCAGCCGGCGCAAATGGCTCGCCAGCGCCGAATGGCCAGCCACACTGCCCGCTGCCGTGACCACGATCCCCGAGCGCGCCGACCAGCCGGCTGGCCTGAGCCTGCCATCCCGTCAGCGGCATGCGACGCCATGACCTGCACCATCATCGCCCACACCCGCTTCGAGGATGCGGTGGATCTGCTGGCGCAGGATCTGGCGCGCAACCAGGCGAGCGATCCGCTCGCGGCCCACACCCTGCTGGTGCATGGGCAGGTGATCGGCCGCTGGCTGACCACCGAGCTGGCGCTCCGCTCGGAGCACGGCATCGCCGCCGGCCTCGATCTGCGTCCGGTCGGCGCGTTCTGCCGCAGCCTGGTGGCGCCGCCCGGCGGTCCCGACCCTTATGGAGTGGAAGCGCTGATCTGGTCGATCGATGCCGCCCTGGCCGACCAGGCATGGCTGGCAGGCAGCCCGCAGTGCGATGGCCTCTGCCAAGCGACCGCCAGGCTCGACCGCGCCGGACGGCATGCCCTGGCGGTGCACCTGGCCGGCATCCTGGATCGCTACCAGTTCGAGCGCCCGGACTGGATCGCGGCCTGGAGTGCGGGGAAGCCGGTGGCCGAGGCCGCCTCCGTCCCGTGGCTGCCGCTCCTGTGGGCGCGCCTGCGCGAGCGCGCCGGCGCGCTGCCGCCGCTGTCGAGCCGCCTGGAAGCCCTGACCCGTGCGCTGACGGATGGGCAGCCGCCTCCCGCCGGCTGCCCGCAGGCGCTGTGGCTGATCGCCCCGAGCGCGCTGCCGCCGCTGCTGGTGCGGCTGCTGACAGCGCTGGGGGATCATGGCGGGGTCGCCCTGCGCATCCTGCATCTGATGCCCGCCACGGAGAAGAGCCTGTGGACGGCGCTGGACAACGAGCGCGAGGACTACGATCCCGAGACCACCCCGATGGGAGGCCGACTTGCCGGAAGTCATCCCCTGCTGGCCGCCTGGGCGCGCCAGGCGCATGATCTCGCGGTGCTGCTCGCCGATCTCGGCGAGGGCAGGACGCGCACCGTCGACTTCGATGCCATCCTGCCACGCACCCTGCCGGACGACGCCTCGCTGCTGGCGCAGCTGCAGGCGCAGATCTGGGATGCCCGCAGCGGCCCATTGATCTGGCGCGGCCCGCTCGACCGCAGCCTCACCGTGCATCGCGCCCACAGCCCGCTGCGCGAAGCCGAGGTGCTGCGCGATGCGCTGGTCGATGCGCTGGCCCGCCCGCACGCCCCCCGTCCGGATGAGGTGCTGGTCGCGGTCACCGATCTGGAGACCTACGCAGCGCTGCTGGTCGCGGTGCTGGGCGAGGACCGCGGCGATGGCATCCGCTTCCCGGTGCGCATCGTCGGCCAGCCGGCTGCCGTCGATCCGCTGATCACCGCCCTGCTCGCCATCCTCGAGCTGCCGGGGCGCGCGGCGAGCCTGGAGGAGGTGCTCTCGCCGTGCGACGCACCGGCGCTGCGCCGGCGCTTCGGCCTGGATGAGCAGGATCTCGCCCTGCTGCGCCACCGCCTGGAGGATGCCGGCATCTCCTGGGGGCTGGATGCGCTCCAGCGCGCACGCAGCAGCGCCTACCGCAGCGACGAGGGCAGCTGGCGCGCCGGGGTGGACCGCCTGCTGCTGGGCCTGCTGACCGGCCCGCAGGAGGTGGTGGTGCCCGGCCGCTGGCCGGCCGGGGCGCGCCTGCTCGGCGATGACGACGCGATCGGCGGGATCGCCGTCTACCTCGACCTCCTGGTGCGCTTCGCCGAGGCGGTCGGCGATGGCACCAGGACCATGCCGGTCGCCAGCTGGCGGGCGCTGCTCTTCACCCTGCTCGCCGACCTGGTCGCCGCCGACCGCGGTCCCGAGCTGCATGCGCTATCGCTCATGCGCGGCGCCATCGCCGCCATCCCGCGCGAGGCCGCCGACCCCGACCTGCGCACCATCCGCAAGCACCTCGGCCGCATGCTCATGGAGGATCAGCTCGCCTCGGCCTGGTCGCGCGGCGGCATCACCGTCGCACCGCTCTCCGCCTTGCGCCATGCGCCCCATGCCGTGATCGCCGTGCTCGGACTCGACAGCTCGTTCCCGCGCCTGGTCACCACCAGCGCCTTCGATGTCGCCGCCACCAGGCGGCGCCGTGGCGATCTCAGCGTGCGCCTGGATGCGCGCCAGCTGGTCCTCGACCTGCTCCTGGCCGCGCGCCAGCGCGTGCACCTGTCGTGGACCGGCTGGGCGACGCTCGACGGCAGCCCGCGCGAAGCATCCTCGGTGATCGACGATCTGCTGCGCGTCCTCGATGCCGAGGTCCAGCACCAAGCGCCGCTGGCCCGCGGCCGGGATGCGGTGCTGGTCGAGCACCGCCTGCACGCCAGCGCGACGGCGTATTTCGACGGCACGGGCACGCTCCCGCGCAGCCATGATGCGCTGGCCTGCGCCGCGGCGCTGGCGCGTCGCGCGCGCGATGCCGGCGAGCAGCAGCCCGGCGTCCGGCCGTTCATCACCGGCGCCTCCCGCGCACAGGTGCCGCAGGACCTGCGGCCGTCCGATCTGCAGCTGTGGCTGGGCGATCCGGCACGGGCGTTCTGCGAGAGCGTGCTCGCCCTGCGCTTCGCCCGCGATGACGCCCTGGCCGATCACGAGCCGATCGAGCTCGCTGGGCTGGATTCCTGGCGGCTGCGCGACACGGTGCTCGCAGGGCTGCTCGCCGGCGAGGTGCCGGCGGAGGCGAAGCTGCGCCAGGATGGCGCGCTGCCGCACGGCCCGGCGGGGGCCAACCTGCTCATGGCGATCACCGCCGATGCCGTGACGCTCAAGGCGAGGCTCGATGCCGCGCTCGGCGGCGAGGAGCCGCAGCGCGCAGAGCTGCTCGCCAGCTCCTGGCGGGTGGATGTCGCGCTGCCCGGCGGCGGAGCGCCGCAGCGCGTCATCGGCAGCATCACGCGCTGCGATGGCCATCGAGCGCTGGCGCTGCACAGCGGCGCGCTCAGCGGGCGCCATCTGCTCGCCGGCTGGGTGCTCCACCAGCTGGTCAACGCCCAGGCGCGCCAGGCCGGCACCGCCCCGCTGACCACGGTGATCATCGGCCTCGACCGTGGCAGCGGCCTCGCACGGCAGCTGCATGGCTGCTGCACCCTGGCCGTGGAAGCTGCCGATGAACGGCAGTGGGCCGGCATCGCCGATGCCTTGCGGGCCGCCTGGCAGCGTCCGCAGCCGCACTTCCCCGACCTGGCGGCGAACTGCTGGGATGTCCACGGCGACGGCATCAACGCCGACCTCCTGGCCAGCCATCTCGCAGCGTGGCGATCCGGCGCCGATGATGCCGGCGAGAGCACCCTGCGCAGCGAATTGGCCGCACCGCGGGCCTGGACCAGGCTGCTGTGGCGCGGGATAGACAACCCGACTGCAGCGTGGCACGGCTTCATCGAGCGGCTGTGGCGACCTGTGGTGCACGCCGTGCTGGGCCGTTCCGGGAGTCCGGCATGACCGCCTTCGACCTCGATGGCCACCGCCTGGAGCCGGTCACCGCCGTGCTCGAGGCCAGCGCCGGCACCGGCAAGACCTTCTCCCTGACGGCGCTGGTCATCCGCCTGCTGGTGGAAGGCCTGACCGATGGCGTCCATCCGGCCCTCGATGGCATCCTGCTGGTCACCTTCACCAACAAGGCCACCGATGAGCTGCGCCAGCGCCTGAGGCAGCGCCTGGCGCTCGCGCGTCGGCTGTGGGCGGTGCAGGTCCCCGATGACGCGCTGATGGCGGAGGCGCGCGCCGACGGCTTCCTGGCGCGCTACCATGCCCGGCGCTTGGCGCATCTGGCTGACGATGCGCGGCGCCTGGCCGCGGCCGAAGCGGTGGTCGACCAGGCACCGATCAGCACCATCCACGGCTTCTGCCTGCGCGTGCTCAGCCAATTCGCCGGCCTCATCGGCCTGCCGCCCGACATCGCCATCGCCACCGACGAGGAGGAGCGCCGCCTGGCGAGCTGCCGGGTGGCCTGGCGGGCGCTGGTCAGCAGCGAGGACGATCCCACCATCGTGCGCCTGCTGCTGGAGCCCGGTGCGCCGGGCGGCGGGGAGCCGCTGACGTTCTCGGCACTCGACGGTGACTACCGTTCCTGGGTCGGGTCCGACCGGCCCGCCATCCTGGCCGATGGCGACCCGGCGGAGCTGCTGGCGTCGTGGCCATCCCTGACGCCGAGCGAGGCCCGCGCGCAGGCGCATCGCCGGTGGCAGGCGGCCCGCCTCACCGGCGATGCGTCGCGGCTGCGCGGAGCCGCACGTCGGCTGCTGCTGCACCTGGTCGATGAGCGCCTGGCGGCGGGCTGCAGCCAGGACGGCGTCATCACCATGGATGGGGTGCTGGTCCAGCTGCGCGCGGCGCTGCGGGATGCGCGGCGCGGTGCGGCCCTGACCACGGCGCTGCAGGCGCGCTACCAGGCGGCCCTGATCGACGAATTCCAGGATACCGATCCGGTGCAGGCCGAGATCCTCACCTCCCTATTCCACGGCGGCTTCCTGCGCTGCATCGGCGACCCCAAGCAGTCGATCTACCGCTTCCGCGGAGCCGACCTGCATGCCTATCTCGCGTTCGTCGACAGCGCGGTCGAGCCTGGCCAGCGCCAGCACATGACCGCCAACCACCGCAGCGCACCCGGTTGCGTCGCGGTGATCAACCACCTGTTCCGCGACCAGCGCCAGCCCTTCATCCACCCGGGCATCGCCTACACCGAGGTGCGCGCGGCACGCGACGCCGGCTGTCTGGACGACGGCTCGCCCCGCCATCTGGTCTGGTGGTGGCTGGAGGCGGGCAGGAAGGCCGACGCCGAGCGCCTGCTGACCGCCGCGGTGGCCAGCGAGGTGCATCGGCTGCTGGCCGAGGCCCGGCTGACCCGGCCGGGCGGCCCCGGCCGGGCGGCGAGCGCGGCGTTCGCGCCCAGGCATGCGGCGGTGCTCACCGCGACCAACCGCCAGGCGGTGGCGGTGGCGGATGCCCTGCGCGCCGCCGGCATCCCGGCGGTCAACCGCAGCCTGGAGAGCGTCTTCGCCAGCGAGGCGGCCGGGGAGTTCGCCCTCATCCTCGCCAGCCTGGCCGATCCGCATGATGGCGCGCTGGCGCGCGCCGCGCTCTGCACCCGCCTGTGGGGCGCGGGCGAGGAGCTGCTCGCCGGCAGCGCGGGCGACCTGGGTGCAGAGCTCGCCCAGCTGCGCGCGCTCGCCCGCGCCTGGCACCAGCTCGGCGTGCTGGGCGTGGTCAGCCGCATCGTACGCCAGCGCTCCACCCGCGCCCGCCTCCTCGGCGAGGCCGGTGGCGAACGCTACCTGACCGACCTCTCCCATGTCGCCGAGCTGGTGCATGCCCAGGGCGAGCGGCCGGCGGTCGCGCTGGCCTTCCTGCGCGCCGAGCGCCGCGACCAGGTGGCCGCCGAAGCCGCCTGCCTGCGCCTGGAGGATGACGGCGACGCGGTGCAGGTGATGACCGTGCATGCCGCCAAGGGCCTGGAATGGCCGGTGGTGTTCGCGCCCTTCCTGTGGTGCACGCCCAGGCGCTCGAGCCTGTTCGTCAGCCTGAGGGATGGCACGGTGGCCGCCGCGCGTCCGATCCCGCAGCACACCGCGCATGGCTGGACCTGGGATTGGCGGACCGAGGTCGATGCGACCACCGCGCAGGCGGCCGATGCCGACAGCCGCGCCGAGGCGGTGCGCCAGGTCTACGTCGCGCTGACGCGTGCCGCCGAGCGCACCTATGTCGCCTGGGGGCCGCTGGGGGCGAAGGGACTCGATGCCGCCCGCAGCGGGCTGAGCCTGATCGCCGGGGTGGCGCCGGCCGACTGTCCGGAGCCGCAGAGCTTCACCCAGGCGCGCGCCACCCGGGAATGGCTGTGCCCGCCGGTGCCGTCACCGGCCACCTTGGCCGCGGCCCAGCTGCTGCTCGCACACAGCGCGGGCATGGCCAAGGCGCAGCTGTGCGCGGCGGGGATCGCCGAGCGCGACTGGGCGACGGTGCGGGATGAGCTGCGCTCCTTCGGCTGGGCGACCCTGCGCGGACGCACCTACCTCGCCACCGGCGCTGCGCTCGATGACTACCCGCGGCCGCCCACGCTCGCGTCCGCGCGGACCTCGCTGGGCACGGTCCCGGCGCCCGGCATCCAGGTGGTCGTCGCGCCGCCGCCGGGAATCGCGCGCTCACCGCTGCCGCAGGGCCGGCAGCCGCTCAGCTCCCAGCCTGCCCTGGCGGCCGTCCGTCCAGCGTGGTCGATCACCAGCTTCACCGGCCTGACCCGGGGCAGCGAACAGCAGGAGCTGCTGGGCGCCCTGGGCGATGAGCTGCCCGAGGCGGCGGACGATGCCCCGGCGTCCGGCATCCATGCCTTCCCCGCCGGTGCCGGACCGGGTGATTGCCTGCATCGCATCATCGAGCGTGCCGATCTGCGCGCGCCGGATGCGCCCGGCACCAGGGCGCTCATCAGCAACCTCCTGTCCAGCGAGCGCATCGCCCCGGAGCACGAGGCGGTGGTGGTCGGCCTGCTCGGCGAGCTGGCGCACACCCGGGTGCCGGGCACCGGGACGCGGCTGGCGGACCTGCCGTCCGCATCCATGCGCCATGAATGGTCCTTCGACCTCGCCATCGCCGCCGAGCACGGGCTCGACGGCGTGGCGGCGGTGTTCCGCAACCATGCCGACCAGCTGCTCACGCAGGCGTGGGCGAGCCGCATGCAGTCGCTGCGCAGCCACGACCTCGCCGGCTTCCTCACCGGCCGGGCCGATCTGATCGCCTGCATCGAGGGCCGCTGGTGGGTGATCGACTGGAAGTCGAACCGGCTCGGGCCCACGCGCGACGCCTACGGCAGCCAGGCGCTGCTGGACAACGCCATCGAGCACGCCTATCCGCTGCAGTGGATGCTCTACCTCATCGCCCTGCATCGCCATCTCGGCAACCGTCTGCCGGAATATGCACCGCACCGGCACCTGGGTGGCGCCGCCTACTGCTATCTGCGCGGCCTGAGCCATGACCATCCGTCCTCCGGCTGGCTGGTGCATCGGCCCAGCCCGGCGTGCATCACCGCGCTCGATGAGTGCCTGGGCGGACACCATGCGGGGTCCAGGCCATGAACCGCGTCGAACAGGCGCTCGAGCACCGCTGGCGCACCGGCACCTGCAGCCCGGCCACCCTGGCGGTGGCGCGCTGGTTCCTGCGCCACGGCCCGGAGGATCGCCGCGAGGTCCTCGCCACGGCCGCGGCGCTGCTGCAGATCCAGCAGGAGGCCGGCCATGTCGCCGTCAACCTGGCGGCGCACGCCGGCCGCCCGCTGCCCTGTGCCGATGAATCCGCAGCCGCGCCCGAGGACGACATCCTGGCACCGGATGAGGCGGGGCTGCGGCACGCCTGGGGCGAGCCCTGGCTGGGCGATGGGCGCCAGCCGAGCGTGCTGGTGTTCGGCGATGGCCTGCTCCAGAGCTTCCGCCATCACCGCGCCGAGCGCCGCATCGTCGAGGCCCTGCGCCGCCTTGTCCCGCTCGCGGGCCGGAT
The DNA here is from genome assembly GCA_003136555.1 of Planctomycetota bacterium. Taxonomy (GTDB): domain Bacteria; phylum Planctomycetota; class UBA11346; order UBA11346; family UBA11346; genus BOG-1363. The sequence continues at coordinate 15,956 of PLEW01000121.1, read as the reverse complement.
CAGCGTCAAGGACTCCGCCGCAGCCATCACCCGGCTGTTCAGCGACGACGGCGGAGAGCTGCCGCACGCCTGGCAGCGGATCGCCGTCGCCACGGTGATCCGCAACCGCCACGCCGGCCGGCGCCTCAGCCTGATCACCGGCGGCCCGGGCACGGGCAAGACCACCACCGTGGCCCGCCTGCTGGCGGTGCTCCTGATGCACCGCCAGATGGCGCCGGGGGCGATCGCCATCGCCGCACCCACCGGCAAGGCGGCCGACCGCCTGGCCGGTGCCCTGCGCGCCGCCACCGCGGCACCGGCTGCCGGTCAGCGCGATGCGTTGCCGGGCTGCCCGGATGACGTGCGCCGCGCCATCCCCACCAGCGCGACAACCATCCATGCCCTGCTGGGGGCCAACCCGGCCAGCGGCGGCCTGCGGCACCATGCCCTCGATCCGCTCGGCCATGAGCTGGTGATCGTCGACGAGGCGTCGATGGTCGATCCGGTGCTGCTGGAGGCGATCCTCGCGGCGCTCACGCAAAGCGCGCATCTGGTGCTGGTCGGCGATCCGCATCAGCTGACCAGCGTCGCCTCGGGCTACCTGCTGGCCGACCTGTGCGTCATCGCCGGCGTACCCGGGGACTATGACCGCCAGAGCGCCGAGGAGCTCGCGCCGGCAGGCGTGCCGCTGCCCACATCCGCCGCGGCCAGCGCGCTGCGCGGCCTGGTGTGCGCGTTGACCTACAACCATCGGGCCGGCGCGCGCCGGCCCCTGGTCGAGCTCGCAGAGGCGGTGCTCGCGGGCGATGCCGAGCGAGCGAGCGCTGCGGTGGACGCGCCGCCGATCACCGCGATCTGCACCGGCACGCCGCGCCAGCTCGCCGAGCTCATCCTCGCGCATGCGCGCTCACTAGCCGCCGCGGCGGATGCCGCCGCCGCCCTCGAGCGCCTGCGCTCATTCCAGGTCCTCAGCGCCCTGCGCCGCGGAGCGTGGGGGGCGCAGACGCTCAGCGAGGCGGTCGATGCCGAGCTGGGTGCGCTCGCCCGCAGCGATGGCTGGTACCACGGCCGCGCGATCATGATCACCGTCAACGACCGGGTGCGTGGCCTGATGAATGGCGACATCGGCATCTGCTGGCAGAGCGGCTCCGGGCTGCGGGTGATCTTCCCGCGCCCGGCCGGCACGCTGTCCTTCGCCACCGCCGATCTGCCGCACCATGATCCGGCCTGGGTGCTGACCATCCACAAATCCCAGGGCAGCGAATACCGCCATGTCCAGGTCATCCTGCCCAGCGACGTCGACCATCCGCTGGTGATGCGCGAGCTGCTCTATACTGGCATCACCCGCGCGTCCGAGCAGGTCACCATCTGGTCGCCGCGGGCGGTCTTCGTGCGCGCGGTGCTCACCCCCAGCGGACGGAGGAGCGGCCTGGTCGAGGCCTACCGCGCCGCCACCGCGCCTGGACTGCGGACGCCCTGAGCCGGCCTGGCAGGTGCACGGGCTCAGGTGCGGGAGAACACCACGCAGCCGTTGTGCCCGCCGAAGCCCATGTTGACCGACAGCGCGGCGGCGATCGGCGTCTCGACCGCCCGGTTGGCGACGTGGCGCAGCGCGCAGGCCGGATCCGGGTCCTCGAGGTTGATGGTCGGCGGCAGGACGCCACTGCGCAGGGCGGCGATGGTCGCGATCGCCTCGAGCGCGCCCGCGGCGCCCATGGTGTGCCCGATCATGCTCTTCGATGAGCTGACCCAGATGCCCGGGAGGTGGGCGCCGAAGGCATGATGCAGGGCGAGGGATTCGGTGGAGTCGTTCAGGGGGGTGGCGGTCCCGTGCGCATTGATGTAGCCGATCAGCTCCGGAGCCAAGCCGGCCTCGCCGAGCGCCAGGCGGATCGCCGCGGCGACCGAGGCACCCGACGGATCCGGATTGGTCTCATGGTGCGCATCATCGGTGCTGCCGCAGCCACGCAGCAGGGCGAGCGCCTCGCCGCCGCGGCGCTTGAGGTGGTCGAGCGATTCGAGCACCAGGATGCCCGCCCCCTCGCCAAGCACGAAGCCGTCCCGGCCGCGGTCGAAGGGCCTGCTGGCCCCGGCTGGATCGTGGTTCCTGCGGCTGAGGGCGCCGATGGCATTGAACCCGGCGATGGTGATCGGACAGGTCGCGGCCTCGGTGCCGCCGGCGATGACGACATCCGCCGCGCCGCTGCGGATGAGCAGCGAGGCCGCATGGATGGCGCTGGCGCCGGTGGCGCAAGCAGTGGCCAGGGTCCAGGTCGGTCCCTTGGCGCCGATCATGTGGGCGGCATCGCCCGACGCCATGTTGCCGATCATGCGCGGGATGAAGAACGGGCTGACGCGGTCGGCGCCCCGGCTCTGCATCACCTCGTATTCGCGGCTCAACGTGCGCATGCCGCCGATGCCAGTGCCGATCACCACCCCGACGCGGTAGGGATCCGCCCAGCTGGCGCCCGACAGCCCGGCATGGGCGAGGGCCTCCTGCACCGCACGCAGGGCCAGGAGCACGAAGCGGTCCTTGCGATGGGCGATGCGGCGATCACCGCCAGCGAGCTGGAGATCGTCGGCGGCGACCATGCCGGCGAAGCGCGTCTCCAGACCCTCGGTGGGGAAGGTGGTGATCGGTACGATGCCGCTCTCGCCGCGCTGGCTGCGCTCGATGAAGGTGGCCGCGTCGCTGCCCAGCGGACAGATGGCGCCATAGCCGCTCACCGCGATGGCAGGAGCCCTCATCCGTCCTCCTGGGCGAGCCCGGCGCCGGTACGCGCCATGCGGCGGCAGGAGCGGAGCCAGGCCTCGGCGTGGTTCTCCGGCAGGGTGCGGGCGGTGACGATGCCGCCGACCAGGAGCGCGACCAGCGCCTGGGCGCGTTCCCGTGCGGTGGCGCCATCGCCAGGCAGATGGTCGGCGAGCAGCGCGGCGAGATGGCGCGCCTTGGCTGCCAGCGCCTCGCTCGGATTGCCCGGCACGCGCGGCAGCTCGGCGCCCAGGGTCGGCAAGGGGCAGCCCGCCTCGGGCTGGTCGCGATGCCGACGCGAGAGGTAGCGGTCGATGATCGCCGCCACCAGCCGTCTCCCCGATAGGGCGACGATGTCGCCGAAGAGGGGCGAGCGCTGCGGCTCGTTGAGCTGCACCAGGGTGGCCTCGAGCAGCGCCGCCTTCGAGGGGAAGTGCGCATAGAAGCCGCCATGCGTCATGCCTGCGGCCGACATGATCGCGTCAATGCCGGTAGCGGCATAGCCATGCGCCCGGAAGGCGCGCGATGCCGCATCGAGGATGCGTGCCCGTGATGCTGCGCTGCGCGGTGCGGCGGCCATGGCGAGCACGGTATGACGTTCGTCATATTATCAACAGGCAACCCCGGATCAGCTGGTCTGCCACTGCCGCTCCGCCAGGATGGCGGTGCGCGGATGCTCAGCGCGGATGCCCTGCTGGCGGGGAGCGGCGTCTGCCTCCGCCTGACCGCCATCGGCGACATGCGTGCAGCGATACGCACCGGCTTCGTGGAAGATGGCGAGCACGGTATCGATCTCGTAGCTGTTGGAGAGATGCACGGAGATCAGCGCGGTGCCTGCCCACAAGGTGTCCTCATAGCCCCACGCCTCGCCCTCGGGCATTCCGAATGTCCCCAGCGCGGTACCGACCCGGCCATTCTCGGCGGCCATGATCGCGGTGATCAAGGGGCCGCTGCCGCGGGCGACCCCCAGGCCGGGGATGAAGATGGTGATCAAGCCCGCCATCAGGCCGACGGCCGCACCCATCAGGCTGCCCGCACCGACGCTGTGGGCGGAGCTGCGGATTGAGCGCTCGTCGTCGCACGGCGGGGCGAACGTAGGCGCGGAGACGGGCGGGGCTGCGATCAGCGAGACCTCGGCGGAATTGAATCCGGCGCACTCCAGTTGGCTGAGGATCATCCGGGTCTGCAGCTCGGTGGTGGCGATGCACAAGGCGGTATAGCGCATGAGCTGCTCGTTCTGGCAGGAGCCGTGCGAGGGGGGCTTGTTCGGGGGCGCCTGGAGATAAGCGAGCGTCATGCCAAGCGCACGCCGCCCGCCCAAGTACCGCCGATGCACCGCTCCCTGAGCGTGGCTGCGGAAGTGCGGATTCGACCCGCTTCCTGCATAGCGCGAGGCTGTTCGGCAGGCGTGCTGCACTATGCACGCCAAGCGACACCGGGCCCCTGTCCGCACGGCTCAGGCCGGGGAACTGATGCGGCACGTCTGACGCTAGGCACCAGGTGCCGGTCTGCAGCCGTCGTCCGTGCCAGCGCTGCGTGCCGAGACCGTCGGTCACCCGCGTCCCCAGCAGCCGAGAAAGGCCCGCGCCATGTCCGACATCCTCGATCTGCTGTGCGACGATCACCGCAGCTTGCAGGAGATGCTGGCGCTGCTGATAAGAGATGCCGGCGCCCCGACGGCCGAGCTGCTGTTCGGCCGGCTCCACCGCCTGATCAGGATGCACGCGCGCTTCGAGGAGTCCTCGCTCTACCCGCTGCTGGCGCAGACCGCTGCGACCACGGGCATGGCCAGGCAGGCCGGCGAGCATCACCGCCAGATGGACGTCCTCCTCGATGCCCTGAGGACCTGGAATGCGGATGGCGCGACGCGCCTCGCCAAGCTGAGCGTGCTGCAGGAGGATCTCACCCGCCATATCCAGGTAGAGGAATGTAGCCTGCTGCCGCTCATCAGCACCGCGGTCTCCAGCACGCGGCTGCAGCAGCTGGGCGATGCCTATCGCGCCGCCAGCGCCCTGAGGCCGGCGCTGACGATGACGCCGAGAGCCTTGCCAACGCCGGCCGTCCTGCGCCAACCGACTCGCTGCCGATGATCATCGCATCCAGCGCCATCTTTCCCGCAAGGCTTCCACCATGATCACTCCCCTCACCAGCAGCTTCCGCACCCGCGGCGATCTCGAGCAGGCGGTGGCGGCCCTGACGCATGCCGGGATACCAGCGGACCACCTCTCCCTGGTGCTCCCCGGCTCCCCGCCAAGCGCCCCCTCCCAGGACCACGACGGCGAGGTGCCACCTGTCCTCCAGGTCACCGGGGTGGTGAATGGTGCCATCGGCGGGGCGGTCGGCATCCAAGCCGGCACGCTCTCGCTGATCTTCCCGGGCATCGGCCTGCTGCATGCGATCGGCCCGATCTCGATCATCCTCGGCTCGGCCGCGGCGGGCGCGGCGCTCGGCGGATTGACCTCCATCTTCATGCAGGCCGGGATGGAGCTGCTCGATGCCCAGCGCCAGGAGGAGGCGGTGAGGAAGGGCGGCCTGCTGCTGATCGTGCATCCGATGAACCTCGACGAGTTCCAGCTCGCCTGCCAGATGCTCGGTGCCGCTGGGCATCTCGCCGAGGCGGCGTCAGCGCCGCGATGAGCGGCCGATCCCATATCTCCGCTCCCGCGTCCGACCGCCGGAGCTGCACTCCTCCACCTGGGTTGCCGCCATGAAACGCTCCTCGCTGGTGCTCGCTCTCCTGATCGCCGTGTGTGCCATCGCCGTAAGCGTGCTCGCGCTGCAGTGCCTGCACGGCGCGCATGGCGATCAGGGCTTCTCCACCCCCCTGCCCCACAGCCAGCTGCAGCAGAGCACGCCGTGACCGCCGGCGCACCGGCTGGCTGGCGGGCATGCGGCGCTGGCACCACCAGCGCTGGAATACACACTCCCGGCATGGACCAGTCCCCGGAAGATGGCGCCTCCTGGTGGCAGCTGATGTGGGCATCATCGCCGGTCGCGCTCGCCATCCTCGGGCCAGACCGCCGCTACCAGGCGGCCAATCCGGCCTTCTGCCGGCTGCTGGGCGCCGACCAGGCGACCCTGAGCCGCCTGCCGTACGAACGCATCGGCCACCCGCTCGACCTCGATGCCGAGCTCGACGCCTTCGTGCGCCTCTCCGAGGGCGCCCTCAGCACGAGCTACCAGCGGCGCTACCGCACCCTCGCCGGCCTGGATGTCCCCGCCGAGGTCCAGTGCATCGCCCGGGCCGATGGCGGGCTGCTGCAGATCGTGCTGCCACGCGCTCCGGCGCCGTCATCCGCGGCCGCCGACGAGCGCGCCTGGCGTTCGCTCGCCGAGCTCGGCGCCGCCTTGTCCCATGATGCGGTGGAACCGATCCGCAGCGCGAGCATGCATCTCAGCCTGGTCGCCGAAGACGCGCTCAGCCCGCGTGCGGCGGCTCACCTCGGCACCGCCACTGCGGCGCTCGCGAAGGCCCGCGGGCAGATCCGCGGCCTGGTCGCCTTNNCGCCCGCCTCGCCCATCCCGTGCTCGCCATGGCACCGGTGCCGCTCGCCGAGCTGGTGGAACAGGCAGAGGCACGGCGAGACGATGACGCACCGCTCGCCATCACCATCGGCGATGGAGCGCTGCGGTGCGATCCGCATCAGGTCGCCCTCGCGCTCAGCCACCTGCTCAGCAACGCTGCCGCCTTCACCCGCAGCGGCGTCCCGGCGCAGGCCCGCATCGCCCTGTCAGACAGGGACGGCCTGGTGGTGCTTTCGGTCGAGGATGCTGGCTGCGGCATCCCGCCGGCCGATCAGACGCGGCTGTTCCGGCTCTTCGCCACCGGCGGAAGCGCTGCGCCCCACGGAACGGGGATCGGCCTCGCGCTCTGCCGCGCAGTCGCCGAAGGACATGGCGGTCGCGCCTGGCTGACGTCGCAACCGGACGCCGGTACCGGCGTCTTCCTCGGCTTCCCGAGCGGGGGGAGCGGGCCGGGCGCAGCTGCGCCGGCGCTGGGCTAGCGCCCGCGACCGCGCACCTGGGGGTACGCCCCGCCAGCCGGGCTCGCCAGGCTGTACGGACGGTCCCTGCTCGCGCTCGGCATGGACATGGTCTGGTGCGAGCGCGGGACCGCTATGCTGTCAAGGAGGTGACCGGACCGCCGAACCGTCCATCTAACCCGCGCCCGCCCGACAGCCAGGCGAAAGCCGCCCAAGATACTTCAGGATGACCCTGCTTGCATACCACCGCGCCCGACCCTCTAATGCAGGATGCCATGCCGTCCCAAAGCGAACAGCTCCTCTCGCAACCACATGCGGGTCCCACGCCGCCACGCATCCTGGTCATCGATGATGACCGTCCGCTGTGCTCGCGCATGTCCACCGACCTCACCGCGATGGGCTGCCAGGTCGATACTGCATCCACGCCCGAGGCCGCGCTCGCCTACCTGCGCGACCAGGTCTACGATCTGGCCTTCTGCGATCTGCGCATCGATGATCATGACGGACTGACCCTGATCCCATGCCTGCTGGCGGCCAATCCCAACCTGCAGATCGTCATCATCACCGCCTTCGCCAGCTACGAGACCGCGGTCAAGGCGATGAAGGCCGGCGCGAACAACTACCTGCCCAAGCCATTCACCCAGATCCAGGTGCGCGAGATGGTCGCGCAGGTGTGCGAGACTCTGCGCATTGCGCGCAATCTCAGCACCTTCGAGCAGGGCGGCGGCAAGCTGGAGTTCGATACCTGCTCGGAATCGCCCGCCATGCGCGCGGCGCTGGACATGCTCGTCCGCGTCGCCCAATCCGACATCCCGCTGCTGCTGCGCGGCGAGAACGGCACCGGCAAGAGCGTGTTCGCCGAGCTGCTCCACCGCCGCAGCGAACGCGCCAAGGGGCCCTTCGTCACGGTCAACTGCCCGTCGCTCTCCGATGAGCTGCTGACCAGCGAATTGTTCGGCCATGTGAAGGGCGCCTTCACCGGCGCCACCGCCGACCAAAAGGGCAAGGTCGCCTCCGCCGAAGGGGGCACGCTCTTCCTCGACGAGCTGGGCGACCTCACCCCGACGGTCCAGGCCAAGCTCCTGCGTTTCCTCCAGGAGCAGCGCTACGAGCGGCTCGGCGACACCATCACCCGCCAGGCGGACGTGCGCATCGTCGCCGCCACCAACCGCAACCTCGAGGAAGCGATCGCCGCAGGGCGCTTCCGCCAGGACCTCCTCTACCGCCTCAACGTGGTCGAGATCGCCCTGCCGCCGCTGCGCGAACGCCAGGAGGACATCGTCCACCTGGCGCAGAGCCTGCTGGCCGGCTTCGCCCAGGCCACCGGCTCGGCCGTACGGGAGCTGTCCCAGGCGGCCAAGGACCTGCTGCTGTCTTACTCCTGGCCGGGCAATGTGCGCGAGCTGCGCAACGAACTGCAGCGCATCACCGTGCTCTGGCCATCGCGCATCGTCGAGCCCGAGGCCTTCTCCCCGCGCCTGCGCGGCCAGAACACCGTCGGCCCCCACCTCGGCGGCAACCATTCCCTCGAAGCCATTGAGACCGAGCACATCCGCAAGCTGCTGGCGCGCATCGATACCTTCGAGGAGGCGGCGCGCGTGCTGGGCATCGAGCCTTCGACGCTGTGGCGCAAGCGCCAACGGCTCGGCTTGTGAGGCCGGCGCCCTTCCGCGGCAGGGCGGCGGCGCAGCCCTGAATCCGCGCGCTCCCGCGCCTCAGCCCTCCAGATAGGGACGTAGGCGCTGGATCAGCGCCACCAGGCCGGCGATGCCATCCGGCTTCTGCACCACCTCGCGCGCTCCCAGGCGCAGGCAGTGCTGACGATACGCCGCTTCGCCGGCGGTCGAGAGGATCACCACCGGAATGTGCGCGGTGGCCGGTTCGCCCATCAGCAGGGCGAGCAGCTCCGGGCCCGTCAGGCGCGGCATATGGTGATCGAGCAGCACCAGCTGCGGGGGGCGGCCCTCGCCGATCAGGCGCAGCAGCAGCTGGTGGCCGGCGAGGCCATCTCCGGCGACCTCGATGACCACCGCCAACCCCGCCATCTCGCAGGCGATGCGCATGAGCTCGACATCGCCGGGATTATCGTCGACCACCAGCATGCGCGCCGGCTCCCCCCGCTGGCGTGGCGGACCGGTCGGGACGAGGTGGGGAGCGGTGAGCGCCATGCCCGAAGTCCGGAGGGTGGGGTCGCCGTCCGCCGGCACGGCATGCCGCGGATCGCACGTCAGCGGCATGCTGCGCAGCACGCGCACAACGCAATCCAGGACCGCTGCGGTCCTCCACGGCCACACCCCGCCGCCGTGCCGCCATTGGCACGTCCACCGCTCTGATCTCCCGCCCCTTCCTGCCTGCGTTCACAGCGGCCAGCCGCCTGGCGACGTCCACCCGCCCCCCTCCCCCGGAGTCCGTCATGCTCTACTGGTCCGCCATGTTCTTCCTCATCGCCCTGCTCGCCGGACTGTTCGGCTTCGGTGCGATCGCCAACGGAGCCGTCGATGTCGCCAAGATCCTGTTCACCATCTTCCTCGTGCTCTTCATCCTCTCCGCGCTGATCGGCATCACCCGGCGCAGAAGCAAGCCGTGAGTGCGGCCGGTGGGCCTGAGCTTGCTGGTGCCGGCACGCCCCCCCAGCCGGGGGCGGGCGGACTCGCCAGCGCCTGCCAGATCCTGGCCGAGGCCGCCATTCTCGAGCTGCGCGGCCTGGCAGTGGCAGTGATCGATGACGCTGCCGCGGCGACGCGCCAGCTGGTGCAGGATGGCGCCGCGGCACACGTGCCCGCACCGCCGACGCGCTGCCAGGCGGTGCTGCTGGGGACGGCGATCGGCGCCGTGGTCGCCACCTGCCTGATCGCCCGGGGCGCGCATGCCCGACCCTGATGCCGATGAGCCGGGCCTGGCGGACACCTGCCGGGAGCTGCTTCAGGTCGCGGCCAGGGATCTCGCTGCTATCCTGCGACGGCTGCTCGCCGAGGTGGCGCTGGCCATGGCGCTGTGGCTGCTGGCCGCGAGCGCGGGTGTCATCTGCATCACCATCGGCATCATCCACCTGGGGCGCGGACTGCATGGCCTGCTCCGTCTGGCGCTGGGCGCCGCCTGGGCGGCGGATCTGCTGACCGCGGCGGTCCTCCTAGCGCTGCCGGTCATCGCCCTGCTGCTGATGCGCGCCCGCGCCGCGCCTGCCGCAGGCGCACCGCGGCCCTGAGCGGTGATCCTGCGGTCATCCAGGCGATGGTGCGGCGCTGACCGCACGCTCGCGCTCAAGACCGCCGGCTGAGCAGCCACCAGGTGAGCGCGCCGGCGCAGACCGCCGCGGCAGCGACCTGGACCGGATAGGTGCGCACCGTATGGACCACCCGCCTGGCCACGTCCGAGACGCAGGTGGGCTCGGTGCACAGCGCCTCGATGCCGGCCTTCAGACCGGCGATGTGCTCGGCGGCGGCGGCTGGCGCTCCCTCGGCGAGCTCCTCGACCAAGCGACGCAGCTGGGCCGCCTTATGGGCGAAATCGTGGCTGGCGCTGAAATCGGGCGAGTTGGCGGCGGCATCCATGGCGGTGTCCTCTGTTCGGGTTGGGGGCAATCATGCCTGGCACATCACGTGCCAAGCCGCTGGGGCCCACGCGCACTGGGCGGCCTGGGCGGCCCTGCCGCCTGCAATGCACCGGGCGCTCCGCCACGTCATGATGCAGGGGCCGCCTATGCGGGGGCGCAGGCGGGATCCCTCCCGAGGCCTCACCGCGCCGGCAGCTGGCTGCGGCTCGCACTACGGTTCAGCTCCTCGCGCAGGAGGCTCTCGAGCATGCTGGGCGTGAAGGGCTTGGACAGCAGCCGGGCGGAGGCCGCCGCCTCGGCGGCGAAGCCCCCCGGCTGTCCGGTCATGAGGATGACCGGGATCTCGACATCCACCGCGCGGATCGCCCGCAGCAGGAGATAGCCGTTGATTCCCGGCATCGCGACATCGCTCACCACCGCGGCGATCTCCGCCCGGTGCCTGGTGAAGAGCGCCAGGCCGGCGGTGCCATCCGCTGCGACATGCACCCGGTAGCCGGACGCACCCAGGGCGTGCGCCATCAGCTCGCGGATGTCCGGATCGTCCTCGACCAGGAGGATGGTCTCATGGCCATCTCCTGGCACGCCGCTGGAGGCCGCTTCGTCGGCCTCGACGTGACGGCGGCGTGGCAGGTAGATGGTGAAGGTGCTGCCGGCGCCTGGCTGGCTGATGACCTGGATGTAGCCGTGGTTCTGGCTGATCATCCCGCTGACCGTGGCCAGGCCCATGCCGCTGCCGAGGTACTCCTCCTTGGTGGTGAAGAAGGGCTCGAAGATGCGCTGCAGGAGGGACGCCTCGATGCCGCAACCGGTATCGCTGACGACGATGGCGGCGTAGCGGCCCGGCGGGATGCCGTCCGGGATGCCGTCCGCTCCCGCCGCCAGGTCGATCGGCAGGGTGCGCAGCGTGATCGCGCCGCCGCCGTGGATGGCGTCGCGGGCATTGAGCACCAGGTTGAGGACGACCTGCTCGATCTGCGCCGGATCGGCGTGCACCTGGTCAGTCTCGGGGTGCAGCTCGAGGTGGATGCGGATGTCCCGGCCGAGCGCGCCCCGGATGAGCGGTTCCAGCTCGCGCATCGAGGCATTGAGGTCGAAGATGCGGGGCATCACCGGGAGGTTGCGCCCGAAGGCCATGACCGAGCGCGTGAAGGTGCTGGCCCGCTTGGCGGTGTCGCTGATCAGCCGGATGTAGTGCTGCATCTGCTCAGTGCTGCCGCTCGAGCCGGCGAGCAGATCGCAATTGCCGAGGATGACGGTGAGCAGGTTGTTGAAATGGTGGGCGATGCCGGCACTCAGGCGCCCGATCGCCTCCATGCGCTCCAGCCTGCCGATGCGCTCGTCGCTCTGCCGGATGGTCTGCTCCCATTGCGCGCGGTCCATGGCATAGCGGATGGCCCGTTCGAGCAGCTTGCCATCGAGCGCATGCTTGGGCAGGAAGTCCTTGGCGCCATGCTTGATCGCCTGCGCCGCGATGACCTCGTCATCGATGCCGGTGAGGATCACCACCGGGATGCCGGCGGCGCGCTCCTGGATGGCGTCGAAGGTCGACAGCCCGCGGCTGTCGGGCAGCGAGAGGTCGAGCAGGATGACATCGCACGGCTGATGGGCGAGATGGAGCACGGCGTCATCGAGCCGCGAACAGTGGTCGATGCGGTAGCTGTCGCGGGTGCCTGGGCCGAGATACTCGCGGATCAGCTGGGCATCTCCGGGATTGTCCTCGACCATCAGGACGGCGATCGGCAGCGCAGTCATCGGCTCAGGCCCGCTCTGCCATGCTGTCCCGGCATGCGCGCCGCCTTCCTCATCCGACTGGTGCTGCACCGCTGGCGCACAGCGCGGCCGGGGCGCGGGGCGTCCGGAGCGTCCGGAGCGTCCGACGCGAAGTCCGGCGTCTGGTGCTGCGATGGCGGTGTGCAGTGCATGGTCATCCCCCTGGATGGAGCATCGCTCCTGGGCTGATCCCGGACAGTGACGCGCGCGATGCGGCGGCGCCTCCGGCCGGGCCCGGGAGCGCGCCAAAGCGGTGCGCCCACCATCGTAAAAAGCGCTCGCTATGCCAATAGCGCCGGTGCGCCGGCGCACGCATCCGGTGGCCACGGCCATTTGCAACGCAGGAGCCGGAGCCGGGACCTTGCACGATGCAGGAGGCACCCCACCGCACGCTTCAGAATGCAGCGCCGCCGGCCTGCCGGAGGGGCCCGCTGCGCGGGAAGGTTGAATTCGTATGCATCATGTCGTCCGCTGCGGCGGCCGGAGCGTCGTCGCCTGCCCACGCCAGCCGCTCGGCAGGGACCTCTCCCATCCGGCGGCCTTGAGCAGCCCTGCGGCCAATTGCGCAGGACTTTGCGCCGCGGAGGGGGAAATTGCCGGGAAGCGCGCTCCGACCCCCTCTCCGGGGCGGCCGGAACGATCTTGTGTTGTTGCGAGCAGGCCAACGATCCTGCCGTGTCCAGTGACCGTCCCACCGTGGTCAGGAGTCCCCTCCCCACCCATGGCTGATGTCAATTCCATCTTGGGTGAGCAGCTCGCCGAAGCGCATGCGCAGGGCGATCGTCCGCGCCAGATCGCGCTCGCGGTGGCGCTGCTGAAGGAGCGCGGCGCCGATACGGTGCACCTGCAGCGCCTAATCGCCAAGGCAGCGGCAGAGCTCATTGCCATCCACGAGGACCAGGACCTCGAGGCCGCCGCCGGCTGGGCCCATACCTGGCATCGCCATACCCGCCAGCCCAGCGCCAAGGCCCTGTGGGTCGAGCTGCAGGAGCGGGTAGCGGCGGTGCGCGCCTGCGAGCTGCGCCTGCGCGCTGCCCTGGACGGCCGCGATCAGGCGCTGGTGCGAACCGCCCTGGCCGAGCTGGAGAGCGCCCCGGGCCGCCTGGCGACCACCCCCGCCCTGATCGACGAGGGTCGCAGTGCGGTGGCACGTTCGCAAACCGCCGTGCGCCGCAAGCTCACCGATCGCCTGGCGAGATCGGAGGTGCTGCGGCGCCGGCTGATGGATTGCCTGCCGGGCGCCTTCGACCAGGCGATGGCGCTCCTGCCGGAGCTGCACGAGGTCGATCCCAGCAGCGTCGATGATCCGCAGCTCGAGGACCTGCCGACCCGCTTCGCCATGGCCGAGTCGCTGCATGTCGCGCTCGAGGCCGCCCTCGCCGAGCCCTCAGTGCCGGCATTGGAGCAGGCGCTCAGCGCGCTGAGCTCGAGCACCGACCAGCTCTCGACCAGCGTCGCGCTGTGCGAGCGGGCGGTCGGTGAGCTGGCCGAGCGGCGCCTGCGGCTCGATGCCGAACGCCAGGCCTGCGCACAGGTCGACCGCAGCCGGCTCGACCTCACCCTCGCCGCCATCGAGGCGCTCGTGCAGAGCGACCCCGATGCGCCCGAGGCCGCCGAGCTGCCGGCGCTGCGCGCCGAGCACGCCCGCATGCTCACGCTCACGCACCAGCTCGAGCTCGGCCTGGAGTATCCCACCCGCCCGGGACTCACGGCGGCGATCGCGGCGATGCGTACTGCCAGCACCCAGCTGGAGGGCTCCCTGGAACTCGCCGATGCGGTCGAGGAGGCGATCGCCAGCACCGTCCGCCAGCGCCTGCGCCTGCGCCTCCTCATCGCCGCCGGCGCGCTGGCGGCAGCGGCGGTGCTGGTGCTGCTGCTGACGGCCTGGTGGCGCGATTCCGCTGCCCATGCGGAGGTCCTCGCCGCCACCGATGATGAGCGCTCCCAGGAGCTGGCGAGCCGCTACGCCGACGACCACACCCATCTCTTCTACACCGTCGAGATGCGCGCGCGAGCCGAGGCCCTGGCGAACACCATCGATGACCGCGAGTATGCCGCCGCCAGCGCCGCCGGCGACCCGGCCACGCGGCGTGCGGCGCTCGACCACTACCTGGCGCGCCCGGCGCCACGCCACCGCACCGAGGCCAGCACCGGGCGCGATGCCGCCCAGCTGGAGCTCGAGGATCGCGCTTTCGAGGTCGCCAACCGCATCACCGACCAGGCGCAGCGCATCAAGGCGCTCGACGCGGTGGTGCTCGCCTCCCAGGTCCCCGAGCGGGCGGCGCGCGCACGCGCGCAGGCGACCGAGGAGCGGCGCACGCGCAACGAGGCGGCCTGGAGCGCGGTGCGCACCGCCGCCAACTCGGTAGTGCAGATCGCCAGCATCAATGCCTACCTGGCGCTCGACGGCGAACTGCCCCATGCCGAGGAAGGCGTGCGCCTGCGCACCGCCTGCGAGGCAGTGCTCAGGCGCCAGAAGGATGAGCTCGCCGATGAAGCGGCCTGGGCGGCCGCCAACCGCGGAGCCGACAGCGTTACCCAGCTGGCCAACCTCGCCGGCTACCTGGCGGGTTCGACGCTGAAGCGCCATGCCGAGGCCGCGACCACGCGCATGGCGCAGCTGCGGCAGCAGCTCGACGATACCGCCTTCCATGCCGCCAGCGCCGCCCCCGATCCGCTGCAGCGTGCGGATCAGCTCGCCAAGTACCTGGCCGGCGATACCTCCCATACCCACCAGGCCGACGCCCTGACGTTGCTTGCGGATGCGCAATGGGCGGCGGCGAACGCCCCCGGCCCGACCGCCGAGCATCTGGCGCGCATACGCGCCTATCTCGCCGCCGCGAACACGTCGCCCCATCGCGCCGATGCCCTCAAGAGCGAGCGCGATCTGGTGGTGGCAGGCGATCGCGAGCTGTGGGACAAGGCTCGCCTGCTGAGCGATTATGGCGAGCGCATCCGGGCGGTCGACGCCTACCTCACCACCCCGGGCGAGCATCTGTTCGCAGCCGAGGCCAAGGAGGAGCTGACGCACTGCATGCACTGGCTGCCGACCCTGACTCCGGCGTCGCTGGCGCGGCTGCCCAGCCGCGTGATCCTCGCGCTGACGCCCGAGCAGCTGGGCACGCTGCCATCCGCCGGCCTCGCCGCCCTGCCGGCATCGGTGCAGGCGCGCATCGCCGTGCATCCGCCCTGGAGCTCGTCGGCCGGCATCGATGAACTGGGCCGCTGGGCCGAGCTGACCCTCGGCACCCAGCCGGTGCGCGTGCGCTTCATCTTCCCCGGCCAGCAGCGGGTCGCCTCCAGCAGCGGCGGCTCCATCACCGTCGCCGTGGCCCACGGATTCTGGCTGGCCGAGCAGGAATGCACGCAGGCGCTGTGGGTGCAGGCGGTGGGCGGCTTCTTCTCGAAGCACAATCCCAGCGCCAACGAAGGCGTTGAGCTGCCGGTCGACTCGGTCACCCTGGGCGAGTGCCGGGAGTTCATCGGCGCCAGCAACCGCCTGCTGGTCGAGCACAAGACGCCGGCGCGCATCCGCCTGCCCACGCCCGCGGAGTGGCTGTTTGCCGCAAGCACTGCCAGCGAGGGCCTGGCGGGCGCCGATCGCGGCGCGAGCCGGCCGTACACCCAAGCCGAACGCGCCAAGCTGGCCTGGTCGCTCGACACCAGCATGGGGCAGACCCGCCCGGCAGCGGCCGGTGCGCGCGACCGCTGGGGCCTGCTCAACCTGCTCGGCAACGTCGCCGAGTGGTGCAGCGACGCCGATGGCAGCGCCCAGCTGCACGGCGGCGCGTGGAACATGCCGCTGAGCGCCTGCCAGCCGGACCATACGCTGGCGACGGCAGCCGATGCACGCGTGTCCAGCGCCGGCCTGCGCCTGGTGGTCGAGGACGAGCATCGCTAGCGCGAGTTTCTCCTTAGC
>PLEW01000014.1 GCA_003136555.1 Planctomycetota bacterium | reverse complement strand
GGCACCTGGGGCCTGCTGGCCATGTATTTCTTTTATTCGGTGACTTCATTCGTGAGCGTCAAACCATCTGTACTAGAATGGCAGTTTCCCGGTTGGTAAAATGCGGGCACGGAGAACCCGATGCCCAACCCCACCCGCTCCACTCGCCTGTCGCTTGAGCAGGGCCGAGCCCTCATTGATGCCATGAAACGCAGCGGCATGACGGCCGCTGCCTATGCCCGCAGTAACGATCTGGACCCTCGACGCCTGTCCTTCTGGAAGCGCCGCCTACGAACGAGCGGCCAGGCTGCCGATGCGCCACCCGATCAGTCGGCCTTCATCCAGATCGATCCAGGGGTGGAGCCGGCGGCGCCAGCAACGCGACCGAAGCCGGCCAAGCCGAAGCCACCGCCCGCCCTGACGATCGACGTCCAGCTTGCCAATGGCATTCGTCTGACCATCCACCCTGATGCCGATCTGTCCCGCATGTTAGCTGTGGCCGTGGCGCTCTCCAAGATGGGGGCCGCATGCTGAACTTCTCCGGCAACCGCCGTATCTTCCTGGCGCGGTCCCCCATCGACATGCGCAAGGGCGCCGGCTCCCTCGCCAGCATCGTCGAATATGGCCTGAGCATGGATCCGTATGCCGGCGACATTTTCCTGTTCGTGGGGCGGGCGAAGAACCGAGTAAAGCTGCTGGTATGGGAAAATTCGGGCTTTTGGATATGCGCAAAACGGTTAGAGCGCGGGAATTTCGCCATCCCGCCGAACGCCATGGCTCCTGACCGCCCCGGCACCCTGCCGCTCTCCCCGGCGGAGATCCACCTCCTCCTGGAGGGGATCAACGTCCACCACGCCACCTATCACGCCCACTACCACCGGCCGCCGCTGCCGCCGATGGCCAATCCAGCGCCTGAGGGATCGGCCGCTCTGCGGAGTGCCGTCGCCGCCTCTGCAAATGGCGGAGAACGCCAGTCATGACGGCATTTGTGAATTGCAGTCAATATGAACCCTTGTATATCGTGGCCATGGCCTGCGAGGACGTCCATCCAGCCCTGACGCTCCTCGAGGCCCGTGCCATCATCGACCACCAGAAGGCCCAGATCCGGGCGCTGGATGAGGCCAACATCACCCTCGCCAGCCAGCTCGCCGAGGCACAGGCGCGGATGGCCTCGATGCACCGCCGGATCCAGCAGCTCCTCCGCCAGCTCTATGGTTCCACCAGCGAACGCCACCATGCCGATCGGGATGCCGTCAACGACCTCCTGAAGGGCACAGGGGAGAACGCAGCGACACCAGCCGCGTCCCCAGGTGATGTCGCTGCCCCGGGCACCGACCCATCGGCGCCCGTCGACCCGGCGGCTGATCCTGCCTCCCCCACCCCGCCAGCGAACGACGGCAGCACTCCCGCAGGCGCCACCGGAACCAATGCCGCCAGATCTCTGGGCTCAACCAGGAGGGCCCGTAAGCCCAAGCATCCGCGCCGCAAGCCCGGCGGCCGGATGCAGCTGCCCGAATGGCTGGCTATGCGGGATGAAATCCTGGATATTCCGTTGTCCCAGCGTCTGGGACCCGATGGCACGCCGCTCCCATTCCTCTACGTTATCGAATCCTGGCGCCTGGACTACGTCCCAGCGCATTTCGAACGGGTGCGGATCCTGCGCTCTGTCTACGGCTTCCCGTATAGCGATATGCGCCGACTCTACGCCCGACCCCTGGCCTGTATCGTCTTCAAGGGCCTGCCGACGGATCGGCTCGTCGCCCAGATCGTGGTCGACAAATTCGATTACCACTTGCCGCTGTACCGACAGGAGATCCGCCTGGAACGGCTGGGCGTGGAGATCTCCCGGGCAACGCTGATGAACTGGATCGCTCAGGCCGCCCGCGCCCTGGAGCCCATTCATCAGGCCATCGGTGCCAGCATTCTCCAGCAACCGGTCCTGGGCCTGGACGACACCTACCTCGCCGTCCTGGATCCCGGAGCCGGGAAGTGCCACCAGGGACGTCTCTGGGGCTACTTGGCCAATGAAGAGTTCTATTGCGAGTACCGCGCCACCCGCGAAGGCCAATGGCCTGCGGCCTTTCTCGCGGAGTACGATGGCACCGTGCTGGGCGATGCCTATAGCGGCCACCACAACCTCTTCGAGTCGGGCGAACGGACGCCAGCCGGGTGCATCAGCCATGCCCGCCGCTACTTCGACGGGGCGGTCAAGCTCGGTGAGGTCATCGCCAAGCAGGCGCTCGACCACTTCACGGCCATCTATGACGTCGAGGACCAGGTCGCCGGGTGTTCACCCGACGAGGTGCTGGCCGCTCGCCAGACCACGTCGGTGGGGATCCTCGACAAGCTCGAGATCCTCCTGAACGGCTGGCTGGCGACGCTGCGTCCCAGCAGTGCGACCTGGATCGCCGCCAACTACACGCTCAAAATCTATGATCAGCTTCGGGAATTCACGCGTGACGGAAGAGTTCCCGCGGACAACAACGCGCTCGAGCGCTGCTGGAGAAGTGTCGGAATTGGTAGGCACAATTGGCTCTTCGCGGGTTCAGCACGCGGTGGAACGTGGGTAGCGACGCATGTCTCCATCTGCCAAAGCTGCCGGCTTGTGGGCCTTGATCCCTTCGTCTACCTCCAAGAGGTCTTCGCTGCCCTAAATGCGGGAAGAACCGACTACGCCAACCTCCGGCCCAGAGCATGGGCTGAGCAGCACCGAGCGTTACGGGCGCCCGCATGATGCGTAAGCGTCAAACCATCCGAACTAGAAATGGCTGAATCGGGGCTGATAAAATGCAGGGATGGAGATCCCCATGCCCAACCCCACCCGCG
>PLEW01000242.1 GCA_003136555.1 Planctomycetota bacterium | reverse complement strand
CAAATTATGGGAAACGCCATTGATTTCACGGCTATCTTCCAGCCATTCCATCGTGTCCATACCGATCGTATCGTGAAGGGCTTCGGAATCGGCCTGACCACCTGCAAGAAAATCATCGAACGACATGGGGGAAGCATCTGGGTTGATTCGCAGTTTGGTCTCGGATCGACGTTCGCCTTCTCCATCGCGAGATGATCATCCAGTTGCGCAGGATGCATTGTTCCAGGACGTCCTTTGTCGCTATTCCTCTTCAGTATTACCGATGGTCCGTGACTTGTGAATCTACGGACATGGGCTTAGGATTGGATAGATCATTTCGGAATGGTGAACGAAAATGTCGATCCGACATCGAGGCGCGAAGTAACCCATATGCGACCACGATGATGGTTCACGATCTTCTTGCAGGTTGCCAGGCCGATTCCGCATCCCTTGACGAATTTGTCTGTTCCGGCCCGTTGATAAGGGAGGAATATCTTGAGGTAATCTGATTCACGCATGCCAATGCCATTGTCCGATACGGAGATGATCCATTCATTGTCGTCTCCATGGGCGCTGATGGTAATCTTCGGTGTTCGTTCTGTGCTGTGGTATTTGACGGAATTGCCGATGAGGTTCTGGAAGAGTTGCGTTATCTGCTCTCGGTTTGCCTTAATGCAGGGAAGCGATTCCGCGCTGATAACGGCCTGTGCCTCATCGATCTTGAGGGTTAAGTTGGACATGGCATCCTTCACCGCCTGTCCGCAGTCGCATTCAGCCATGACGGTCAACTCGTGTCCCAGCTGGGAATATGCGAGGATTGCGTTGATCATTTCTGCCATGCGCCTTGCGCCTTCGGTTGCATAGGTCATGAACCCACGTGCACGATCGTCAAGTTGCGGACCGTATTGGAGATTCAGTATTCCCAGGTAGCAGGCGACCATCCTCAACGGTTCCTGGAGATCGTGTGCTGCGACGGCGGCGAATTGCTCAAGCTCGGAATTCGACCGCAATTGCTCAGATGATTTATCTTCTTGAGCGGCGGCAATTCGACGGCGCTCTGTTATATCGGCGATCACCAGTACAATCCGGCGTGACCGATCATCAATGCCCTGCAATCTGCGTGCATTCAAGAGCATCGTCCGGCGGCCGATTCGAGGGAAGTCCTGGGTGACTTCAAAATCATCAAACTCGGAGTTGTTGGGGAGTATATCTTCGAGCAGGCGACGTAGTTCGGGGATATTCCATTGGCCGTCTACAAGGTCGTAGATCAGGAAGCCGATGGTATTCTTGCGATCAGCGGCGAAGGCATCGAGGAACGCCTGATTGGTGCTGTCGACACGCAATTCGGAAGTCAGGATGAGGAGCGGGTAGCGCATCGTCTCAACAATCGCCGCGGTCAATTCGCCCGATTCTCTCAGAGCATTGGATATCTTCTCGCGCTCTGCGCTGGTAAATCGCAGTTCTTCGTTGATGGTGATCAACTCCTGATTTGTCGATTCTACCTCCTCTTTCGCGGTCTGGAGCTCTTCGTTGGTACTCCTGAATTCCTCGGTAGTCGATTGCGCTTCTTGCTGCGCGTCTTTGAGCTCCTCGTGCTGCGCTTGATTCAGCCCTAAGAGTGAACGCACATAATCGGAAGCTGCCGCCAGTTCCGTGCGTAGACGGTCTATTTCCCGCTGATCCGAGTTGGTCCCCGGCAAATCCGGCGACGTGGTCACTGACTGATTGGGATGCGTCTCATGGGATGCTGTGAGACCAGTTTCTTCGAAGAGTATCAGATATCCCGTATCATTTTGAGGAAGCCGGATCGGGATCACTTCAAAGGAGATCTCGCGAAAGGCCTGATCCCTACGATGGGCGATTCCGTCCCGGCGGATTGGGAGATTGAGTCGTCTTGCCTCGACGACTGCTTCTCGGAGGGCCTGGGAAACGCCAAAGGGGACCATGGTGAGGAGATTGCGGCTGGGTTCTCCCGGGGCTGGTTCCAGGAAAGGGTGGGTCCGTCCGCGATATTGGACGACGTCCATGGATTCATTGATCAGAACGCCTGGAGGAGCGAATCGGCCGAGGAGGATCTGATCCGCGGCTCGCTGAATGGCAGAGTCGGATTGAACTGCTGACATGGGGGCGGGCTGAGTTATCTGCTCACTGATGCGGTGCTGCGGGATAGTCGGCCTCACCCTGCTGGCGTTGACCATTGAGCGGTAGATGTGATGCTTTTCGTCGAAGGTCTCATAGAGATTCGTTGATTGTCCCAGAGTCTCGGATGTGCCCAGGATGAGGAATCCCCCGGGGTTGAGGGCGAAATGGAAAGTCGGCAGGACGTATTTCTGCAGTACCGGACCGAGGTAAATCAGCACGTTACGACAGCTGATAAGATCGATGCGGGAAAAAGGGGTATCGGATGTGACATCGTGCTTGGCGAATACGCATAGATCACGGAGCATCTTTGTGACGCGATATCCCGATGCCTCCTTGGTAAAGTATCGCGCCAGCAAATCAGAAGGAATCTCGCCGGATATGGCCTCCGGATAGTAGCCGAGGCGTGCTTTGGCGAGTGCCCAGTCGCTAATATCTGTAACGAATATCTGCACCTGTGGATTCGTCATCGAATTGCGCAGATGCTCAATCAGTTGAATGGCAAGAGAATACACTTCCTGGCCTGTTGAACAGCCAACGATCCAGAGACGGATGGACGACTCGGATGGCCGGCGGTCGACGATCGCCGGCAGGACAAGGACCTTGACCGCTTCGAATACGGATTTGTCACGGAAGAAGCTGGTGACATGGATGAGGATGTCCTTGGCCAGATAGTCGATCTCACCGGGCATATCCACGAGATAGCGGGCGTAATCAGACAAGGTCGTCTTCGAAATCAAGGCCATGCGCCGACGTGTCCGCCGGGTAATGGTGGTTGGTCTGTAATGGGTGAAATCGATGCCGGTGGCTTTGCGCAGCAATTCCAGGATCTTCGTAAATTCTTCGGGGTCATCAGCGCCTGCTGAGGGATCTGGTGCATCGCCGCTTGCTTCTGAATGTTCCCCTGTCTGATCCAGGGGGATGAGCGGGAAGCCGAAATGCGCGATCTTTGCCAATTCACGTGCAATCTCTATTGGCTTCAGGACAAAGTCGATATTTCCTTGTCCCACCGCATTCAGTGGCATGCCCGGGTATTCGGCGGAATTATCCTGTGCAAAGGTGATGCCGCCCGCTGCCTTGATGGCGGATATCCCTAAGGTTCCGTCTGTTCCCGTCCCTGATAATATGACACCAATGGACATCGCTGGACAATCCTTGGCAAGCGACTCCATGAACATGTCAATTGGATGATGGGAGCCTGCACCTTGATCACGTGGACCCACAACCAATGCCCCTTTGGAGATCTGTAGCCGAGTATTGGGTGTGATCACATAAACATGATTCGGGATAACGACCGCTCCATGAACCGAATCGATGACGGTCAAACTGCAGTTCTTCTTTAGCAGAGTCGATAATTGGCTCTCGTGGGTGGGATCGAGATGCTGGATAACCACGAATCCCATGCCTATGTCCTTAGGCAAATGAGCGAGCAGATTGATAATTGCCTTCAATCCGCCCGCTGAGGCCCCGATTCCGACGATCGGAATTGTCCGGGTTGCGGTTGAATCCTCTCCTGCGTCGGGACCTGCCATGATGGGGCTGGAATCGAGAGGATTTTGACGCGCTGACGTGCTCAAGGCATCACCGCATTTCCCACGGGCATGGTCCTCTGGTAATCAATTCGTCTTGCTTTGTGCTTCATGGCTTTCAGCCCAATAGCCATTCTGGTCGTAATGGCTGTGAAGGGTGGCCTCATAATCCCGCGTGAGCCGAACATCATCGCAATATTCAGGCGAACGCTTGATGGCGTCTCTGGTCATGGCTATGAAGACAGTGCTGGCATCCCAATCGATTCGCTTGATCCATGCCGGGGCTATGAGGACCTTTCTGCCTGGCCACCAGCTCCCAGTGTCGATGATGAGGTAGCGGATGGCCCAATCATCTTCGTCGATTATGATATCGATCACGTGCCCAACGTTTCCATCCGACGAATGGATATGGATACCATTGAAATCTCTGGAACTGCAGAGATGCGGATCCCATGTCCTCTTGGGGGCATCGGCGAGATTGCCACTCCTATCGCGATTGCGATCGATGATGGGATAGTCACCCCACAAGAACGGTCCATTCCAATAGTTGGGCCACGCGTAGTACTTGTAATAGTCCTCTTCGAACTGGCGGGTGACAGGCTTGTCAGTGAGAAGATCAGGAGACCCTTCGATCTGCTTCTTGGTCAGGTCGACAGTGATCCGGTGCCCTTCCATGTCGACACTGAGGAGTGCATAGGGGGAAAGGAGGACGCGTCGGCCGGGTAGCCAATGCCCGGTGTCGGCAATGAGATAGCGAATGGTCCAATGGCGGTCGTCGAAGTAGAATTCCTTCGCCTTGCCGAAATCTCCATCCAGGCTGCTGAGGGTGAAACCGGACAAGGAGAGGGCGTTCAGGAGCATGTTTGACCTTCACCGTGAAGCTGTCTCGGATGTGCATCGCCGCAGCTGGAATATGCTGAGGAACATATGCGTTGCTTGGAAGTCTGGAGATGGCGAGTCGGTCATGGTCCAAATGACCGTGCGGGATATCCATGGGGTGAAGACCTGTCACCTGGTGAAGTGATGCGGGGCTGCCCGCTCGATGGACAACCTCGTCGCGTCGAGCGGGATCTCACCTCAAATATGCATAAATGCATACCTATAGGCAACTTACGAAAATTCCACTTGCCGCTTCCCTGATTCCCGCAGTCGTTGAAGAGGACGATGGTAGTGATCGCCGCGGTGATGGGCGAAGCGGGTGCGTGCGTTGCGGGCGGATAGTCCGGACGCCATCATATGGATGATTCGAGAACACTCCGGATGGCTTATTCCGCTGCCTTCGAATGCTTTGCTGCCGACCGAACCAGGACATCACTTCAGGGCCTCGGTGAGCCGGTATACATGGAGGAACTAGTCATCTCAGGCAGTTGGCTGCGACCATGAGGGATGCATAGCCGACACGCGGTCAGGGTACCCCGTAGCCCTCGTGAGTCCTCGATGGCAGGTTTCTGCGATTGTCAGGACGCAGCCATAGACAGGCAGCGCCTCGAGATTCCGTAATGTGGAATGGGCGGTCTTCGTGAGGAACCAGGTCAATTCGAGATGTGCTGATCGGATGATGGATGGGCCCCCAGATGCGGCTACAGGAGCGCATCTGCTAGCCGCATCATGTTCTGCCCGATTCGCTGAAGGACGCCGCGCTTTTCCCAGGTTTCCGCAGTCAATTCGTGGCTGTGCACAACATAGTCGCATTCTACTCGGACCAGTTCCCCTACGACCGAGGCATCATAGATGATGAGGCTGATTTCATTATTGAGGGTGAATGACCTGATATCGAGATTCGAGGAGCCAACCACGGCGACCTGGTCGTCGATGCTGAGATGCTTGGCATGAAGGAAGGACGGTTCGAAGAGGCGGATATGCACGCCATCTGCCAGCATCCTCTCGTAAAAGGACTGCTCTGCCCATGAGACCAGGCGAGAATCGCTTTCGAGCGAGACCATCAGGGTGACCTCCACACCGCGCATCACCGCCATCTGTAGGCATTCGAGGAACGCCTCATCGGGTATGAAATATGGCGTGGTCAGGAACACCCTGAACCGAGCTGCCTGGATGAGCGATTGGGCCACCATCTTGAAATTCGCCTGGCCATAGGCAGGACCACTGGGGAGCGCCTGCATGGTGGCGCCACCCAGCTCTTGATGAGGCGGGAACAGGTTGCGATCCGTGCAGGTCTTCTCGACTTCGTTGAAGCGATCGGTGAGGAACACCACTTGCAGCTCTGCGACGACAGGACCGACGATGCGCATCCCCAATTCTCGCTGCACGGACCCACCAGATCCGATTCCCGAAATGATATTCTGGGATCCAGCATAGGCGATGGTGCCATCGATGATGGCAAGCTTGCGATGGTTCCGCAGATCAAAACGGGCGGCCTTCCTGCGCATGAGACCGGCTGGGAGTGACTCGATAATCTCTACGCCAAAGGGCTCGAGCTCCGCAATCAAGATCGTTAGATCCCTGCGCGAGCCTGCGCTGTCGAGGACCAGGCGGCAGGCTACCTTTCGATTGACGGCCCGCAGAAGTGCCGCAGTGACGAGCGTGCCGACGGAATCGAGGGCAAAGAGGTAATAGAGCAGATGCACATGCTCCATCGCTCCATCGATATCCTGAACTAGGCGGTCGATGAAACCTTGGTAATCATGCAGGAAGTCCAATCGGTTTCCTGCGATGGCCGGGAATCCTCCGAGCGCCTCTGCAAGCTTGGCGATGGGCTTGAAATTCTCCGGCGGCGCGACCAAAGGCGCATTGGCATCGTGCCATTGGCGTTTGGTCATGGCGATCCGCTCTGCCATGCGTGCATGCAGCGCACGCCGGCTGCGCGGCAGGGCGATATGCCCGAACAGGGCATAGGCGAACAGACCAGGCCACGGGACGAGGAAGATCATCAGGAGCCACGTGCGCGCAGCAGCGGGACTGCGCCGCTGGGGAACGTAGATCACGGTAGTCAAGCGGATAACCCACTCGCTGACCAGGAACAGGGTAAGCCATGTACTCATCTGCGTGGCCTTTATCGGCATTTCCTCATCCAGGCAAACATGTATCGTCAACCCAGCTGGATGGCTCCCGCATTCCGCTGGGGTACACTTCTGATGACCGTTATCCGCGTCCTGACCTGGAACATCCACAAAGGCTTCGGGCATAACCGGCGGCTCTTGACCGTTCGCACCATCCGCGAGGCGCTGATCGAGGAGGACTGCGACATCGTCATGCTCCAGGAGGTCGTCGGTCGCCATGACCACCATGCTGCGCGATTCGATGATTGGCCAGCAGCACCGCAGGCGGAATTCCTGGCTGGCGAGACCTGGGGGCAATGGGCATACGGAGCGAACGCCTGGTATCCCCATGGTCACCATGGTAATGCGGTATTGAGCCGATTCCCGATCATCGGATGGCGGAATACCGATCTCAGCAACCATCGCTGGGAGCAGCGAGGAGTCCTGCATACCCGCGTGCAGATCCCCGGATTGCCTCATCCACTCCATGTGCTCTGCACCCATCTCGACCTGCTGCATCGCGGCCGCATTCGCCAAGTCGTGCGAATCGCCAACCAGATCCGCTCCGAGATACCCAATGATGAGCCGTTGGTCCTGGCGGGGGACTTCAATGATTGGAGCAGGCGTTTGGGGGCATCGTTGGAGACTGACCTCGGCTTGGTCGAGGCACATCGCGCCATCCATGGTTGTCTTGCCCGGTCATTTCCCGCACGTCTTCCCCTACTCACGCTCGATAGGCTCTATGTACGTGGGATTACCGTGCGCAATTCGCAGATCCTCAGATCAGGGCGATATAAGAAGCTCTCCGATCATGCACCGCTGATGACAGAGTTGGAGATCGTCCCCTGACCGGATCGGCGATCTGTGCAGATCGTTGTTGGTCCGCTGCAGATCATGATGCTGGTGATTCCGCCGAGAGAGCTGGCAATCGCCGTTCCTTTGGGTGTGGCCTTGATCGGTCCCGCTGCGATTACCGATCCCATGCTCGGCGCGATGATCCATCGGTTCACTGCGAGACGGCGGGAAAATGGGAGTAAGATGTTCTCCTTCGGTGAACATGGCGAGGAGGCGACCAGATGGACCGCTCCGAAGGCAGATGGCATGGCTTCCCAGTCTTGCATCTGTTGCGGGGGCGGTGACGAGGGAACGGGCTCTGCTCGCGCAGCATCCGGAGGGGATTCGACGGTGTTCAACGAGTACATGGGCTGGCGATCCCAGGCGAAATAGCTATTCCATGTTCTCACGCATGCCGCTCCAGCGGAGATCCCCACCCCCACGCGTGCCGCCGCAAGCCCGTGGGAGGGCCAAAGCGATGACGTTCAGAATCGGTAGCCGATGCCTATGCCTGCGGTCACACCGTCGCCTTTGACCGTGACGGTGCTGTTGACGAAATCGGACTTACCCTTGAATCGATCGTATCCGACATCG
The DNA here is from genome assembly GCA_003136555.1 of Planctomycetota bacterium. Taxonomy (GTDB): domain Bacteria; phylum Planctomycetota; class UBA11346; order UBA11346; family UBA11346; genus BOG-1363. The sequence goes on along the minus strand of PLEW01000242.1, from coordinate 35,760 downwards.
ATGCCGATGCATATCGCAGACAGGAAGGTGTAGTAGGCGCCTATGGTTCCAGCGGCTGCGATATACGTGCCGTAGTCGCCAACTACTGTGAAATCACCATTCGAGAAGGATTGCTTGGCCGTGATCTGGCCTTCGCCACCGCGGACATCGATGCGAGCCTCGAGTGACAATCGGGGATAGAGGGGGAATGTCAGCCCGGCCGTGACGATGACTCCTTGCGCGTCGTAATGGGCGATATTGTCTGGAACATTGACCCTGCCGCGCCGACTATCATCGAATAGCCCGAGTCCGGCAATATAACCAAGCGGTGCGGGGCCGACCGGTCCATGATAGAGTATCAGGACATCAGTGCCCGTGCCGAGCTTGTCCCTGACGCCGTCGATCCCTTCATTGATGCCTGGCAAGAGGCTGCCTGTGACGCGCACCTCCCAGGGGGATGCGTCTGGAAACTGATCGGCGCTACTTCCCGCAGAGGCGAGGCATAGGAGCGTGGAGGTGGCGAGAATAAGGCGTGTATGCATGATGGTACCTGGTTCGGTGGTAGGAGGGCGATGCATCGATGGACGCCATTGGAGCTGGTCGTTCGACGGATATGGCGGTGGAGCTGGCACAATCGCTAGGAATATGGTCGATTACCGCCCTGCGCACGGTCGGACAGGATACTGGCTCAGGATCACGGAAACGTCGGATCGCTGTCATCGGCACGTCGACGGTCGATAGTCGGCGATTAATCTCGAGAACCATGCGGACGAGCACACTTCGGCTGTTCGATCAGTGGGAGCGGGACCAAGGGCATCGCGTGCCATCCAGTCACGTGTCGAACCTCTGGGGATAGAGGCGGCAACGTCCACGCATCCAGGTGCGCCCGCTGGCACACCGCGGATGGCTGCGGGCTCAGGCGGGGGAATGGTCAGAGTTGCTGGCAATCGGGATAGGTTGAGTGGCATGAGAAGCGGGAATCTAATCGCAACCGACCGATGACACTATGGGGTGATACCCGATGCTGCCCACCCAAGCCGGCATCTCGCCTGAAGCAGTGAATTGCTGACATGGTTGTCTGGACCGGATTGCCCCTGGCACACGTCTACATGCGGAGTCCAGTGGCGAATGCAGCATGCCCGATGTGCACCGGATGTCTCGGCAGACGGTGCGTTCATCCTGGCTGTGGCTGCCCCGAAGGGGATGCCTCTCTGCGTGCCGGCAGCGCGGATACTGTCAGGCAGACCGAGTCGATTGCTGGTGCGGCAGGGACTCAGGGGGAGTGGCGCAGCAAGGTCGGCGGAGGGAGTTTGGCGGTCGTCATGCACCTGAACAAGTTGGTTGCCGAGTCAGGTCGTGCACCATTGTCCACCAAGCCATGGCATCACGGCTGGGTGCTACGTACCTCCCTGGAGGTGCATGGAGGCGCTGCGTCTGCTACCCCGGTGCTGGGTGCCGCGATCCGATGAGGCTGATCGAAATGGCCTGTTTCCTGGCGGTGATCCTTGTCTTTCTGACAACATTGGCTCCCGGTGCTGGGCAAGATCGGCCGCGGGACAGGGGGTTGCTCCGTAAAGCCCCACGGCGAGCCAGTCTTGGCACGAGAAGATGCGTGGCCTGTCCGTCGAATCGATTGCGATGTTTGGCATGGCCCGCGCAATGCTCTGCCATGACCGTGGGCGATGGCCCACCACCTTTCCATCAACGTCGTTTTAAGGGAGCTCAGCCATGAATAGCTACGATTGGGGCATGTGGAATACCCTCCAGGATATGGAGCAGATATTTGATCAGGTGGGGAGAGCCTACGGCTCGACCCGTCGCGGAACGCCCTTCCTCGGCCAGGCAACACCGGCCCTGAATATTTGGGCGAACGAGAACACGCTGGTGGTTACGGGAGAAGTCCCTGGGGTCGACCCCGCCAGCACCACCATTTCCGTCTTGGGCGATACCCTGACGGTGAGCGGCAAGCGCGTTTTCGCCATCGTAGGTGAGCAGAAGACAGAGCGCACCGAGGAGTTCAATCGCAGCATCCAGCTGCCATTTGCCGTCGACGCTGACCGCACCGAGGCACGTTGCCAGGATGGCGTCCTGACCATCACCGTGCATCGTCCCGAAGCCGAGAAGCCGCGGCGAATCGCCATCACGGCCGCGTAAGCATCCATACCCACAACATCCAAGATGAAGGAGTCCAGCCATGTCTCTTCCTGCCGTTGCAAAAGCCGACGATCGTCGCTCGGATGCCAGAGCACCAGGAGATGGCCAGCTGCGCCAATCGACCCGGGTCCCTGCGGTGTCCGTCCATGAAACTGACCAGGCCCTACTGCTGATCGCCGATATGCCGGGCGTATCGGCTGACCGTGTTGAGGTGGTCGTCCACCAGGATGTCCTGACCCTGAAGGGGAGTGTGCACCCCGACACCCATGAGGGTTTCCGCCAGCTCTCTGGCGAATATCGGGCCGCGAGCTTCGAGCGTTCCTTCACCCTCCCAGCCGAGGTCGACAGCACTGGTGTCACGGCGAACGTCAAGCTGGGCGTCGTGACGGTCACCTTGCCGAAGCAGAAGGCGGTGCTGCCCCGCCGGATCGCAGTCCAGGCCGTCTGACCGGACATCAGCCGCAGGGCGTCCAAGCCCTGCGGCTGCAGGTCGGTGCTCAGCGAATCGCCCGTGGTGGGCATGCGACCGCCAGGGCCGGTGGGTCACTGCGCCATTGGTTCCGGCTCGCTGAACGGGATGTGTCAGAGGATTCACGCTAGGCTGTGTGCGTGCAGGGTATCCCCAAAGGAGGCTCTATGCGTTACCGCCGATTGCTGCTGATTCTGCTGGTGAGCGTTGCGTTCCTGCAAGTGGGCTGTTTTGCACGCATCCTGGCTCCTCCCCTGCTCATCCCGGTCCCCATCATCGCACCTGCCGGTGGCGGCTGGGGGGACCACCCAGGCTACTATCGCAACCACGATGATCGCTGGCGTTGAGCCGCGCAATCGGGACGATCCGGGATGGAATCGCCCGGCTTCGCCTGACGTCCGGATCGAGGGCTGCGGCCGAGGCCGAGGGGGTCGGTCGCGCCCGCCTCTTCAAGCGCTGCAGAGGATGTTGCCGCTTGGACGGCGACGACCATGGGCACACTGCCCCATCGAGATGGCTAGCTGCGAGGGCATCAAGCGCCTGGCGGAAGTTGTCCATGGCACCCTCGTCCTGGAAGGTCGGTTTTACCCATGAACATCCTGGTCATCGATGTGGGCGGGACGCACGTGAAGCTCCAGGCAACGCATCATGAGCAGCGGGTGGAATTCGATTCCGGTCCGACCATGACACCCCGGAGGCTGGTCGCCACGGTGAAGCGCCTGACCAAGAGCTGGAAGGTCGACGCGATCTCCATCGGCTATCCCGGTGCCGTATTGCATGGGCGGATCGCTTCCGAGCCCCATCATCTTGCCCAGGGCTGGGTGGGATTCGATTTCAGGAAAGCCTTCGGGAAACGGGTGCGGATCATCAATGATGCCGCCATGCAGGCACTGGGCAGCTATCGCGGGAAGCGCATGCTGTTCCTGGGCCTGGGGACGGGTCTGGGCTCGGCCCTGGTGATCAACGGCATCGTCGAGCCGATGGAGCTGGCACATCTCCCTTACAAGAAGGGCCGCACGTATGAGGAGTATGTCGGCATCGAGGCGTTGAAGGAGCATGGCAAGAAGAAGTGGCGCAAGTCCGTCGCCACGGTCATCGCCACGCTCACCAGCGCCCTGGATGTCGATTATGTGGTCCTCGGCGGTGGCAATGCCCGCCTGATGAAGGAGCTGCCAACGTTTGTGCGTCTTGGCCGCAATGACAACGCCTTCACTGGCGGTTACCGGATGTGGACGCCAGCCTATACGCGGCAGATGGCCTGATCATCTGGCGCCGGGACGGTGTCTGCGATCAGAAGAACGTCGGTATGACCTCAACCACCTGATTGCGCTCGTCGACCACCAGCAGGTGGCGCCATCTGTCGCAGGTCAGGCAGGGGTGCGAGATGTCGAAGGCGATCATGTCTCCGACTGCCAGATCATCGCCCACCGGCAGGCGCAGGAAGGCGTGCTGATCCATCATCCGCACCAGCGACCAGCCAACCGGGACCGGCACCGGACCCGGTCGCCCCGGACGATGGAATCGTTTCGGTGTCGGCAGGCCGGCATCGAAGGCGGCATCGCGCTTGCCCAGGCCGATGATCGCCAGGTCGGCTTCGGGACGCGACTGGACATAGGCCCACACCTGCAGCGCGGGTTCGAGGCTGGGGCCCTGGCTGCGCGCCACGTTGTTGCGCTCCATGATGCGCGCCTGCGCTGACTGGTAGATGCCGACATCGTGGGTCAGGTAGCAGCCCGGGCGCAGCACCACCTCGACCTCCATCCCGAGCTCGGCAGCCGCGAACTCCTCAGCCACCACATCGTACCAGGCGGAACCGGCGCCGCTGAGGATCGCCGGAGTGCGGCGGATCATGCCTTCGGCGGCCAGCCGCTGCGCCACCGCCACGCTGCGGCGCAGGTAGGAGCGGATCGAGGACTCCTCGTTGAGGATGCCCTCATAGACCTCAACGCCGGCGAGCCGGACTGCGGTGGGCCAATGGCGGATGGCTGCGACCACCTGGTCGAGCTGGGCGTCGTCGCGCACGCCACCCCGACCGCCGGGGATGCCCAGCTCGATCAGCACGTCGATGCACTGTCCGCTGGCGGAGAAGAAACGGCCTAGGTACTCGACCCCGGCAGCGGAATCGACCAGGCAGAAGAAGGAGAATGCCGGATCTCTGAGCATTCCGGAGATGACGGCGCAGTTGCGCTTGCCGACCAGCTGGTTGGCCATCAGCACGCGCTGCACGCCATGCTGCTTTGCCACCAGGCATTGCTGGGCGGTCGCCAGGGTGATACCCCATGCTCCGGCGGCGATCTGGCGCGCGAACAATGCCGGCGCCATGGTGGTCTTGCCATGCGGCGCCAGGTGCACGCCATAGGTTTGCGCAAAGCGCTGCATCCACTCCAGGTTGCGGCCCATCACCTCGGCTGACAGCACCGCCACCGGCAGGCTGACATCCTCATCGAGCAGATTCCAGCCAATGCCTGGCAGCTCGCCGACCACCTCGTAACCGAGCTCCCCCATGCCCTTGTCGAGCGGTGATGGCCGATGAGACAAAATACCATCCATATCGCACCTCGTCGTTATCTATTGCATTGTACGATAGAATAAGGTTGAATGTATGTTACAAAGTAACATCATCGTGGTCAAGACAGCAGGCTGTCTGACCCATGGCCATCCCCCACGACATCGTGACGCGCATCACCCGTGCGGCTGCTGATTTGCCGCCAAGCGAGCAGAAGGTGGCGCATCTGGTGCTGTCGGACATCCAATCCGCCGCCGCCGCGAGCATCGATGCCCTCGCTGCGCAGGCGCGGGTGAGCACCGCCAGCGTGACGCGCTTCGCCAGGGCCCTGGGCTGCCAAGATGTCCGCGATCTCAAGCGCCAGCTGGTGCTGGCGGGCGCGATCGGCGCACGCTTTCTCGAGCAGCCCCGCGCGGATGGGCCTGATGACAGCGCCGATCTCGTCCATCGCGACATCATCGAGCTGCTGCAGGCCAACCTCGTGCTGGTCGATCGGGATCGCATGCGCGCCGCCGCGCTGCTGCTGCGCAAGGCGCGCATGATCTATGCCTTCGGCCTGGGCGGCGGCTCGGCGATGATCGCTGACGAGGCGCGCAACCGCCTGGTACGCCTCGGCTTGCCGGTTGCCAGCTATCAGGATGCGGTGATGCAGCGCATCGCCGCGGCGACCATGGACGAGCACTGCGTGGTGCTGGCTCTATCGGCGACCGGCCAGGCCGGCGAACTGCTCGGCAGCGTCGCCATCGCCCGCGAATATGGAGCCCGGATCCTCGCCATCACCGCCCTCGGCTCGCCCTTGGCGGCGCAATCGGACGTGCTGCTGGCGATTCAGACCCGCGAGACCGATGTGGTGATCAAGCCGTCCAGCTCGCGCTACGCCCTGCTCATGGCGCTCGACATCCTCGCTACCGAGACCGCCCTCACCGATCGCAGCCGCAGCCAGCATCTCCTGCGCCGCATCAAGCTCGTCCTTGATGCCCACCGCAGCGGTCCGGATCGCCAACCTCTGGGAGATTAGACGCCGATGCCCCCCAGTTGCGACACCCTGATCACCGATGCGAGCATCGTCGACGGCAGCGGAGACCCCGCCTATCAGGGCGACGTGGCGCTGGGCGATGGCCGCATCCTGGCCATCGGCGCACTGCGCCATTGGCGCTCTGCGGTCGTCCAGGAGGGTGGCGGCCTGGTGCTCGCACCGGGATTCATCGACGCGCATGCCCATGACGATCTTGCAGTGCTCGATGCGCAACTGACCTGGCCCAAGCTTTCCCAGGGCATCACCACGGTGATCGTCGGCAACTGCGGCATCAGTGCCGCGCCGGTGACCGTGCGTGATTCGCTGCCTGAGCCGTTGAACCTGCTCGGCGAGGCACGGGAATTCGCCTTCCCGACCTTCCGCTCCTATGTCGCAGCGATCAAGGACGCCGTCCCGGCAGTCAATGTGGCTGCCCTGGTCGGCCACACGTCGCTGCGGCAGAACCATCTGGATCGCCTCGATCGGCCAGCCAGCGCCAGGGAGATCGCCCTCATGCGCGAGCAGCTCGACGACGCGCTCGCCGATGGCGCGCTCGGACTGTCGACCGGGCTGGCCTATGCCAATGCGAAGGGGGCACCTGAAAGCGAGGTCCTGGCGCTGGCGCGATCGCTCTCCCCGGTTGGGGGGCTGTATGCAACCCACCTGCGCGATGAGGCGGACAGTATCCTGACGGCGATCGACGAGGCGGTGCGCACCAGCCGGCAGGCGGGAGCGGCCCTGGTGATCTCGCACCTGAAATGCGCGGGGGTGGCGAATTGGGGGCGCATCCGCGAGGTGCTGGGGGCGCTCGACCATGCCCGCTGCGGGCATCCGGTCGGCTGCGACTGCTATCCCTATGCGGCCAGCTCATCGCTCCTGGACCTGGACCAGATCGCCGACGGCATCGACATCGGCATCACCTGGTCGATCCCCCACCCCGAGCTGGGCGGACAGCGGCTCTCAGACATCGCGGCTCGGTGGCAGGTCGCCGATCGCACTGCAGCGTCTCGCCTGCAACCTGCCGGGGCGGTCTACCATTGCATGGACGAGGATGATGTCCGCGCCGTGCTCTGCCATCCGGCAACCGCCATCGGCACCGATGGGCTGCCCCGCGATCCGCGTCCCCATCCGCGGCTCTGGGGCGCGTTCCCGCGCGTGTTGGCGCGCTATTGCCGCGACGAGCGGCTGTTCACCCTGCCGCAGGCGGTGCATCGCATGACCGGGCTGCCGGCGGCACGCTTCGGACTGGCGGACCGTGGTGTGATCCGCGTGGGCGCCTGGGCCGACCTGGTGCTCTTCGACCCCTCGACCATCAAGGATTGCGCGACCTATGCCCACCCGCAGCAGCCAGCCGATGGCATAAGTGCAGTCTATGTCAACGGCGTCCTGAGCGCCGCCCAGCGTCGGGCCACCGGTTGCCGCGCCGGACGCTTCCTGCCACGTGCGCGGTCCGCGCCCATGCTCACGGATTCTGCCGTCGTAGCCGCTCACCTCGGAAGTGCATCGTGAATGACATCCAACGCCATGGCCTGCCGACTCCCGGGGATCCCCGGCAGCTGCCGTTCTCCCGCGCAGTGGGCGCGGATGGCTGGCTGTTCGTCTCGGGCCAGGTGCCCATGCTGGATGGTGTCGTGGTCATGGGAGGCATCGTGCCCCAGGCGCATCAGGCGATCAGGACCATGCTCGCTGTCCTCGACCTGTCCGGCTATGGTGCCGAGCATGTCGTGCGCTGCGGCGTGTGGCTGGACGATGCGCGCGATTTCCAGGCTGGCGCAGGTGCTGCTGCTGTGCAACGAATTCGCCTGCACCGTTTGAGCGGCCGCATCCTGGATACGAAGGTCAGGCCGGGTGGGATCCGGACGGCGTTGAGCGCTTCCGCCAGATCCCGAGCCATGCAGGCTTCGGCGAACCGCTGTCCTTCCAAAGGCATGAGGGAGTCTCGAGCAGGAGCGGGTTAGCACCCGCTAGCCCAGGATCATCATCCCAGCTACGCCAGCGCCACGCTGATCGCCGTCGTCGGCGTCTTCATGACGATGGCGGGAACGCCATGAGATGAAGGAGATCATGCACGCTTGGCGGCAGGGATTTCCGGCTCGCAAGCGGGTGCTAGCAGCATGACGGCCTGCTTGAGGCTGGTCACCACGTCGATGCGGTAGCGGATCTTCGCCTTGGCGATGCGTGATGCACCCTGCGCATGCGCATTCCAGAGACCGATGACGATGTCCACATCGGGGAATCGATGCCGCAGGATGCGCGACCAGGCGATGGAGCGCATGGTGGACTGGGTGCTCAGTGCGCAGATGCAGATGCACTGGATCCCCCTTTCCACGATCAGCTGCTCGACGCCATGGGGTGACGGCGCATGCACCAGATCGACCTGGGCTCCATTGGCCACCAACAGCAGATGGACCATGGTGCACATGACATCGTCCAGCTCGCTATGGGCGGGAATGCAGAGGATGACCGTCCGAGCTGGATGGCGAGACGCCATCTGGGCAGGGCCGATCACAAGATGCGGTGCCTTCGCACCGTTTCCCAGCCCGTCGATGAGCTCGTCGGCGGCGAGGCGTATGCTGCTGATGATGGCGTCCAGGCGCTCGCGGGAAATGTGACCCAGGTCGTATTCCGAGTCGGCGAGGCACAGGGTCGGAATCAGGATATCGTCATAGATCTCCTCGAAGCTGCTGGTACCGGAAAAATGGTCGATGGCGTCGTGGAATTCAGAGGGCTCCATGGTCAGCATGCGATGGTAGAGCCGCTTGTCTGGCGAGAGCAATGTGCGGTTGCTGAGGATGGTGTCGAGGAAGTCGAAGTTCTCGAAATTCCTCCCGATGAGCACCCAGCAGACGGTCATCGGGATCGATAGGAAGAGGCCGGCGATCCCCCAGAGCCAGGTCCAGAACAGGGCTGCCACCAGAATAGCGAAGCTCGAGAGTCCGGTATTTTGGCCGAAATAGACAGGCTCGACGATACTTCCCAGCAGCACCTCGAGAAAGGCGAACATGGCCAGTACGAGGATGGGCGTGCTGAGGTCGCTCGAGGTGGCGAAGGAGAAGAGGCACGTCATGACGGCCGCGATCGTTATCCCGATATAGGGGATGAACCGCAGGATGAATGCTAGGCTGGCCCAGAGGATGGCGTTGGGGACGGCCAGCAGACCGAGGCCGATGGCGATCACCACGGCCAGGCAGGCATTCGATACCGACTGCATGCGCAGGTAATGGCCGATGGTGGCGAACGCCTCGTCGATGGCATGGGTGGAGACGGGGCTGTTGTTGTGGGATGACAATCGCCCGGTCATGATGAGGAATCGATCGCGAAGATCGTCGCGCTGGATCAGCATGAAGGTGGATAGGATGATCACCATCGCAGTCAGGGCGAAGGGATGGAAGACCGAGCTGAACATCGACAGGTAATCGCTGACCTGGAACAATCGATTCTCCGATTGGGCCGCCGCTGGCGAGCGATCGGGATTGGATGCCGACGTCGCGGCCACGCTATGCGGCTGGACCGACTGCCCTGCTTGAGCTGGGTGATCGACGAGCTCATGCGTGAGCTGGGTGACGGATCCGGCAAAGGCGGCCGCATCGCTCCTGTAGAGCGCGGCCAGACGTGCCTTGATGTTCTCGCGGTACTTTGGGAAATCATCGACCACGTGCCTCACCTGCGAGGCCGCAAGCCAGATCACGCCGATCATGACGATGGATAGCAGTCCCATGACGAGCGTGACGGCGACGGTGTTGCTAGCGCCGTGCCGCCGGATGGTCTTGATCGTCGGCGTCAGGAGCAGGGCAAGCAGACCGGCAAGGGCAAGGGGAATGATGACCTCCTGCGCCACATAGAGGACGGTGCAGGTGATGGCGAAGATCAGCAATCCCTGGCAGGGGATCTTCCGTCGGTGGTCGTCACTCATTGGTGCTCGGTCGAGATCTTCTCTGGGGCGGATGGTGAGGTGGACGTCTGCTTCCGTCGCACAACAGGTACGACCGTCTGCGGGGTGAGGAGCGCCAGGTCGAGCCCTTATCCGCCGAAGCGGCAGAGCGACTGGCGTCTTGCGATAACCTGAGACTGATCTCAGCCTCAGGTATGCCCAATATCTGCTGGATGGCGAACTTGGTGAAAATGCCCGTCAGTCAGGACTTCCACTACGCATGACATATGCATGGCACTGCACATTGCAGGCACGCATGGCGCTGAAACTCTGATTCGGCATCGCCTGTGGAATGGTGACGTTCGTTCAATCATGCACAGCTGTGCGGCAATGGCATGAACGATGCTATGACCAGAAGCGAGGCAATATTCATTGCCGGTCATTCTTCGCACTCCATTTCCCGAGGTCGGCATGTCACACGTCTTGATCATCTCCTTTAGCGCATTCCTGCTCGCATCCATCCTCATGACGGGATGCGGAAGTGGGCAGGAGCGGAATTCCGCCACCATCAAGGCTGCTGCCGAAGTGCCCGTGGACGTGAGCAAGGCCAAGCAAGGTCTTGATCAGGTTATCGTATCGCTCAAAGTCATCCGAGATGCGAATGAGAGCGCAGATCTGAAGAAGCTGGCTGGGGACCTCAAGGGACATGCCACCCAGGTCACTGACGCCCTGGCGGTGCTCGATGCGAGCAGCAATGACGAGGTCGTGGCCGGAACCAAGCAGAGCCAGGTCTGGCACCAGCAAGCTGACGGCTTCACCGATCCCGAGCTGCGAAATGCCAGTTCGAGGCGCGAAGGAGAACTGCGCTCGGCAGTGGATGCGCTGTCGACCAGCCGCATGATCTATCTCACGAGCAGCCAGGCGTTCCGCAGCGAATTGTCGCAAGCCATCTCGGCCATCGACCTCGACCCGTCCCAGGCGGGGGTCAGATCGATCCATCCGGTCTTCGCCAAGCTCGTCGATGACGAGGCGGGCGTCCGCAAGGTGCTCACCGACATCTCTGACAGGAGCCTGGCTGTGACAGCGCTGCTGAACCCGTGATGGCGTCCGGGTGGTGCCTGCGCATGGCCGGACTGCCACCATTCGCTGACATGCAGAGTCCGGGAGGGCAGTGCGGTAGCGAGGTCCTCCCATAGCTGGACCGCTCGCGTGGAGGGGCTGCCCGCATCATCGCAAACCACCAGTCATCCAAACGCTCTGCGTAGACCCCCGTATGGCTGTCCGATTCCGGGTGATGGGAACATGGGCAAGTGGCAGCGGTCACCTTGGCGCTGGCTGGTTCGGCGCTGCCCATCACCGGACGACATGTCGGTAACACCATATATGCGCATTAGGAGTGGCGATGTTCCGAATGAATGCGATCGGCGCCGGGTCATCGAGTTGCATTGCTGGCCACGGCACAGCAGGCGCTCTCATCACTGCATGCCGGCAGTGAACAGGGTGATGGCGCCAGGCCGATTCGGGATGAATGGGACCGCCCGATAATGCGGCGATGCCGATAATGTGGCCATGCCATGCCATGGCGGCCGTTTGGCACGATATGAGCGAAAGATCAACCAACCTCTGGAGTTCCCCATGCGTACCAACTTCCCCTTCCCGTCCTTTCCAATCGTCGTTGGCTGCAATGACGCATCGATTCCATCGGCCACCGCCACCGGTCCTGCAACAGGGGAGGCGCAACAGACGCCTGAAGGCGTACGGACCGATGCGGCTGCCCAGCGACGGGTAGTGGAACGCGTCTACGAGGATCAGGTCATCGCCATCGCCTTGCGGGAGAAGGAAATCAAGGAGGACGCCCGCCGGCAGGATGCAGGGATCGACCTCGATTTCGACAAGTCCACCCAGCCAAAGGAGATCGAGATCCAGGACATTGTCGACCAGGTGAAGCGGGATAAGGCGGTGGCGGATTCCAATGCCGAGCTGAAGGGCAGGGAACCTGGCGCACAGGCTGCGGATATCAAGGCCGACCAGCTGAGGCGCAAGGCGGAGATCGATCTCCAAGGCAACGAGAAGACCACGGCGATCAACGACAAGATCGATCACGCCAAGGCGATCGACCTGGAGAAGCACCAGGAAGTGGCCAAGCAGCTCACGCAGAAGCTCAACGATCTCAAGCTGGAGATCATCGCCGATGAACGGGCAGAGCGCCACCAGAAGATCGATATCGACTACAATGCCACGGTGATGCAGGATGCCATGACGCACAAGAGCGCAGAGGAGTCCGAACAGGTTCGGCAGAGCGAATTGCGCAAGATGGACAAGGATCTGAAGATATCCCAGACCTTGCGCGAGGACGTGATCGTTGATCCGTCGCTCTCGGTTTCGAGCAAGGATGTCGACATATCAACGTCCAATGGAGTGGTGCTCATCAGCGGTCTGGTTCCGACTGAAGCAGATCACCAGAAGATCCTATCGACCGCCCGGTCGATAGATGGTGTCATGCAGGTGACGGATCGCATCGCCGTGAAGTGAGGTCGTGCCCTATCCGCCATGACTCTCCCGCCTGTCTGCATGGTCAGGGAGGGAGGTGGGGCAGCCGGATATGCGCGTGTCCAGTTAGCATTCCCAGGAAGCGAATCGCAGTCTGCTGATAGCGCATCGTCTGGGTGGTGCCGGTCCGGACAGGCACCCGCGAGCAGTTTACGTTCGAATACGCATCTCCTTCATCCAGCGAGGTATCCCTTGGAATCGCGCATACTGGGCATTGCCCGCGACGTCGATCATGCCAAGGCCATCATCCTGGCGCTTGATCGCGAGGGATGCTCTCTCGCGGACATCATCGTTTTGGCGGTTTATGACTATGACCACACCGATGCCGCCCTGCCACGGGCAACGGCGCATGTTCCTTACGGAATATCTCCCTCACCAGGGCAGACCCATCTCACCATGACCACCATCGCCTCCATCACGCCATGCGAGCCGACGACCCTGGACTCGGCGGGCCGCGCTGCTGCACAGCCGACGCTCACCATCACCTGGCACGTCGTCGCTCCTGCCGGCCCCTGCATCGGGCTCCAGCAGGATCTCCAGGAACTGGGGATCGCCCATCATCTCATTGAATCCTTGTCAGAGGCCATGCATCTCGGGAATCTCCTCGTCATCGTCGAGGATGCCGATGGCCGATCGTGCGAGTCCACCCTCAAGCTGCTCCATGCACAAGGTGCATTTCATTGCTGCTGCAGCGGCCCGCCATCATCGGCTGGCGATCGCCTGCCTGGGGACGGTGGAAAGCGCGAGAGTAACGGCACAGCTGCTGACCCCCGCCCCGTTCCGCGGTTCATAACCTATTTCTGATAGCTCATCCGCCTTGCCCAGGGCGGTCTGCGCGATGGCCTGGAGCGTCGGCGTCCGGGATGTTCACTGCCTGCCTGACCGACGCTATCGGACGCTATGGACGTCATGATCCTGGTGGCTGGCACCGGACCGTCGCCGTCGCAAGGCATTCTGCAGATGAGGATCAGCTGGTATTCCGCAGGTGCTCCGGCAACAGGTGCTGCCTTCATCCTGATGGCTGTGAGGGCCGATGCTGTCGAGGGTCTTCCCGGTTTCGCAAAAAAGGCGCCACACCGATCCCTGTCGAGGTCTCCATGGGTGAAATCATCTGTCTGGTCGCAATGGGCTTCGCCCTGCGGATGGCGTGCAAAGCCTGGAGTGGGCCTCGTCCATCTCCTCGCGAGGGTGACGGCGGGGAATGTGTCCTGCAGCAAGCCGCCAGGTCGTCCATTGCCTTCGATCTGACCACAAAGGCGCGGAGGCCCGATGCGCCTTGATCGGTCAGGGTGGTCGTGGGTGATCGCCGTAGGCATCGCCGTCGCTGCCGGCTGCGCCGGGCAGCCGGCAAGCAGTGCAAGCAGGGCCGCTCCGCTTCCCGCAGCTGTTGACTCAGGGGTGGCGGAGCAGGACCTCAATCAGGTTGGACAGGCCATGAGGATGCTACGCGATGCCCAGGGTGGCGCCGACTTGAAAGGGATACACCTTGTGCTTCATGCCGACGTGGACCATCTTGCCAGCGCGCTCGCGCATATCGATGGCGGGTTCCAGGCGACAGTCGATGCCGGACAGCGGCGACTGGATGACTTGGTTCGCCCCGCAGCCATGCGCACACTGCGAAACCAGCGTCGCACTTGCAATCAGCACGACGGGGACCTCAGGATGGCGATGGAGTCGCTCCTCCTGTGCAAGCAGGCGCTGGCCATAACGGTGGTGGACTATCAGGCGCAATTGAATGCGCTGATCAAATCCCTGGATGGCGCACTTTCTCTGCCTGCCATACGGGCAGCCGATCCGATCATCGGCCAATTGCTGGAAAACGAATCGGAATTGCGCAGCGTCCTGATTGATGTCTCGGCGAAGAGCAAGGCAGTCAGCGCCGCGCTGCTATCCGATGAGACACCGCCGTAGGCCACAGAGAGTTCCGATGCGGGACGACGATCGGCGAGTTCATGATGCCGGAGCTATGCCTGACATTGCCTCATGGCCCGTCATCCCTCGTCTATGCGCTGGGCAGCCCGCCCGCACACCGGGATTTCCGGCCCATGGCGGACGGCGATCTCCAGCTGCATGGGCGGCGAACCGCCTGAAGGAGCCCGGCCTGCGCCGCATCGTCCTCCAGGCCGGAGACTTCCTTGCAGCGATCGAGCGGGATGACGATGAGACCACGGCTGGCAGCGGTGGTCTCTATTCGCTCCACCGTCAAACCAGGATGAGGACGATGATGGCGACCAGGACGATGCCGCCTGAAGGAGCATAGCCCCAGGTGTGGCTATGAGGCCAGACGGGGAGGGCTCCGAAGAGCATGAGGATCAGGACGATGAGGAGGATGGCTCTGAGCATGGCGGTTTCACGTCCGCTTTCCGCGGAATCCGCCGACAAGGGCGACCATCAGGCACGCAGCACCGCCGATGACCAGCCAGGTGGTGCGGCTGGTGCTATGGCCGGTGAAGACCTTGGATACGGAGTTCTGGATGGAATCCGACGAGTCGAAGCCGAGCATCAGGAGGATGACTCCGGCGATAATCAATGCGAATGCGAACAGGGTGTTCATGGCCAGATCCTTTCAAGGCTGTGGCGATCAGTGGGCGAAGTCCGGATCGATGGGTGCGGAGGGGATGGCGGCGACGGAAAGCTGCCTGATGCGGCGGTGGGCACGCTCCTGCGCGGGCAGGAGATCGCGGGCAATGATGGACCGCACTCGATCGTCAGCAGTCATGAGCATGGAGCGGTAATCAGCGAGGCAGCGGTCCTCGCCAGTGGTCACGATGGCGATGATGTCAGCTCGGCTGGGGGCCTTTGCCCCCGCGGTCGCAGCAGTCTCGAGACCACCCCAGGCGCCGGCGCTGACGGTTGGCGCACCATCCATGGCCGTGACCGACTCGGTGAGCCTTTGAGCGCGGCAGAAATGGCAGTCCCGGTTCTCGCCCAGCTCGGGGATGGTGACATCGCCGAGTATAACGGCGGCGCGATCATAGCTGTCGACCGCGGCGAGTTCGGTACGCAGCAGGTAATTGAGCCGATTCACTGATGAGGCGCTTTCGGCGAGCGTATCCATGGTGTGCCTTTGGTGAAAAGCGATCGCTTTGAACCGTGAGTCATCGGGCACTGCGGGCATCCCCGCCGCCTGCATGACGTGAGCAGGAATCGAGCCAAGGCCGTGACCATGTCCCGGCGAATTCCTGGGATCACCAGCCGTAGGGGACCGGCCACCCGCCTGATGCATCCGCAGTTGGCTGCATGAGACGATGCGCATCGACCTGGGTAGCCAGCACCGCCGTAGTGATGTGGAAGGCATGGATGCGGGACAGCATCTCTTGTGCCTGACGGGCATTCGGGGCGTCAGGTGCATCCTCGACAGAGCGGATCAGATCGAGGAAGGCCAGATCGGCGGCGATCATCAGGTTCGCCATGCCACGGTACTGCGGCTGAAGAAGGTCCAGTTCTCCGCGCACCCCGATGAGGCGGGTGATCGTCATGGTGGTCGGATGATCGAGCATCGTCAGGACGACGAGCGCCTGCAGATCTCCATCGTGCAGGACTCCCTGGCGATCGGACAGGCATCTCGCCAGGCTGCGCAGGCGCGTGATGGCGGAGTCGGGCGGCAGACCGGTCACCAGCAGGAGGTGGGCGACGGTATGCAGGCTGCTTCCGGTCCCCAGGTCATGTGCGTGCAGCTGCCGGTAGAGCTGATCTGCACGGCCGACGAGCTCCTCGGCCGATCCGGGGCATTGCGCCAAGGCGGCGCAGATAGGCACGTCGCCCGGGCCGGTCAGCCACCAATGCAGCGACTTCATCCGATTATAGATGGCCTTGAGGCGTTCAGCCTCGAGAAGGCTGATGGGCTGATGTGAGGATGAGATGTGCAGGATGAGCACGGCGATCGTGCTGGTGAAGCCCCCGTGAGGCAGCCCGACATCCCGGAACATATCTTGGGTGCGATCGTGCTCGGCATGGAAGGTGCCAACGGGCACATGGTGCTGGATGAGCAGGGCTGCAACCAGGAACCGGGCCGAAGGGCTGAGGTGGGCGAACCATGACGTGCGTTTGTGCAGGATTTCTGCGATATGGCGGATGCGCCAGGCCAGCTGATCGGACGTTTCGGGGCACAGAACCGCAGCCTGTGCCGCGAAGCGCATCCACAGGTGGTCCTCGGGTGATGCCTGGCCGGCGCACAGCGATGCGATGATGTCCCGGTAGCGAGCGAGGGGACTGACGAGAGGGGGTATGGTGATGTTCATGGCGCCTCCGCGGGGGTTTGATGGTCGGAACGGACGCGGTTATGCTTGCGCCCAACGTGGGCCAGGAGTCGTTGGGGTGTGTCGTCTTGAGTCGTGGAGGAGAGATCGGCGCCCCATCGCAGCCCAGCGAGCACACCAGGGAGAAGCGGCAGATATGCCAATCGGAGAGGGCGGCAGGTCCGTGCAGGTCGGTGGTCCATTTGCAGTCCGCAGGCATGTGGGGTCATTGCAGGCATGGTCGGGATCGGTTCAGCCGGAGTCATCCGTTCCCGGGGCATGCATTCTGCATGCAATCCACGCATCTGAGAATCGACTTTGCAGGCCTGGGCGGCGGCCTACGTGGTCCATTTCGACAGCGATTGCTGCCATCGCTACTGTCGCTGCCCTGGCCACCCGTTCTCCGCATGTCCGAGTACACGATGAACGTGACCGAGTCCGCAATGGCTATGCAGCGATCATCGATGATGATCACGCTTTGTCATCGTCGGAGCACCGATGACGGCAGGGCGGGTTGATGCCAGCTGGTGGCGATTGACCCTGGTGCCAAAGCGTGCCGATCCTGCTGTGCAGGGGGAAGTAGCGTTCAGGGCCCGGATGATGAGATGCCGGTTCGTCGATGCGCTATCGCTTGCGCTCCAAAGCACGCAGCTTCAAGGTCGCCAGAGCAATCACGGGATTCCCATGTTCAGACGTCTCTACCCATGCATGTCTCTCCTCGGAATCGCGGCATCCTGGTGCTGGTGCGCGGATACGAGCGTGGCGGATCCGGCTGCTGTGGACAAGCGCTTCGTCGATCTCTCCTCGCTCGGATCCACGCCCACTCCCCAATCCGTGCCGCTGAGCTACCGCTTCGGCGGTCATTTGCTCCTGGGACTGCATCCATTCTCGGGGACGGGACCGTATCATTTCGAGGGACTTT
Organism: Planctomycetota bacterium; assembly: GCA_003136555.1. Lineage (GTDB taxonomy): Bacteria > Planctomycetota > UBA11346 > UBA11346 > UBA11346 > BOG-1363. The sequence goes on along the minus strand of PLEW01000242.1, from coordinate 18,056 downwards.
CCAGCAACCCCTATTACGCGCGCTACCGCGACATCGAATATGGGTTCAGGATAGGTATCGACCTCGAGGTTACCGATGCGCTCCGTTTCGGGCTCCAATTCCCCTATACGGCTAATCCCACGGCGATGACGCCGGATCCCACCGGTCAGATCCCCATGCATACCGGTTACGGCCATGTCGATGCCGCATTCGGCCTTGAATGGACGTTCCCTTAGACTCTGCGCACGCACGTGCCTCCCGAACTGGCGCTCCTCGACCCTGATTATGGGATGCCTGTCGAGCGCCATTCGCCACCCTCTGGACTCCCCTGCCATCCAGGCCACCATCGAGCATGGAAGCGCACGTCATCAGCCTGGTCTTCGCGCTGTCCGGCTGGTGGGTCGCAGGCCTGGTCTTCGGACTGGCGCTGGCGGAATGCTCGCTCTTCATCGGCTTCATCTTCCCTGCTGAGATCGCCGTGATCCTCGGGGGGGTGCTGTGCTCGCGTGGTACGGTTCATCTCTGGCAGGCGATCCCGGCGGCGGTGCTGGGTGCGACCATCGGCGATTCCATCGGCTATGCGCTGGGCGAGCGTTTCGGCGGTGCGTTCCTCATGCGCAAGTTCGGCAAGCGCTGGATGGCGGTCCAGGATGCCCTCAACCGCCATGGGGCAGCGGCAGTATTCTTCGGGCGATTCTCCGCATTCCTGCGCGCAGCAATTCCGTCTGCCGCTGGCGCGGCGTGCATCCCCTATCGCCGGTTCGTGCTCTGGAATGTAATCGGCGGCGTGACCTGGGGAACCGGCTTCACCCTGCTCGGCTATGTGAGCGCCGAGAGCTATCACGCGGTGATCGACTACGCCGGCGATGCGGGATGGACTCTGCTCGGGGTGATCACCGCCATGGTCCTGGTGGCGATGGCGTGGCGACGTCGTGCGCGTCGTCGCGCCGAAGCGGCGGCCAAGTCGCAGAGCGACTGAATTCCGTCTTCATCCGCATCGCATGCAGAGGCCAGTTCCGCATGAGGGGACAGCGGATCGGGAACCGCTCAGGGGTCATCGGCAGGCGTGCGGGAAGGCCATGGACAGGGCCTGATGGGCCGCAGGAGCGCTGAGCGGAATGCCGGAGGCAGCGCCGGAACGTGGGTGAACGTCATGCCGCCGCAGGATCGTCTCCTGCGGTCCGCTTACGAGATGTCCGCCGGGCGACGACCGTTCAGGGTGTCGGGTGATCGCGGCATAGGTGGTTAGCAGCGGCCTCTAGCGGAGGGCATGCGGGCTCAAGCACGCATTCCGCGTCCAGCAAAGCCAGCACCGCCCGAAGCTGACGGTGATTGGCACGGCAAGTGCCAGGGACGGCAGGCCAATTGTTGTCTCCGTCCAGACACCATCTCCACAACCCCAGGATACTCCATGCGCCTTATCGCCTCAACGGCAGCACTGCTGTCCATCGCCCTCTCATCCCTGCATGCCGCTGATTTGGATGTCTCCGATCTGCGTCTGAGCGCAGGCATCCTCTCGAACGATTTCAAGGGCGCATCATCCACCACCGTCACGGGTGGCAGCGACGTCACCACCACCTCGACATCCTCGAACGAGGGACGCGATTCCGAGCATAACGAACGGGCCGAACTCCAGTATGTCGGCGGTCACCTGGGATATGGCGGTGGCTTCATCTATGGCATCGGCGTGGCCGTCAATCACGCGACGTGGAATGACGGCGCGCAGAACGCCCATGTCACCACGCCATCGGCGGATCTGCTCCTGGGCTATGGCTATGCCTTCACCCATCAGTGGCATGCGGAATTGACGCCCTTCGGCGGCATTGGGCGCGCGTATTACAGCGTCAGCGACAATGGCACGAGCACGACCAGCAACAACTGGAACAAGTACTTCGAGTACGGCGTCAGGCTGGGCACATACTTTGACCTCGGCGGGCTGGTCCTCGGCGTCGAGGTCCCCTACCTGGTCGGTCGCTTCGATCCCACCTACAACTACAATAGCGGCGCTAACCAGGTGTCGGTCAGCGATAACCGCCGCAACCAGGGCTTCGGACTCTTGGTGTCGGTTGGCGGCAGGTTCTAGAGGGAATCCCTGCAACCGGCTACGCGCTTCCATCCGCCTCACAGGAGGTGGAGGTGCGTGAACCGGGGCATGTGGTTCCACCCGCTCGCTGGTATTCTGCCTGCGCTCATCCCCATCCCATCCCATCCCGTCGCGCAGCGCAAGCGTCTCATGCATGCCCGGCGCCTCGTCGCCGCATGCTGCTCTGCGAGCTCGCGTGCTGGCGCCGGAATGACGGGCGACCGCCTGTCCTCGATAGGGAGATTGGCCTCAGGCATGGCGGTCGAGACTGGATCGCAGATGCTGCCAGGGCTTGCACTGGTGGGCCAGCCCTGCCATCTCACGATAGCCGAAGCGACCCTGGGACGGCACCGTGCTATGCCCATATCACAAGGTCCGTGAGCCTATTTCCGGCGGTTATAGACCAATTCCATCACCACCCGCTCGTCGCCTTGATCGCGGGCATGCATGACGACGGAGAAGCGATCTGGATTCTCCCAGGCGAGCACGTGACGTAGGGAGATGGGCATATGCTTGGTGGCGCACATCTTCGTACCCCGATAGGTGATCATTTTGCCGTTCGGCATGGCCGTGCCCAGGAGCATGACGATGCCCGTGCCTGCGTTGTCATACCAGGTGGAGACGTAATGCTTCGCCAAGCGGTCGTAACCGGTGGTGCCGGTGCCGGCAAAATGAATGCCATGATGGTCACTGGTGAAATGCTCGCGGACGAACCGTCCATCGTAGACCGATTCGATGGACGAGACGGCGGTCGCCTGCTTGGGTTGCTCGCCGGGCTCCTGCCAATGGGTGAAGTGGACGTCCCAGGTCCCCACCGCATGGGCGAGCAGAGCGTGCTCCGGGCCTATATGGAGCAGGGCAGAGGTAGGGGAATCCTGGTGACTCGCCTGGGTTGGCGACGGTTTGGGTAAATAGCTCATGGGGAAATCCTCGTTGGGTGTGGCAGAATAAGTTATGGCGAGGGCCGGCTGCCGTCTGCGAGCGTGCTGCCCGGGGATCGGGCATCCATCCAGGGGTGGCAGAGGGGCCATATGGGTCATGCAGCACATCCCAGGCCATATGCAGGTCCTTTCCGCCCAACCGTGATCCGGCTCGCGATCCGACTGCCGTCGTGCAAAAAGCAGCATCGTGGTCGCGGTCCCCTCCATCGGGGCAAGTGGTAATCAGCGCGCGTCCAGGCGATCGGCACTCCTTCGCGGACCAGCAACCCTCTGGCGGGCGAGGAGCCCAGGTGAGCGATGGCAGGGAGTGCCCAATCCGGGTGGTGGGCGCAGGCTCGGCCCAGTGGCTACCGTCAGTCTGGGAGCTGGAGGCATCACCAAGGGTTTCGGCAGTCGTGATTGGGTGCCAGCGTCGCGCCTGCTAGCAGGTATGTGCTATGCTGTATCCGGTTCCATGCCCGAGAGGCGGCGGACCGGTAGCAGTGCTCCGACCCCCCGCCGAGCGCTCTTGGTGATGCCCACCACCCATCCAGATGCCTGCACTGCCACACCCAGGAGCTATGATGCGTACCTCTGCCATTGCCCCACATCGACGCCCAGCCCCTGAGGTGGAGAGCGCGGTCGGACAGGCGTTGCAGCATCCGGTGGCGCGGGGCCTAGTGGCCCGGTCGTGGCGCAAGTGGCGGATGTTCCAGTTGCTCCTCCTCGGCGCATGGGTTTGCTGCGGTATCGGGCAGCTGCGGGGGGTGGACGTAGAGCGCCTCTATACCGGCAGCGGCATCAGTCTGGAGAGCGCGGTGTCGACGGCCCAGACGATCGTGGTCGGCAGCATCGAGAAGTACGGCTCGGTCGAGTCAGATGGGCCGAATGCCCACAGCATGACCGAGGTGGAGATTAAAATCGATAAGCCGCTGTGGGGCGATTCCAGCGACCACATCACGGTGTCCTTGCGCGTTCAGGCTCCCAGCCCGCTCATCCCGAAGGGAGAGGGCGACCCCCACGTCGGCACCAGCTACGTCTTCTTTATCAAGAAGATCGGCAATGATGGCTACGACGTGATCAAGCTCCTGGAATCCAATGACGATCTGGCGAAGAAGATCGAGGATCTGATCGCCACGCGCGGGAAGAAATAGCGGGGCAGGTCGCAGTCAGGCGAAAGGTGCGGTAGTGGGGCGGCATGAGGGGGATCGCCAAGCTGGGTGGAGCCTCGGGTGGAGATGCACAGGATTCCTTGTTAACCTCACTTCACCAGACGACGTCAGCGTACGTGCGCTGGCAATCCGGCCGCGAGACGGAATGGTGCACCGACCGATGGCGCTTGGGCATGCCGGCAGTCCTGTCTGCCGCAGCATGATGCAGGCCCGACCATCAGTCGTCTCGCTCCCGCTATTCCTGCTGAGGATATCGCCATGATTCATCATCGCCCCTGTGGAGCGCCGTCTCCCATCTCCCTCGCTGCCGCTCTGCTGGCCTGGGCCGCAGGCTCGTTAGCCTGCGCCGCCGACCTGCCGGTAGTGGGAGGGCGCATGCCCACCCGCTGGGACAAGGACGTGTCGCCCACTGCGCCATTGCCTGAATATCCCCGCCCGATCATGGAGCGAAGCGCCTGGCTCAGCCTCAATGGCGTGTGGGGCTACGAACTCACTGATGCCCAGGTAAACGCGGCCCCCACCGGGTTCCATGAGTCCATCCGCGTGCCCTATCCCTATGAGGCGGCCCTCTCGGGGGCCGAGCGCAGGAGCATCCCCAAGCAGCGCATATGGTACCATCGCACCTTCGAGGTGCCCGCGGCCTGGCAGGGCCAGCATATCCTGCTGAATTTCGGCGCGGTCAACTGGGAGAGCACCGTCACCGTCAATGGCATGCCGATCGGAGCCCATAAGGGCGGTTTCGATGCCTTCCAGTACGACATCACGGCTGCGCTGCGCTCGGGAGCAAATGACCTGGTGGTCTCGGCATGGAATCCCCTCAAGGTCGATCACCCCGATGCGCAGGTCCTCGGCAAGCAGCGCGAGCACTCGGGCGGCATCTTCTACACCGGAGCGACCGGCATCTGGCAGAGCGTGTGGCTCGAGCCGGTGCCCGCCATCCATATCGCCGATCTCACCATCACCCCCGACCTCGACGCGAAGGTGATCCATCTGACCGTCAACGCCGCAGGCGGCACCAAGGTGCCGCTGACCGCCACGGTGCGGGATGGTACGGCGGAAGTGGCCTTGGTCGCCGGCATGTCCGGTCAGGAGTTGACGCTGCCGATCGCAGCCGTCCACGCCTGGAGCCCGGAGGATCCCCACCTCTATTCCCTGCAGGTCGCGCTGTCCGGGACGGCTGGCGATGCCGTGAGCAGCTATGCCGCCCTGCGCAAGATCAGCTTGGGCAAGGATGGTCAGGGACGTACGACCATCCTGCTGAACAACGCCCCCTACCTGCAGGTCGGCGCGCTCGACCAGGGCTACTGGCCCGATGGCATCTACACCGCACCGACTGACGTGGCGCTCAGGTATGATATCGAACTCGCCAAGCAGTTCGGCTTCAATCTCCTGCGCAAGCACGCCAAGGTGGAGAGCGATCGCTGGTATTATTGGGCCGACAAGCTCGGCATGCTGGTCTGGCAGGACATGCCGCAGGCGTTCGGGGATCTGAACGAGGCTTCGAAGGAGCAGTGGCTGGTCGAGTGGAAGCGCGAGATAGCGACCCACTACAACCATCCCAGCATCGTCGTCTGGACGACTTTCAACGAGGGCTGGGGCGAGAATACCTTCGATGTGGCGAATGTCGTGGCGCTGACCAAGCAGCTCGACCCGACCCGCCTGGTCAACAATGCCAGCGGCTGGACCGACAGGAAATGCGGCGACATCGCCGACACCCATGCCTATCCGGGGCCGTGGGCAGGCAAGCCGGAGGAGACGCGGGCGAGCGTCAATGGCGAGTTCGGCGGTGTCACCATGGCTGTGCCCGGACACCGGTGGAGCAATGATGTCATGGGCTACGGCAAGACGCTCAAGGATGGCTGGATGGTGACCAGCAAGTACCAGAAGCTGATGATGACCGCCTACAAGCTCAAGCAGGAAATCGGAATCTGCGCCTACGTCTATACCCAGATCACCGATGTCGAGCAGGAGCTCAATGGCCTGGTCACCTATGATCGCGAGATCATCAAGCCGATCGCAGCGATCATCACCGCCGCCAATGCCGGGAACTTCCTTCCCCTGCCGCCCAATCCGGTGCCGCCCGACCTGGTGCCGACCGCCGAAGACGAAGCCATCCCCAGGCGCTTTACCATCGAGAAGCCGGCGGACAGCTGGAACAGCCCGGGGTTCGATGACGCCGGCTGGAAGACGGCGCCGGCCCCATTCGGCCATGGCATGGGCGGCGTGCGCACCCAGTGGACCTCGGCCGACATCTGGATCAGGCGGACCATCACGCTGCCGGCGGTGATACCGGTCAAGCTCGATATCCTGCTCAAGCACGATGAGGATGCCGAGGTCTACATCAACGGCGTCCTGGCGGCCTCGGCGAGCGGCTACAATGACGTCTATGCACCGATCCCGATGAATGATGAGGCGCGGGCGCTTTTGAAACCGGGTGCCAATGTGATCGCCGCCCATTGCCGCAATACCGTCGGAGGGCAGGGCATCGACATCGGCATCAGCAAGCACGAATAGCCGCCTGGGGCGCGCCATCCCCGGTCTGCTGGCGGGCAAGGCCCCGGTAAGCTCGTCGCCGCAGCGGCATCTCCAGGGCATCGGCCGGGCGCTGCACCTGCCGACCGCTAGGGGCTATCGATGACGTATCCATACCGGACGTGCCTGCTCATGATCCTGCTAGGGATGGGCGCTGGCTGCGGGCAGCAGGTGGACAGCCAGCCGCCCATGGACCATCCGACGCGGCCAGCGGTTCTGATACCGGCAGGACAAGGGCACTGGGTGCGCATCGATGAGGAGATCGATGTGGAGACGATCGCGCAGCAGCGTGTGGTCCTGGCGTACGGACCCCCGCTCGCGGCAGGGGGAGCGCGCGGTGAGGTTCCGGGTGCGCCTGCGGCCGAGGGGCAGGGTGGCGACCTGATCGCTTACCGCGTCGCGGCGATCGCCCATCCGCTCGAGGGGGATGAGCGCTGCCAGATGGCTGTCATCGGCCTGGTTCTGGTGCACCGCAACGGCTCGACCGAGGAGCTGCCAGCCCACGGCTACGTGCTCGACAATTCCGACGGCCGCCGGGGCTTCCGGCTGGAGACTTCGCCCACCGACCACCGCCGCCTGGTCATTCCTGCGCATGCGACGGCGACGGTGGTCTTCTCGACCGATGTCCTCAGGGCGGCAGCCGCCCCGGGGCGCTGATAGCCATCCAGTGGCTGGAGGGGCAGCTGCGAGACGCCCCGGACAGACTCCGGCCCACCCTTTGCGGGCTTTCAGCGGGTGCCTGGACAGGTATCGGGCCGCAGTGGACGTGCAGGTTGACCCTGCGGTCTCTGCCCTAACGTTTGCGCTGATCCTGTTTCATCCGGCGCACTCCGTCTGAGGACCCACTATGCTGATGCGCATCCTGCTAGGCTCAATCCTCTGCTGCTACAGCTCCTCGCCCCAGGTGCTGGCTGCAGCTGACGATACGGCGGCCGCCCCGGCTGCTACAGCGGCGGCGAGCGCCCTCCATTACCTGAAGATCGGCGACCAGGCTCCGGACTTCTCGCTGCCTGGCATCGATGGCAAGACGCACGCCCTGGCCGAATACCGCGACGCCAAGATCCTGATGATCGCCTTCATCTCGAACCATTGCCCTGATTCCCATGCGGCTGAGAAGCGGATCATGAGCCTGCTCGAGGAGGACAAAGGCAAGGGACTCGTCCTGGTCGCCATCAACCCGAACAATCCCGACGGCCTCAGCATCGATGAACTCGGCTATTCCAAGTACAGCGACGGCTTCGAGGACATGAAGAAGTACGCCAAGGAAGCGGTATTCACCTTCCCCTACCTCTATGACGGCGAGACCCAAGCGGTGGCAAAGGCCTATGGCTGCCTGGCGACCCCGCATATCTTCATCTTCGATCACGAGAGGAAGCTGCGTTACAAAGGCCAATTCGACGATTCGCGCTTCGTCGATCCGGCGACGGTCAAGTCGCGGGATGCGCAGAACGCCGTCGAGGCGCTCATAGCCGGCAATGCCGTCCCCATCGAGGTGACCAAGCCCCATGGCTGCTCGACCAAATGGCTGACCAAAAAGACGTTGGTCGCCCAGCAGACCGAGAAATGGGATCGGACGCCGGTCGATATCGAGCAGATCTCAGCGCAGCAGGTCGCTGCCCTGCGCAAGAATGGCACCAAGAAGCTGCGCCTCTTCAATGTCTGGTCGACCAGCTGCGCGCCCTGCAAGGCCGAATTCCCGGAGCTGGTCACCACGGCGCGCAAGTTCGGCATGCGCGACTTCGAGCTCATCACCATCAGCCTCGATGACCCGGCTGACACGGCGAAGGCGAAGGAGTTCCTCGAGCGCCAGGGGGCCGGCCTTCTGGATCGCCTGCGCCCATCGCTGAAGGCCGAGGGGCGCGCCACCAACAGCTACCTGTTCGCCGGTTCCGATACCAACGAGCTAATCAATGCCCTCGATCCCGAATGGCCTGGGGCCATGCCGCATACCGTCCTGGTGGCGCCCGATGGCAGCGTGCTGTGGCGGCATACCGGACCGGTCGATGGCGACGAGTTGCGCGGCAAGATCCTCGACGTCCTGGGCGCCTTCTACAAGCCGTGAATGCGCCACAGTCCCGCGGTCGTCCCTGGCGGCAGCAGATGCGGTCGGCGAGCCTGGAGCGCGCGGCATTGCGATCGGTGATGGACGTCCCATGCCGACATCATGTCGGGCTCTGCGAGCAGGACGCTGCATCCGCGTGCAGCACGAACCCTCGGCATCATGTTCGCCTCCTTCGCCTGCATCTTCATTGCCGCAGGCATTGGCATCGCCGCTTCGCAAGCGCGCAAGCTGAACGGCTATCTCGCGACACCGGCCACCGTGACCGGCGCCAACGTGCAGGAGCGCCATGGTGAAAGCGCGACCTATGCGCCACTTGCCCATTTCACCTTTCAGGTGGACGGCACCGCGCATGCGGCGCACACGCCCTTCCCGCTCGATACCAGCAGCGACGGCAGCTGGGCGTCCGCGGACGTCGGCCGCTACCATCCAGGCCAACAGGTCACCGCCTGGTACAATCCGGAACCTCCCGAGCACGCCTGCCTGGAGCGCGTAGCCGATGTCGTCCCCTATCTGCTCATCCTCCATCCTATGCTCCGCCTCTGCGCCGGACTCAGGGTGTGGTGGTTCGCCGTCAGTGCGGGGCCGGATCCGACGGGCAAGGTCAAGGGCATTGGCGGCCTCGCCACGCTCTGGTGGTTGGTCGGCATTCTCGCTGCCGCCCATGTCGCCAGTCTCGGCGGGGCCTTCCTCGGGCTGGCCCTCGGCGCTTTCGGCATCTACGCAGTGATCGGCATCGGACTGCGTCTCGGCTGGTCAGCGATGGCACGTAAGTCGCGTGTGGCGGGCAGCCTGGTCAACGCCTACGCACCGACGCCCGACTGACCGCGTTTCCGGGATCCGTGGGAACGACGGGAACATTCAGTGGCTGACGTCGGCCTGTGATGGCGGAACGGCTATAGCCCCCAATCAGCACAGCGCCCGCTTCCCCGGGTGCTGGCCATCGCGTGCCGGCGATGGTGCCCATTCTTCCTTCCGCAGGACGCACCCCGATCATCCATATCTCCATACCTGAACACATACTGCTCATCGGTGCGATGACCTGATATGGCATCCTGAGCTGAGCAGGTCCTGCCGCTTGAGGCCGCCATCGCCACGATGCCCCAGCCTCCTTGGTTCCGGTTATCGGGTCAGCCGGGTATATCAGGGCGAGGAGAATCACCGTATGCCATGGAAATACTACCTGAACTATGTTTTCATCGTGGTGGCCTTCGTGGTCGCTGTCGGGGGGATCATCTGGGGGAGCGTGCTCATCTCCAAGCATGAGGAGGGCGCGGGACTGCTGGTCGGTGCGATCGCTTTCCTCGGCATCGCCATCATCGGCACCATCCGCCAGTACGGCTTCAGCGGCAATGTGAGCACGAGCGAGATCAAGTCGGTGATCGCCATCAGCCTCGACGATGGGCTGTGGTCCTGGGTCTCCCTGGGTCTGGCTGCGGTCGGTATCGTGTTCTTCATCGCCTTGCGTCCACCTTCGGTGACCACCACGGAATCGACGTCGACGGCAAGCAGCCAGATCGAGCGCTCAGCGCCGGCGCATGCCAGCGCCCAGGCAGGGAAAGAGGTCAAGGAGCCGGAGCATAAGTGATGGCCGGTGCCAACGCCTGATCGTCTCAGCGCACCGATGCCACCAGCTAACCAGATGAAGAGGAACACAGCGCCATGAGCACAGCCATGCGACGGGCAGGCATGCGACGGCAGGCCCAGGAGCAGCTGGCGGCGCTGCGGTTGCAGCGCCTGCGGCAGGCGCGCAACTTGACCCAGGAGGAGACCGCACTGGCGATGGGCGTCTCCCAGGGTTCGCTGTCCAAGCTCGAGCGGCGCACCAATGTCACCATGGCCCTGCTGCGGCGCTACGTCGCCGCCATCGGCGGTCGGCTCGAGGTCAGCGTCCTGCTTCCACCCACAGCGGGTCCGCGCCAGGGAACGGGAGGCAGCCGCACGCCAGGCAGGCGCGTCCATCTGGTGCTGGCGTGAGCGGAGGCGTCAACGATCAGGTGCCGTACGTACCGCTGGGTGATCCGGCAGAAAGGCGGTGATGCACCCGATTAATGGCAGGAAGGAGCACAGCTGGAAGACCACCTCGATGCTGGTGCGATCGGCAACATAGCCGAGCACCGCCGCGCCGATCCCGGCGATGCCGAATGCCAGACCGAAGAACAGTCCCGAGATCATGCCTACGCGGCCCGGCACGATCTCCTGGGCGAACACCAGAATGGCCGAAAAGGCAGATGCCAGGATGAAGCCGATGATGACGGCAAGGATCTCCGTGCCGATGAGATTGGCATGGGGCATCGCCAGGGTGAACGGCGCGACTCCGAGGATGGAGGCCCAGATGACCCGCTTGCGTCCGATGCGATCCCCGATCGGTCCGCCAAGGACCGTCCCCAGCGCTACCGCGAGCAGGAAGACGAACAGCTGGATCTGCGCCTCCTGGGTGCTGAGGGCGAACCGGCTCTTGAGATAAAAGGTGTAATAGCTGGTGAGGCTGGCGAGGTAGATGTACTTGGAGAACACCAAGGCAGCGAGTATGCCCAGCACCTTGATGACCTCGGGGGTGAAGTGTCCGGTACCGGCCACGTGGCGATGGCTGGTCGCCCACTNNCCCACTGACCCTGCCGCTGTCGTCCATACCAGCGTCCGACGCCGAAGAGCACGATCATGGCAATCAGGCTGCCCACCGAGCACCAGGCGATCGAGCCTTGGCCGCGGGGCAGGATGACCAAGGCGGCGAGCAGGGGCCCGAGCGACGAGCCGAGATTGCCGCCGACCTGGAAGATCGACTGGGCCAGCCCGAAGCGGCCGCCCGAGGAGAGCCGGGCGATGCGTGATGCCTCGGGATGGAATACCGACGATCCCACCCCGACCAGCGCAGCGGCTGCGAGCAGGGCGGGGAAGGAGGTCGCACTGGAGAGCAGCAGCAGGCCAGCGAAGGTGAAACCCATGCCGATGCTCAGCGCATAGCGGACCGGTCGGCGATCCGTATGCCAGCCGACCAGGGGCTGGAGCAGCGAGGCGGTGACCTGATTGGTCAGGGTGATGGTGCCGATCTGCGTGAACGTGAGCTGGTAGGCGTCCTTCACCATCGGATAGACTGCGACCAGCACCGACTGCATCAGGTCATTCAGCAGGTGGGATGCCGCAATGGCGATCAGCACCAGCAGGGCGAGGTGCCTGGTGGCGGGAGCGGGCACTGGCGTGGGCAAGGCGAGAGAGCGGTCCATGGTCGGGTTGGTGGAGATACCCTTGCCGTCAGCCAGCGTCAATCCTCGGCGCGGTGGCGAGCGCAGCGCACATTGGTTAGACGAGCCCCAATGCCAGACCGGCAAAAGGTTTGCACGTGTTCGATCGCACTCCACAGTGATATTCGGAGTCCCAGCTGACGATGGCCGACCATGTGATGTCTTCGATGCGCCGGGGTAAGCCAGCAGGTGACCGCGTCGGGCATGGGTGCCGGCGGCTGGACCCCGCTATGATGCCGGATGCGCTGATGAACGTGCAACCTGGTCCAGGAGCCATCGTGTCCAGGGGTCATGAAGGAGTGCTCGCACCCCGTCATCTCGGGAGCCGACAGTGCCGCCTGCCATGAAGAATCCCCCCCAGAACCGGCCTCGGGCCTCCCTGCGCAGGACGATGGCGGCGGCCATCGCGCTCAGCATGCTCATCCTTGCGGATGTCATCTGGATCAGCTGGTACACCAGCAAGGCCGACATCAAGGAGGTGATCGCCGAGGCCAGCACCCATGGGATCGCCATCTCTCCATCAGAGTCCCAGGATGTGACTGTCATCCCTGAGCGGCTGCGGCAGTGGGCGCGCCTCGCCTATCTTGCTGGGCAGGTGAGGAGCTACGAAAATACCCATATCGTCAAGCCTGATGGGCCTCTGTCGACGCCTTTCGATCCGGTTCCGGATGCGGTCCGCCAATACCACGCCAAACTTGATAGCCGGGCGATTGCGGAGATCTTCGCCATTCTCGATCACATCGGGAGCGCACCAGTGGATATGTGCGCAGATTTCGAATATGCCGCAGTCAGGCCCCAGATTGAAACCGAGAGCGAATTGGTGACTCTGCTGCAGGAGCGCACAGAACTCGCCTCGGGCGATCGCATCGTCCTGGAGCTCAGGTGCCTGCTGAACTGCCTTCGATGCTTCGAGGTCGGAACCATGGCTGACGAGTTGGTCAAGGTAGCGCTTGTGGAGAACGGACTCAAGGCGGTCACGCGCCACCTGGAGAGACTGCGCGGCATGCAGACGGGCATTTCCGATGCTATCGATGGCATCGCTGTCGAACTCGAGAGCGGCTGGAAAGCCGGCTGCCAAGGCGAGTTCATCATGAACATGATGGAATTCCAGCTGCCGGAGAGCATCCATGGCGCCACCGCGCTGCAGCAGGCATCGCCTCTGTGGCAGTGGGATTACCTGATGAACGGCCTCGATGTTCGGATCGCCCGAGGTCCGATCCTGCACGCGTACCTGGATTGGCTGGAGCGGGCAGTGCAGATAGGCGATCCGCTGGTGCGTATCGCCTTTGCAGAAGGCATGATCGAGGAGATCGGTAATCAGCACCATGTGGGGTCCGCTGACCGACTCATCGGCCTGCTCGTTCCCAATTTCGGGTGGTATACCAGGATCTGCTCACTGACCATCCTGCACTGCCGGCTGGTAGCGGCAGAGATCCGCGGGAAGCGCTGGCCGATCGACTCCCTCGATCCCACCCACCAAGTTCTCCGCCTGGTGGAGAACGGCGGTCGCGTGGTCGGCGCCTACAGCATCAATGGCAACCTCGACCAGTCGCGCCGCAAGTTGCCGATTCGCTACTGGCCTTTGTACGAGCGTTCCAAGCCGTCGGTCCTAAGTGGCTCGGCGCATCCTTGATTATTAACGTGCCCAGGATGAATGCCGGTCGATGGGACTTGAACTCGGGGTGGAAAGCGGCGACTGGCCCCGGGCTCCAGTGGCGGCAGTCGCTGATACGCTTCGGCAGGATCTCAGCGGCAGTCGGGCTTGCATTGGCATCGGCCATGGGTCTGTCCCGACACCGGAGTGGGACGCTGCGACTGTAGATGACAGCATGAGTATCCCGCTGGACTCACGGCAAGGATGCACAAGCTACCGGCCGATCTCCCTCACGCATGGGAGATAGGTCGACATCATGCCCCCACCATCGCGACCTACCGGGCCGAAGCCGAATCTGCCTGCAGCTGTGCAACCTCCGCCTGGGCAGGTGGCAGGGCAACGACCCATCGGCGACGCCACCCTGAACCAGCCCGGCCCACCGGATGGGGAGCTTCAGACCCGCATTGTCCTGAACGCGGAGAACCGGACCGGTGATGCCGATCTGGCCGCACAGGCAACCGGGACCCAGGAAGCCAGCATCGATCTCGGTGATCTTCATGGGCACTACCGCCTGGCCGGAGAGCTTGGACGAGGAGGCATGGGCGCCATCTACAAGGTCCAGGACCAGACCATCAATCGCACCATCGCGATGAAGGTCCTGGTCAGATCAGGCGATCCGCTCCAGCGCCTGCGATTCAGGGAGGAGGCGCAGGTCACCGGCCAACTGGAGCATCCCGGGATCGTTCCGGTGCATGAATTCGGCAGCGACAAGCGCGGCCATCTCTATTTCACCATGAAGCTGGTCAATGGCAGGAGCATGGCCGAGATCATAACCCAGATGCGCGAGAGGGATCAGGCGACGATCGAGGAATTCACCCTGACGAAGATGCTCAAGATCCTGGTCGATGTGAGCAATGCCATTGCCTTCGCGCACTTCCGCGGCGTCATCCATCGCGACATCAAGCCGGCGAACATCATGATCGGCCGCTTCGGTGAGGTCCAGGTCATGGATTGGGGCTTGGCCAAGGTGATCGCCAAAGGGCAGGACGACCTTGCGCGGGTGGCGCAGCTGTCGGCATCAGGAGCTCCGCACCGTGGTCCCGCACGCGGCGCGACCAGGCCTGCTGCGGATGACCTGGTCTCGGAATCGCGCTCCGCCGGCTTGAACACCCTCGATGGCACGATCATCGGGACGCCGGCATACATGGCCCCCGAGCAGGCTCAGGGCGATTCGGCCCTTATCACCACCAGGACGGACATCTACACCCTCGGTGCACTCCTCTATGAGATGTTGACCCTCACCCCACCTTACCGCGGTGATTCGGCGCAATCCCTCATCGCCCAGGTGATAGACGGCCACCGGGAGCCGCCCGAGCGCCGGGCTCCCGAGAGGAACATCCCCCGTGAGCTATCGGCCATCGCCATGAAGGCGCTGGAGGTCGATCCGCAGAGGCGCTATGCGACTGTCGAGTCCTTCAAGGCCGATATCGAACTCTATCTCGATGGCCGTGCGGTCACGGCCAAGGTGGACTCGCTGGTGGAGACCATCGGTAAGCTGATGCGCCGGAATCGCGTTGCAAGCGTTGCGATCCTCATCGCGTCCGTGCTGATATTCGCCGTCGTGTGCATCGCCTTCTCGATGACCCTGGCTGATCAGCGTCGCGCCGAGCGCAAGGAGCTGGAGGCGCGCCATGCCCAGGCCGAGGCCGAGATGAATCTCGACAAGTTCGTCCTCGAGCAGCAGGCGCGCCAATTGGCTGAGCATGCTGCTGCCCCCGGCCTCATCCTGCAGGCGCGCGACTACGTCGAGCACCAGCGCTTCACGGATGCGAACCGGGCCCTGGAGCTGGCCCTGTCCTTCGACTCCAGCAGCGCCGAGGCGCTGCTCTTGCGGGCGCAGATCGCCCTGGTCGGCCACGACAGCGTGCTCGCCTCCCAAGCATTGCGGGCCTATCTGGCGCTGAGGCCCAATGACCAGCACTCCCAGCTTCTGCTGCGACTGGCGGTACAGAGCAGAGGGGATGCCGTCTCGCCCACCCTCGATGCCGCGATCTGCGCGATCCTCTCGCAGCAGGGGGCAACCCACCTCGCGACCGTGCTCGCGGGCAGCTTCGATGCGCAATTGCCACTGATACGCCAGCAGCTGGACCGTGCCTGGCCGGGTGCCGGGGATCAGCTCCAGGTCCGCCCGGGCAACGCCTTGGAGCTGAACCTTCACGATTTCCGTGCATCGGTCAGCGATCTCGCTGTGCTGAGGAACGTGCCGATCTCCTTCCTGTACTTGAAGGAATGCGATCGCATCGCCGACCTCACGCCGCTCTCAGGCATGCCGCTCGAATGGCTGGTCCTCGACCAGTGCGCCAAGATACCCGACATCAGCGCCCTAGCCGGCATGCGGCTGCGCCATGTCGAACTGCGTAACCTCAATCGAGTAAAAGACTTCTCGGTACTGAAAGGCATGCCGCTCGAGTACCTGGATGTATCCGAGTGCACGCACTTCTCGGACGTCTCAGTGCTCAAGAACATGCCCTTGAAGCAGCTCGGGGTGCGTTCATGCGCCCTGATCCAGGATTTCTCGCCCCTTGCCGAGCTGCCGCTGGAATGGCTCGATATCGGCAATACCCGATGCTCGGACATCGCACCGTTCGCCAGGATGCCCACCTTGCAGACCCTCTATATGGGCCAGACCCAGGTGGTGAACTTCGCACCCTTGGGCCAGATGCATCTGCAGACCCTGTATTTGCCTTTGACCCCTGAAATGGACGGCCTTGAGAGGATACTCCGACGTCAGACCACCATCACCACGCTCAACTTGATGCCGGTCGGCGATTTCTGGCGCAAATACGATCGTGAGCACCCCCGACCTGCGCATCCCTGATGCGAGATCCACCAGCTGGCGCCTCGTGGCGCCCTAGCAGCGGCTGCGGCGCTAATGCCCCGCCGGTTTCGCCGTTCCAGCATCCACCACCCAGACCTCGATCTTGTCGATGCCTGGCTGCGGAGCGAGGGTCAGCCCGGTGGCGGCGATCGGCTCGGCGTTCGGGACGATGGCGTGGAGGTTGCTCCCGACGAACCAGCCCGCCTTCATCGTCTTCTCCACCAGCAGGCGCTCGCCGGTCGCGGTCCGGAGCTTGACCTCATAGGAGAATTTATCAGGGAGATCGCGGGCGATATGCACCGACACCCCGGCAACGACGCAGTGGGAGCCCAGATCGATGGTTCCAGGCGGACCGGCATAGGCGCACCTGATGTGGGGCAAGGGAGCGGGCGAACCTTCCATGCCGATCATGGGCGTGGTGATCCATGCCGTGTCGCCTCGTCGATAAAGGACCGTGCCAGGGGGGGCGGTCAGGCGGGCGCTGGCGGGGATGCCGGTCAGACGGGCAGTCAGCCTGCTGCCTGGAATGCCATACGGAATGCTGATGGTGAGCTGATCGCGGCCAAGCAGAGCCTTCGCCACGCGCATGGCGCGCAGATAGTCGGCGATCTCGCTGGTGGGCGCGCACCAGAGGTTGTCACGCCCCTTCGCACCCCATTGGTCGCTGATGGTCGACAGGCGCTTGCGCCAGCGCTGGTTATTGGCCGATGAAGCGGCCTGCTCGATGACATGGGTGAAATCGATGATCAGGCGTTTGAGCGGTCCATCTCCGTCGAGCACCGGAAAGCCAGACATGGGGTCGCCCTTCTGCTCGTTCGCCCAAGTCCCCTCATCGAGGTAGTTGCGTCCGAAGTCGAGCCAGGCGATGTCGCCCTGGGTGACATCGGCCGGATTGGGCGCGCCGGCGCGCGTGGCGATGCGCAAGCCGAGCGACTCGAGGATTCCGCCACGATTGTAGTCGAGGTAGCCATTGGCATAGACATAGCCGGTCGGTGCACGGCCAGTGCCCATGCCATAGGCGAGGAGCGCCTGGCTCCAGAAGCCGTCCTCGGTTATCTGGGCGGTCGTCAGCCGGCCGGCATCATCTCCCCAGGAACGACCGATGTGATTGAGGCTGTGGTTCAGCACCCCCCAGCCCGCGGCTCTCATCGCCTTGAGGTCATCCCAGTCTACGATCGCGCTATTGGCGCCGACTGGGCTGACGATGACGGCGATACCGCCGACGAACGGCAGCTGCCGGCCGCCTTGCAGCCCAGGCGGGTGTGAATCAACATGGTGCAGTTCCTGTAGGTTGACCGACAGCAAAACGCTGTCGCGATGTACAGCACTTGTAGAAAAAGACAAGGACAGAAAACTTCTAAGAAGATCTTTTCTTATGCCAAAAGCCTTAGACTATCGACACGGATAGGATCTGGCTAACGGCCTGGGACCATGCGGGCTGGCCTGCGCTGGCCGATGCGCGTCGGATTTGGACCATGCGGGACTGGCCTGCGCGCCATGCGTTCTGGCATGCGGGGCCTGGGCCTGCGCGCCATGCGGGCTGGCCTGCGGGGCCGGCGCGCCATGCGGGCTGGCCTGCGGGGCCGGCGCGCCATGC
>PLEW01000194.1:6580-6717 GCA_003136555.1 Planctomycetota bacterium | reverse complement strand
CACCCTGGTGGTGGTGGTGTCGAAGACCTTCACCACCGCCGAGACCATGCTCAATGCCAAGACCGTGCGCGCCTGGCTGGTGCGCGCGCTCGGCAAGCAGGCGGTGGCCAAGCACATGGTGGCGGTCTCGACCAACC
>PLEW01000194.1:6324-6565 GCA_003136555.1 Planctomycetota bacterium | reverse complement strand
AGCAGTTCCTCGGCGGCGCGCGCAGCATCGACCGCCACCTGCTCAGCGCCCCGCTGGAGGCCAATCTCCCCGTCATCATGGGCCTGCTGGGGGTGTGGAACTCGACCTTCCAGGGCCATGCCACGCGCGCCCTGCTGCCGTACTGCCAGGCGCTGCTCAAGCTCGCGCCGCACATCCAGCAGGTCGACATGGAGTCGAACGGCAAGCGCGTGGGCCTCGACGGCCAGCAGCTCGCCTTCGA
>PLEW01000194.1:0-6304 GCA_003136555.1 Planctomycetota bacterium | reverse complement strand
TGATGGCCAACTTCTTCGCCCAGCCGGATGCCCTGGCGATCGGCAAGACCGCGGAGCAGTGCCGCGCCGAAGGGGTGGCGCCGGCGCTGATCCCGCACAAGGTATTCCCCGGCAACCGGCCGTCGAACGTCCTGCTGCTGGAGCGCCTCAACGCCTACACGACCGGGCAGATCCTCGCGCTGTACGAGCACCGCACCGCGGTACAGGGCTTCATCTGGGGCATCAACAGCTTCGATCAGTGGGGTGTCGAGCTGGGCAAGGTGCTGGCCAAGCAGGTGCGCAGCCAGCTGCACGACAGCCGCACGCTCACCGGCAATGTCGAGATCAAAGGCTTCAACCCCTCGACCACCGCCCTGCTCAAGCGCTACCTCGCCTGAACCGGCTGACGCCGGTCCGCGGGCGCGCGGGCTTCTCTGCGCCAGCTCAGCGGTAGCGGTGGTCGGGACCGGGATGGGCCAGGGCATCCACCCACCCGGCCCTGGCCTGCGGGAAGGCATCGTAGGCCGGGATGTAGGGCTTGAGGTCCAGCACCGGCGTGCCGTTGAGCAGATCGTGGCCGAGGATGGTGATGCGCGATGCCGCGACACCGATCAGGCGCACCGCCGACAGGCCGATGGCATTGGGGCGGTCCGGACTGCGGGTAGAGAGCACCCCGCGCTTGACCGTGTCGCGCGGCGGGACGATCTGCTGCTTCCAGCCTCGCGAATAGCTGAACCAGAAGATCACCCAGCAGTACTCGAAGCCTTTGAAGTCCTTGAGCGCATTCTGCATCCCGGGGCGCAGCACGATGGTAGCCCGCTGGGGTTCGCCGACGGTGGGCTGGCGCGGCGCCTCATCGCGCCATTGGAAGGGGGAGTGGACAACGCCGATGGGCGTCACCGCCATGCTCAGCCCGGCGGGCAGGGTATAGCGGGGCAGGGCATGGCGACCGGGACGCTTGGCCATCGGGCATCACTGGGTGCTTTGCGCGGGGCGTAGCGGCGGGATCAGCGCGGCGAGCCAGGTCTCCTGCGCAGGACGCCGGCCGGCGCTGCGCCACGCCGCGAGGGTGGAGACGCGCAGATTCCAATGGATGCACAGGGGGGTGACCTCGCCCTGCTCGCACAATGTGCGCAGGGTGCGCCGGTCCATGCAGCGCGGCTGACCGGCAACCTCGACGACGATGGGCGGGGCGGCGATGATCTGGCGTCCGGTCTCGAGCTCATGCGCGGCCAGCAGTCGGGTGAGCGTGTCGCGGCTGCAGCCCGACAGCGCCTGCTCCCCCAGCCAGGCGATGGCGAGCACATGGCCGCCGCCCAGGATCTCGGCGCCCCAGCGGCTGACGCGCCCCTCGCGGGCGAAATGGCTGAACAGCTTGCCGATGGCGCCCACCAGGGCTTCGCCGGAGGCCTGGTCGAAGGCGGGCACGGCAGGTAGGAGGGTGATCTCGGCCTGGTCCGGCAGCTGCAGCAGCGTTTCCATGCCCTGCTCATACGCAGCGGTGCCGGGCATGCCAGAGCCGCAGCCGGTCGGACCGGGGTTGGCAGGGCGTGCTGGCGGGCATGCTGTGCGCATGCGCGATTGTCTCTGGCCGCTGCGCGGGGTGCTGCGCTTCCTCGCTTCGCCGACCTGGTGGCTGCGCCCGGCGCTGTCGATGGTCGCCGCCGGCGCGGCACTCGGCCTGATCGGCGTGGCGGTGCTGTGGTGGCGCTGGCCGCCGTCCAGCGTCACCGGCTGGCATGCCTGGCTGGCGGGGGCGATGGCCATCGGCCAGGCCGCGGCGGCGATCCTGTGCGCCTGGCTGGCGCTGGCACCGCTCTTGGTCGCCTGGGCAATGGACGCCCTGGTGCTGGATGTCCATCACCGTGCCGGTGTCGCCCACCGGCCGCTGCCAGGCGTCTGGGCGGGCATGCTGGCCAGCGGCCGGGTGATGGCCGGGACGCTGGTCCCCCGCCTGGGATGGGGGGTGGGCGGGGTGGTGGTGAGCCTGTGCGCCGGCCCCGCCGGGGCGGTGATCGCCGCCATCGGCATGGCCTACGTGGCGTGCCTGGACGCCATCGATGCGGCCCTGGCGGCGCGCGGCCTGGACGGCGCCCAGCGGCTGCAGGCGCTGCGCAACCATCGCTTTGAAGTACTGATGGCATCGCTGGTCGCCGGGGTGCTCAACCTCGCGCTCGCGGCCACCGTGGTGCTGTGGATCGTGTGGCTGCCGGGCCTGGTGGTGGGTGCGGCGCAGCTGGTGCTGGGCTGGAGCGAGTGCGCGGCTGAGCCGCCGACCTCCGCCGGCCATGGACCGCCGGCTGCTGCCGGCCCCAGGCCGCCGGAGCGCTGACGGGCGCGTCAGCCGGCGGCCAGCCGGCCGCGCCCTGGTGAGGTGGAGCGCTTTGGCACTTCGGTCTGTCGACTGGCGGTATACCCTGCGCTCATGGCGGAACTCGCTGCCCGTGATGTCCTCGGCCCCGGCGGCCTGATCGCCGGTTTGATGAGCGCCTACGAGAGCCGGCCGCAGCAGCTCGACATGGCTGAGGTGGTGACCGAGGCCCTGGCCGGCAACCAGCATGCCATCGTCGAGGCGCCGACCGGGGTGGGCAAGAGCTTCGCCTACCTGGTGCCGATGGTGCTGCACGCCCTGCGCACGCACGAGAAGGTGGTGATCTCGACCAACACCATCGCCTTGCAGGAGCAGCTGATCGACAAGGACATCCCGCTGCTCCAGCGCATCTTCCCCGAGCTCAAGGCGGTGCTGGTCAAGGGCCGGCAGAACTACCTGTCGCTGCGGCGCCTCGCCTACGCCGCCAACGGCCAGCAGGCGCTGTTCGACAGCCGCGAGGACGACAGCGTGCTGCGCGAGCTGGTCGAGTGGTCGCGGACCACCGAGATCGGCGACCGCGCCGACCTCGGCTACGACCCGCCGCCGCGGGTCTGGCGTCAGGTGCAATCGGACCGCAGCAACTGCCTGGGGCGCAAGTGCCCGACCTACGACGAGTGCTTCTTCTACAAGGCCCGCCAGGCGATGGCCGATGCGCACATCCTGGTGGTCAACCACCACCTCTACTTCAGCGATCTGAGCCTGCGTGACGAGCATGCCGCCATCCTGCCTGCCCATCAGGTGGTGGTGTTCGACGAGGCGCACACCCTGGAGGATGTCGCCACCGATCATCTCGGCGCCTCTATCTCAGAAGCCCAGGTGCGCTTCTACCTCGATGGGCTGTGGAGCGCCAAGCACCGCGGGCTGATGGCCGACGAGTCCTACGCCTTCGCGCGCACCCTGGTGGAGGGCGCGCGCGCCATGAGCGAGGAGTTCTGGAAGCGGGTCGCGCTTCTGGCCATCGACACCCGCCAGGACACCGTGCCGCTGACCGCGCCCGGGATGGTCGAGAACCTGCTCAGTCCGGCGCTCGACGAGCTCGCACGCGGGCTCGAGCTCTGCCGTTCCAAGACGACCGAGGAGAATGCCATCCAGGAGCTGCGCGCGCAGGGCGACCGTGCGGCGGTGATGAGCGGCGCGGTGCGGCAGGTGATCGAGCAGCAGATGCAGGAGCATGTCTACTATGCCCACCTGCCCTCCGGCCGCGGCACCCCGTCCCTGAGCGCCAGCCCGCTGTCGGTGGCGGAGCTGCTCAAGCAGCGCCTGTTCGAGAGCATGCGCACGGTGGTGCTGACCTCGGCCACCCTGGCCGCCGACGATTCCGACCGCTTCCTCTTCCTGCGCCGCCGCCTGGGCATCGAGGGCGGGCTGGCGCGCCGGCTGGACAGCCCCTTCGATTTCCAGACCCAGGCCAAGCTGCTGCTGAACTCCTCGCCCATCGATCCCAACTCGCCACGCTACGAGCATGCGCTCTCCGCCTGGCTGAGCGACTATCTCGCGACCGCCCAGGGCGGAGTGTTCGTGCTCTTCACCAGCTACCGCCAGCTGACCGCGGTGCACGATCTGGTGCGTCCGACCCTGGACCGCGCCCACCGCTTCGTGCTGCGCCATGGCGACGGCATGGGCCGGGCGCAAATGCTCGAGCTGTTCAAGCGCGTGGGCAACGGCGTGCTGTTCGGCACCAGCTCCTTCTGGGAGGGGGTCGATGTGCCCGGCGATGCGCTGCGCCATGTGATCATCACCAAGCTGCCGTTCGAGGTGCCCAACCACCCGGTCGTCGAAGCGCGCCATGCCGACATCAAGCGGCGCGGCGGCAATCCCTTCATGGAGCGCACCGTGCCGGAGGCGATCATCCGCCTCAAGCAGGGCTTCGGCCGGCTGATCCGCAGCCGTCTGGATACCGGCACGGTGGTGATCAGCGATCATCGGGTGCTGACCGCCGCCTATGGGCGCTATTTCCTGCGCGCGCTGCCACCCTGCGCGACCGAACTGTTCCAGCTCGAGCACTACCTGGCCAAGGTCGCGGAGGGCTAGCCGCGCCGTCCGTCATCTGGCGGCAGCCCCCGGGCGGCGCCAACGGCGCTACTTGCCGGGCGTGGCGGAGGCGTCGGGGACCGCGGGCACGCCGGTGGCGGGATGCTCCAGGGCATCGCTCACCTCCTTGGCGCGCCGTGCCTCGGCCTGCTCAGGCGTCTCCGGCAGCCCGCCATCGAGCACGCCGAAGACCTCGTTGCTGACCTGGGTGTGGGTGAGGTTGGCGCGCACATCCTCGCGCACCAGTTTCAGGATGATGCCGGGGGTGGGCCCACTGGCATCGGCGCTGGCGGTGATGCGCGTCCAGCCGAGCACCCAGGTGAGCGCTGCCGGTTCCTCGATCTGGGGGATGCCCCAGTGCTTGAGGAACTCGATGCGCGCCTGCTCCAGCGACAGCCCCGGTGCCAGGAGGGTCGCCTGGGCCAAGGTGCCACCGATGAATTCCAGGGTCAGGTTCTTCTGCACGTGGATGAGCTGCCGGTTGTTCTGGGTCTCGACCTGGCTCGCCGGCACATGCTCGCGGACGTCGGAGAATTTCGCGTTCCAGGCATAGCCGGCCACACCGCTGACTTCGCGTGGCAGATCCTGATTGGCGCTGCCGACCTTGATCGAGGCGTCGACGACCACCACGCCGAGACGGGCGATCTGGTTGCCGACCAGCCAGGTAAGCGGGATGTCGGGCAGGGCGAGATCGCCCGAGGTGCGGGGCAGCACGGTGAAGACCACGGTCACCGGGCGCAGGCGCTCGCGCACCACCGTCGCCTGCGGTTTGGCAGCCTCAGCGGAGGAGGATGAGTTGAGCATCTCGGTGACGGTCGGCTTGCCGAGCAGCAGCCACTGGCCGCCGGCGCCCAGGCGCAGGGCATTGGCCACTGAAGCGGCGATATCGACGTTCTCGATCTCGCGCTGCATGGTGGTGAATTCAACCCGCTCGACCTCATTGAGGGCGATCTTGCTGCTCGAGAGCTTGACGTTGCTGATCAGGGTCGGGTGGCTGCTGGTGTCGGCGGCCTCGAGCAGGACGGTGGTCGGCATGCTCAGGGCCAGGAGAGCGGTTAGGGCGGTGCGCATGGCCGCTGTTGTAGTGGCCTGCAGCCTGGAGTCACTGCACTTGTGCCGCAGGCAGACAGCCGTGTACTGCTGCGCTGCATCCGCCTGCTGCCGTCCTGGGGCTTGCACGTTGGGGCGTTTGGCCACAGTTTCCCCNNGCATCAACCCGCGAATCCGAAAGCAGCACCCCATGGCCGTCGATCTCGCCGCCGCCGCCGCCGTCTCACCAGAACAGCGTCATCGTGCGGGGCTGAGCTATCCCAACCCCCTGGCCGACAATCCCGGTGCACCGCGCTTCGCGGCCAGCGTGCGCCGCGCCGATGGCACGGCGATCGAGCTCGCCGATCCGGTCGCCACCCGCGTGATGGTGGCGTTGATGGACATGAACGCGGTGATCGGCGGCGCCGCCTGCCACTGGGGCGGACCGGCAGCCCTGGCCGAGCTGATGTCGGCCATCCATGGGGTGATGTTCGCCGCCACCCCCTGGCACCAGCGCTTCAACTTCGTCAATGATGCCGGCCATACCGAGAACGGCCTCTATGCGCTCAAGGCCAGCTACGGCTTCGCCGGCGTCACCATCAAGGACCTCAAGGGCTTCCGCTCGATCGCATCCAAGCTGACCGGCCATGGCGAGTCGCACCTCTTCCCCGAGGGCGTGATGGTCTCCAACGGCCCGCTCGGCTCATCGCTGCCGGTGGCCCAGGGCCTGGCGCTCGCCGACGTCCTCGCCAACCACAAGCGCACCACCATCTGCGTGATCTCGGATGGCGCGATGATGGAAGGCGAGGCCAAGGAGTCCGTCGCCGCCATCCCCGGCCTTGCCCACAAGGGGCTGGTCTCGCCCTTCGTCCTGGTGATCAGCGACAACAACAC
>PLEW01000048.1 GCA_003136555.1 Planctomycetota bacterium | reverse complement strand
TGGGCATCAGTGTCGATACCTTGCAGAATTGGGAGCAAGGCCGTCGCCAGCCCGAGGGTCCAGCCAAGGCGCTTCTCCGTCTCCTGGCGCGTCATCCGCGCTTGCTGCTGCACGATCTGATGCCGTCGCAATCTGCCCGTTGACCCTGGCAGAATTGGCCCCATAGACCCATCCCATGTCCGTCACTGCCGATCTGCGGGCTTGCCTGGAGCGCATCGACCGTCCCTTGGAATTCTGCTCCTCGGCGGTGGGACCGCCGATCCTTCCAGGGTTGCGCATCGAGGGCCTCGGCATGGTCGCGCTGCCCCTGGACTCGGCTCAGGCCGGAGCCCTCGAATCCCTGGGCAGCCCGGCAGGGTATGGGCGGGGTCGCAGTACCGTCACCAATCCCAACGTCCGGCGCGTGCTGCGCTTCGCCCCCGATCGGGTCCAGTTCGCTAACCCCGCCTGGGAGGAGTGGTTGGCGGACGTGGTGGAGCCCCTGGCCGAAGCCCTGGGACTGGCGGGACAGGGATTGACCGCGCGGCTGCATGAGCTGCTGCTCTACCGCGCAGGGGACTTCTTCCTGCCTCACCGTGATGGCGAGAAGGAACCCGGCATGGTCGCCACCCTGTCGCTCCAATTGCCGTCCAGCTTCCGGGGCGGGGCCATCATCATCCGCCATCAAGGAGCCGAAGTCCGCTGGAGAGGCGACGATCCGTCGCAAGCTTTCCTTCCCCAGGCGCTGGCCTGGTATGCCGACTGCGAACATGAGATCTTGCCCCTGGAGCAGGGCCACCGCCTCGTCCTGGTCTATAACCTCGTCCTGCCCGCCAGCCGCAAGAAGGTCCTGGCCCCCGACTTCGGCAGGGAGGTTGCGGCCCTGAGGAAGGGTCTGGCCGCCTGGCGTGCCACGCAGGCGGCTACCGACGGCCTGCTCATCATCCCCATGCAGCATGCCTACAGCGAGGACGGCTTGCAGCCGGATTGGCTCAAGGGCACCGATCGGGCGCAGGCCGAGGCCCTCTTCGCCGCCGCCAGCAGCGCCGGACTGGAAGCCCACCTGGCTCTGGTCACCTACCGGGTGGTCGGCGAGCCGGAATATCCGATCGACGATGAGGATGATCCGGAAAGCATGGAGATGGGCGAGATCATCGACGAGGAGCTGTACGCCTCCGGCTGGATAGATTCGAGCGGCACAGCCGTGCCCCTGGGCCAGCTGCAAGTGGCGCAGTCCGACTTCCTCGACGGTTACGACACGCTCACCGAGGAGGTGGCCAAGACCGAATTCGAAGGCTACACCGGCAATGCCGGCATGGAGCTGACGCGCTGGTACCATTGCGCGGCGGTGATCCTGTGGCACCCGTCGCGTACCAGTCAGCTGCTGGTAGCTGCAGGCGTGATGGCGACCCTTGGCGCTCTTGAGCACCGCCTGCGCCATCCCGTTCCCCACGGCGCAGCCGTCGCCGACATCGCCCGCGCGGCATTGGAGCGGTGGATCCGCGTTGGCCACCCCGGCCACGGCGAGCGACCGGAACCTGGGCGCGTGGCCTCCCTGCTAGCGGAGATCGGCGACGCCGCGCTGGCGGACCAGTACCTAAGGCTGGTCCTGGCGGTCGACCCGGAGGAGCAGCCAGCGCCTGGGCTCGACGCCATGCTGGATCGCTATGGCGCTCCCGCCCTGGCTCCAGCGATCGCGGCGGTATGGGCAGCCAGCACCGCGCGCAGCCTGGAACGGGACGCGGACCTCCTGGTCCGGATCGCCGCCCGCGGTGAAGAGGCATGCCGGGCTACGGCACTCGCCGGCGCCCAGGCCCTCGTGCAGCTGGCGGTGGCCCGTCCGACCGAGGCCCGGCCCGAGGGCATCGCCGTCCTCGTCCACCTGGCCCAGGCCCTCCACGCGCTGCGCGCCGATTCCCTCCGGGACCGCCTCGTCACCGGCCTGACCCCGGAGTGGGCCGACCCTGCCGGCGTCCAGGCCGAGGCGATCCTCGCCATGCACCGCCACGATCCCAAGCGGACCGCGTGGATCCGTCCCTGGGCCGACCGGGTCCTGGTCCACCTGGATCGGCAGGTCGCAGACGTGCCGCAGCCGCCCGCAGACCACGCCCGCCCCGGTCTGACCGCCTGCTCCTGCGCCGACTGCCAGAAGCTGGATTCCTTTCTGCGCGATCCGCGTCGGCCGTGCGAGCGCTTCCCGCTGCGCGAATCCCGCCGCCAGCATCTTCTCGAGGTCATCCGGCGGCATTCCTGCGATGTGGACACCGCTCTTGAACGGCGCGGCAGCCCCTACAGCCTGGTATGCACGAAGACGACGGCCTCCTACCAACGCGACAGCGCCCGCCACCGGCATGCGTCGGCCCAGCGGGACCGCCTGGCCGAGGCGGTTGACGGCGCATGAGCTGGCTCGTCGATGCCTGGCGTTCTGGTGCCGGTACCACCCCCGATGGACTGCGCGTGGCGGTGACCGTGTCCGGCCCGACCGGTGTCCCGGGGCTTGCCGATCCCATGGGTATCGATCTGCGCCTGGAATCGGCACGCTTGCGGCTGCTGCGCGGGTACGATGAGCTCCTCTGCCTCGACGGTCTCCAGGGCGTGGAGCAGCTGCCGCATCAGATAGAGACGGTGCGCCGGGTATTGCGCCAGTTCCGCGGTCGTGTGCTGCTTGCCGATGAAGTCGGCTTGGGGAAGACCATCGAAGCCTGCCTCCTGATGCGCGAATACCTGCTGCGAGGCTTGGCCAAGCGGGTACTCGTGCTGGTCCCGGCGAACCTGGTGCCGCAGTGGGCCGAGGAGCTGGAAGCCAAATTCCGCCTGTCGTTCATGGTCGCCGAGCAGCGAAGCGCAGCCAAGGCCGGATTCTGGAAGGACCATGACCGCGTCCTGACCTCGTTGTCGCTGGCCAAGTCCAAGCGCTTCATGGACGAGGTCGCCGCTGTGCCCTGGGATCTCGTGGTGGTCGATGAGGCCCACCACTGCAAGAACCGCAACACCCGCAACTTCCAGCTGGTCAATAGCCTACGCCGCCGATTCTGCTTCCTGCTCTCCGCCACACCGGTGCAGAACGACCTCCTGGAGCTCTATAACCTCCTGACCCTGCTGGAGCCGGGTCACCTGCGCAGCGAAGCCGAATTCAAGCGATGCGCAGGCGACGACGCTGCTTGGGCGGCTGGCCGCCATCGGCACCTCGGCCAAGGAGCGGCGGCTGATCGAGCTCCTGCGCTCCCGCCCAGCGGGCAAGGCCCTGGTCTTCGCCGCCTTCCGCGACACCCTCGACCGCCTGCACGACGTGCTGGCCCAGGCCGGCATCGCCCATGCGGTCTTCCATGGTGGCATCGATGCCGCCGCCAAGCATCAGGCCATCGCCGACTTCCGTGATCGGGTCGGCGTGCTGCTCGCCACCGAGGCCGGTGGTGAAGGCCACAACCTGCAGTTCTGCGATACCCTGGTGAACTTCGATCTGCCCTGGAATCCCATGCGCATCGAGCAGCGCATCGCATTCTCTTGAGTTCCGGAATGGCCTCACTTGCAAAAGTATTTAGAGAAACGAAAAGCATGGAAATCTCGTAATCGTCTTCGGAAATTTGCAACTGCCGGAGCAGTGGCTTCAACGAGGCGGAATCATTCAACGCTGCCAGAGTCAATGCCCCCTGTGCCCTCACGTTGACATCGGTATCGGCTAATGCACGAAGAGCCGCGGCCTGCGCTTCGGGTCCTTTACGCACAGCAAGCGCCTCTATGCCCTTAGCGCGAACTTCAGCATCTGGATCGGTTGTAGCCGTGAGTATCGGTCTTAATAATTCCGGGCCCTGCATGTGAGCCAATGCTTCGAGTGCGGAAACTCGCTCGCGCACATTGCCGGTAGCCAATATCCCCTGAATAGTATCGATCTGTTGCTGAGTTGCCGGCACATTATCCGATGAGGCCGCGCCTAAACCTGAGGGTGTAGGCATATTTTTTAATGCATCTTTGAATTGAGGCTTCATCGCATCGCGCTGGTTGGACGAAGATCTGGATTTGACGATATAGTAAATATTATATGCGGCTCCCAACGCGCATATGGCCATGATTACGATGCGATATTTACTTAATGGCACCACTCTGATCATCCTCCCTGTGCTGATGCGGCACTTGGGAAATTAGCCTTAATCGCCAAATCCAGCGGCGTATCCTTTGGAACAAACCATTCCGCAATTAAACCAGCGATCGCCAAAACGACGCCCACGAGAACAATCACACCTGTAACCACCATTGCCGCACCAACCGCAGCGGCAATAAGACCAGCTATGAAGAATCCTGCCGCTATTGCCGCATTTATGATTTTAATGTCTTCTTCAATGGCGTCCCAGCGCATATGGATTTCCTTTTCCTTTTTTTGGGCAAGGTTCAGCGCCATTTCTTGCGTCATACCGAGTGATTGAAGTGATACATTGGCGAATCCAGTAAGGCTGCCGTCACTATTTAATCCTCGCAATGTCCCGGTGGACGTCCCCAGATTCCCCCAGAAATCGAATGTTCCTGGCCAGGCGCCCATATCTCCCCCTGCGGATGTTTGGATGTTTGAATTCCACAGCTGATAAATCTTCTTGATGGTGACGAGATGCGAACTCTCGACCTACAGCATGGCAACGCCCAGGTT
>PLEW01000185.1 GCA_003136555.1 Planctomycetota bacterium | reverse complement strand
GGGCGGGGGCGGGGGCGGTTGCTACTTGTTGATCAGGTTGATGGTGTTGACCACCCGCTGGGTCTCCACCCCCGAGAGCGAGGCGGGCGGCTGGCCGGCCGAGGTCAGCAGGTCGGAGTTGAACTTGTAGACGCAAGCTGGCACGCCATAGAAGCCGCCGGCGGTGGTGCCGTGATAGGCCACGGTCGGGAACGGCCAGTTCTGCTGGGCGACCGCGAAGGGGCTGTTGCCGCTCGGCGAACCAGGGACGTAGGAGCGGGTGTAGCGCATGCGGTTGAGCACTACCAGGCTGCCCTCGAAGGTCCAGGTGGTGCCGCCCCAGTTCTCCATGTAGCGGATGACGTTGTGGGTGCCGTCGCTGCCCTCCTCCTGGGTGTTCTCCAGGTCGGTCGGCTGGTTGTTGATGACCACCGAGATGATGTAGGTGGTGCTGGTGGCCTGCTGGTCGCCGCCGGTATAGGTGGTCTCGGTGTCGTTGAAGCTGTTGGAGAGCGTGGTGAGGCCGTCGCAGAAGACCGCGCACGGGGTGATCTGCTGGTTGCCCGAGCTGTCAGGGTAGGGCATGGTGTTGTAGTCGCCCTGGAGATAGCAGGTGTTGGGGGTGATCACCGTCAGGCCCTGCGGACGGTTGTTGGCTGCGGGCTGCACGCCGCCCCAGTTGACCGCGGAGCCGTTGTACATGCGCACCGCCAGGTTGGTGGGATAGACCGACCAGACGTTGGGCTGGCCGAGGTAGGTCTGCGAGGTGACCAGGCCCGGCGTGCCCGCGCCGACGATGCCGCCATTGGTGTTGGTGGTGATGCCGACCACCGGGTACATCGCCGTCGAGCTGCTGCCGATCCCCAGGGTCGAGACCTGGTTGGCGGGTGTCAGGTAGAGGTTGCTGCTCCAGTACCCCTGGGTCGGATTGTAGCCGAGCGGATCGCATGGATCGTAGATCGGCAGGACACGGGAACCGGCAGCCAGGATGTTGCCGCTTGCAGCTGAGCCGTTGAACAGCGTGGAGTATCCGCTCAGGTAGGGATATGATCCGCCCGGGACGTTATAGGTCGCCGCATTGCTGCATGGGATGGCGACGGCGTACGCGGTCCCTCCGCTGCCGAGCGGCGAATAGGTGCGCATGGTGCGGTGGGCATAGATGATGCCGTTGAAGCCGCTCGACAGCCCCGACGCGGGGTTGTTCGCCGTCTGGCCGTAGGGATCGACCGTGGCCCAGGCGGTGTAGTGGATGAAGGCGCAGATCTGGCCGATGTTCAAGGTCAGCGCGTCGGTGTAGTAGGCCGCCGCCTGGGCCGCAGTGAGGTAGTTGTTCGCTTCGAGCCAGGCGCCTTCGCGCGGATTGATGAACAGGCTGCTGGTGGCGATCATGCCGAAGGGCTGCGGCTGCTGCAGCGGCGTGGCGGTGGCGGTCGCCTCGGTGGGCCCGAGAGCGAAGCAGTTCGGTGCGACCGAGAGCGGGATGTAGGCATGCGAGCCGAAGCCGTACTTGAAGAAGGGGATGGTGATGTCGAGCGGCTGCTTCGCCGTTCCCGAGGCGGTGGTGTACCCGAGGGTGACCACATACTTGCTCATCATCATCGCGGCGTAGGCATTGGCCCATTCCTGGTAGGATGCCGGAGCCGGAGACGGCTGGACCCAGAACGGCGCACCTCCGAGCCCCAGGGTGCCGGTGGGGTCCGAGATCACCAACGACCCCTGCTGCGGTGTCAGCAGCGCGGTCGGCGCCTGCGAGACGCGATCCCAGGTGAAGTTGATGTTGGGGGCGCCGCGCTCGCGGATGACCAGGCCGGTGGTGGTTGCGCCGCCGATGCCATGCAGGGCCTCGGAGAGGAAGTAGCCTTCCACGGCCGAGCCGACCACCGGGGAGGCCGAGGAGATCGGCAGGTAGGTGTCCTGGCGGTTGTCGTAATGAGGGCGCCCATCGTAGTTGCCCATGAAGACCGGGGGCCAGTACATCTGGGTGATGGTGCCGGCATCGATCGCCGGGAGGAAGCTGCCGCCGCCGTTGGGGATGGAGAGGTAGTCGCAATCGATGTCGCGCTGCGTCGGCCAGATGTCCTGGTAGGTGGCTCCGGCGGTGGTCGGGCTCTGGAGATTGAAGAGTGGCAGGTCGGAGGCATACACCGGATAGGCGCTGGGGGTGGTGGAGATGCCCCAGTTATGCACGCCGACGCTGTTGTAGTAGAGCTTCTGCGAATTGGGGTAGACCGACGAGGCGATGGTGTATTCGTTGGGGTTCCAGGTGATCGCTGCGCTGCCCGGGACCGCGCCCTTGATGCACAGCGGCGTGGTCTGGCCGTTGACCGCCGTGGGCACGATCTGCTGGTACTCGAAGGGGTAGCCAGCCAACTGGGGGAAGTTCGCCAGGGTCTGGACGATGCCGGCGCCGTTGCTGGAATCGCGGATGTACTTCGATTGCAGGGAGATCTTCAGCCCGGTGCGCGTATCGTTGGTGCTGACCAGGCCGATGCCGTTGAGCTGGACGATGGCGCTGGTGTCGGTATCGCCGTTGAGGTCGTTGTCCCCGGACATCGCGATCGAGGTCCCGGCGATGGTGGCGTTACGCTGCGGCACGTTCTGCGGATCGAGGATGGTCGCGACCGCCGGCTGGGCGCTGAAGTTGTTGATCACCATCCATTCGTTGACGTCCTTCTGCAGGCGGAAGATGCCGCCCGGGGCATCGATGCCGACGTAGGCACTGTTGGTGCCGATGGTGATCTGGCCCCCCTGGTCGGTCGCGGCGTGGTAGTCAGTGCCGCTCAGGCTGGTGCCACCGAAGTAGATGGCGTTGTTGCTGTGCACCGCGCCGGTCACCGTCAGCGCGCTGCCGGGATGGAACTCGATGTCGCCGGCCGGGCCGGTGGCGCCGTAGAAGATCACGTACTGGAAGAGGTTGAGCATCTTGAGCTCGACCTGGCGCTGCACCTGCATGATCGACTTGACCAGCCCGGGCGTCGTCCAGGGCGTGGCGGAGGCCATGGTCTGCCCCGACTGCGCCAGCTGCACCGGATCGACGTAGTAGGCGGTGACGGTGATCTGGTAGTTGAAGAAGCCGGGATTGGCGATCGTCTCCCCGGTCGTGCCGGTCACCGGATGGAGGGCATTGTAGTTATAGGCGACCGAACCGCCGGGAGCGGTGGTGCCGCTGTAGGTGCTCGAGCTCAGGACCACCGGCTGGATGCTCCACTGGATCATGGTGTTGCCGATCCACAGGTTCGGCCAGGCGGTCTGGCCGACTGCGCCCAGCCAGGTCTGGTAGGGCCCGGTGTAGCCCATGTAGTTCATCCATACCGCCGGCACCACCGTCACCCCTGCGGTGGTCGCCGCCGCCTGGGTCGGGGCGATGTCCACCGTCAGGGCGGCGTTGTTGCTGGCGTAGGTGCGCAGGCAGCCCTCGACCAGCGAAGCGCCGGCCTCGGCGGCATTGGAATTCGACTGGGCGATGAGGTTGGCGCCCTGCAGGTTGTGCATGCCCAGCATCTGGCCGCTGCTGATCGACAGCACGCTCGCCACGAAGGCCAGCACGATCATCGTCACCACCAGGGTGCTGCCGCTGCGCCAGCTGCGGGCGCGCGGACTGGGTGCGCGTGTCGGGGTGTTCATGGAATCCTCCTCGCTCCGGCCCGCATGCGGGCGGGAGCATGAATCACGGTCACTGGTAGGTGATGCTGCGCATGGACGAGACGAAGGTCGTGGTATGGGTGACATAGACCCCCGCGCTGGCGGTCGGCTTGGTCTGGACGATCGAGAAGCTCACCTGGTTGGGTCCCAGCTCGATGTTCTGCCCCGAGCCGTTCACCCCTTCCTGGTACTGGGTATGGACGACGAACGACTGCACGTCATAGGCGAGGATCTGGATGTCGCTGGAGTTCCAGGTGCCGTTGTCCGAGCCGGGGGTCGGCTGGCCGCTGCCCTGGCCGTTGAAGTAGGTGCGCACCAGCTGCCCGGTCTGGATCACCGTCGGCGTGGTCTGGATGGTCTGCACATTGATGACCTCGAGATGGTAGTGGCGCAGCCAGTTGGAGGTCATGTTCTGGTCGAAGGTCAGCCCGGCGGTCGACGATTCCCACACATGGGAGATGTAGATGTCATCCAGGCCGGGCGCGGCCGGGTAGTTCGGATTGACGATCAAGAACGGCGAACTCGGCGCCGTGGCGTACTGGTCGAGCGTGACCACCGGCGCCACCTGGGTGGGGTTGCTGGGGTTGCGCAGGTTGTTGGTGAAGTAGTGCTCGGCGTAGGGCGATGTGGCGATCGTCGATGAGGTGCGGATCTTGACGTATTCCAGGCAATCCTTCTCGTTCGGCGCGGTCGAGGTGGTGTCCACCCACACCCATGGCAGCAGCGGATTGTTGGGGTACGGCGTCTGCGGCACATAGCCGACGGTGTTGGGCACGCCGGTGGTGATCAGCTGGTGCAGACTCGTATTGAAGTCGTACAGCCAGGCGGAGTTGGCGATGTCGTTGGTGATCTGGACGGAGCTGTTGCGCCCTTCCAGGCTCATGTCGTCCTGATGCGCTTCCTGGTACGAATAGTTGGAGACGTTGGCCAGGGTGTCCATCACCAGGCTCATGACCAGGACGAAGATCGACAGCGAGATCATCAGCTCGAGTAGGGTGAAGCCGCGGCGGTGGTGGAGCATCATATGTTGTTCCTGCGCATGATCGTCACTTCATGCCAGCGCTGACCGCCGTTGCTGGCGATCCAGAACACCAGGATGCGCACCAGGACCGCATCATTGACCCGCTGCACCAGGGTGAAGAGGTCGGTGGGCACCGGCTGGACCAGGTTGATCTGGGTCGGGTTGGCCGCGCCACCGTTCCAGGTGCCGCCGCTGAATTCTGGATGGAAGACGTCGGTGGGCGTGTTGGTCGAGAGCTTGAAGGTCGGAAAGGTGACCGGATTGGCCGCGGCCGGGATGGTGTTGGTGGTCGGATCGGTCAGGGTCGGATCGCCGACTTCGCAGACCCAGGCGGCATGCGGGGACGGTGGGCTCGGCAGGGCAGCGAGGTTGGCCAGATCGGAGAAGAGGTTCACATTGTAGTACTCGAGGTAGATCCGCAGGCCATTGAGGCCGGTGAGCTGGGTCTCCAGGCCGAGCGCCATCAGGTCGCGGGTCGCATAGTTCGGATCGCTGGTGGGGACGTTCTCCATCAACGGCGGATTCATCGGCTGGGTGAGGGTGGCGCCTAGCGAGGTGACCTGGCCGAACTCGATCTGCCAGACGGACGGGATCAGCGTCGCCCGGCGCTGCCAGGACCAGGCGTTCTGGTCCTGCTGGATGGAGGCGGAGACCATCTGGCCGAGGGTCGAGAAGTTGGCGCCCATGACGCGCTCGACCATGGTATTGCAGATCTGCTGCACCTGCGCCTCATCGCGTTCGCCCTGGTGCGCGTTATGCAGGGAGAAGATGGTGCCGAGCATGGTGGCCAGCGCGACCGACAGCACCGCGACCGAGATCATCACCTCGATCAGGGTGAAGGCGGCGCGCAGGTGGGCCCGGGGTGCCGGCGGGCTCGTTGCGGCCGGAGAGGAATGTCCGCACGCACTCATGAGCAGCTGTTCCTTATCACGCTTTATCACGCTTATCGGGGCCATACGCACGTGTCCGTTCTACATGTCGCAATGCCGGAGTGGAAATCCGCGTCGAGTCTAGCAGATCGGGCCTGCCAGCCCCGTAGAGAGGCGCGGGGGCATATTGGCTGTGTGATACCATCGACCAGTGGATGGGTGGTATGGACCTACCAGCCGTGGGCGCCTCATCCCATCCCCGCCAGCACCCGATCAGCGGCGGCGAGGGTATGACGGATCTCGCCCTCGCCATGAGCGGAGGACCAGAAGGCGGCTTCATAGGGACTGGGAGCCAGGTAGACCCCCTCGCTGAGCATCCCCACGGTGAAGCGCCTCCAGCGGGCCAGATCACTCTGCTGGACGCAGATCAGGTCGGTGACCGGACGATCGGTGAAGGTGAATCCCCACATCGTCCCCGCCTGGCTGAGCTGGAGGGCGACGCCGTGCCGGCGCGCGGCATCGCGCAGGCCGCTGACCAGGCGCGTCAGGCGCGCCGCCTGGCGCGGGAAGAAGCCGGGACGCCTGGCACCGGCGAGGGTCGCCAGACCGGCCGCCACCGCCACCGGGTTGCCGCTCAGGGTGCCGGCCTGGTAGCAGTCGCCCTGCGGCGCGAGATGGCGCATCAGCGTGCGCGCTCCGCCATAGGCGCCGACCGGCATGCCGCCGCCGATGACCTTGCCCAGGCAGGTCAGATCGGGGGTCACGCCGCAGAGGCGCTGGTAGCCGCCCCAGGCGGTGCGGAAGCCGGTCATCACCTCGTCGAACAGCAGCAGCGCCCCGTGGCGCGTGCACAGTGCTCGCAGCGCGGCGAGATAGCCCGGCGCCGGCAGGATCAAGCCCATATTGCCGGCGACCGGTTCGATGATGAAGGCGGCGATGCGGCCGCGGTGGCGGCGGAACGCCGTCTCGGCGGCGGTGATGTCGTTGTAGGGGATCGAGAGGGTGGTGGCCGCGAAGGCTGGGGGGACGCCGGCGGAATCCGGTTGCTGCAGCGTCGCGCAGCCGCTGCCGGCCGCCACCAGCAGCGCATCGACATGGCCGTGGTAGCAGCCATCGCACTTGATCACCAGCTCGCGTCCGGTCACCGCGCGCGCCAGGCGCAGCGCGCTCATGGTCGCCTCGGTGCCGGAGGAGACCAGGCGCACCTGCTGCATGCTCGGCAGCGCCCGGCACAGGAGCGCGGCCAGCCGGCCCTCTCCCGGGGTGCAGGCGCCGAAGCTCAGGCCATGCTGCGCCGCGCGCTCGACCGCCGCGACCACCGCCGGATGGGCGTGCCCGAGCAGCAACGGCCCCCAGCTGAGCACATAATCGCAATAGCGCCTGCCATCGACATCGACCATCCAGGCGCCGCTGCCCGAAGCGATCACCGGCGGGTGGCCGCCCAGGCGCTTCCAGGCGCGCACCGGCGAATTGACCCCGCCAGGGATGACCCGGCAGGCGGCGGCGAAGAGGGCGCGGGACCGTGGTCCGCTGAGGCGGTGGGCGGGAGGCGGCATGCATGCGTCGTCGGCCCTGCCGATCACTTGGCAAGCGGCAACTCGCGCGTGCCCGTCCGCCCCCGGACGCTCGCATCCGCCAGCTCGCTGCGACTTGCGGTCGCTGAAGTCCCGGCGTATGCTCATGCGTGATCTACCTCGCCAGCCGCAGCCCCCAGCGCGCGATGCTCCTCGCGCGCGCCCATGTCGACGCCACGGTGGTCCCGAGCAGCTGCCGCGAGGACGACATCCGCCATGCGCAACCCCAGGTGCTGGCGCTCGAGCGGGCGCGCGCCAAGGCCGCCGGGGCGCAGCTGACGCCGGCCCAGCTGGCGCTCTGCCCGGTGGTCATCGGCGCCGATACGGTGGTGGCGCTCGGCAACCTCATCCTCGGCACCCCCACCGACCGCGCGGACGCCAAGCGCATCCTCGCCCAGCTCAGCGGCACCACCCATGCCGTGGTCACCGGCCACGCCTGCGCGGTGTTCGCCCCGGATGGCTCGGTCCAGACCCAGGCGGCGCGCCTGGCCACCGCCCGCGTCACCATGCGCCCCCTCACCGAGGAGGAGATCGACGCCTACGTGAACTCGGGCGAGAGCGATGGCCGCGCCGGCGCCTATGCCATCCAGGAGCATGGCGACCGCTTCGTCACCGAGCTGGAAGGCAGCTGGGATACCGTGGTCGGCCTCAATCTGGCGATCGTCGCCCGGCTCTACCGCGAATGCACCGACCACCCGCTGCCGGGCTACACGCCATGATCGCCATCGTCTCCGATCTGCATGCCAACCTCGAAGCCGCCGAGGTGGTGATGAGCCACTGCCGAACGCTCGGGGTGAAGGAGATCTACTGCCTGGGCGACGTCATCGGCTATGGTCCCGATCCGCTGGCGCTGGCGCGCCTGGCGAAGAGCCACTTCGCGGTCTCGCTGATGGGCAACCACGAGGAGGCCCTGGTCACCGGCAAGCACCGCTTCAACCCGCATGCCGCCAAGGCCATCGACTGGACCCGCACCGCGCTGAGCTCGGTCACCGGTCCCGACAGCCCGATGGCCTTCTTCAAGGAGCGCCAGCCGTTCGTGCTCAAGGGCAACCTGCTGCTGGTGCACGGCTCGATCTACGACCCGGTGCATGACTATGTCGACGAGCCGGAGAATCCGGTGGAATCCCAGCAGATGATCGAGACCTTGAACCGCGATTTCTCCGGCTTCGACATCTGCTTCGCCGGCCACAACCACACCCCCTTCCTGGCCACCGCGGTGGGGGTGATGATCCCCCATGATCGCCACCGCAGCTTCCGCATCCCCAAGGGTCACAAGGCCTATGTCTGCGTCGGCTCGGTCGGCCAGCCGCGCGACCATGACACCCGCGCCAGCTTCGCCACCCTGGACGGCGAGCAGCTGACCTTCCATCGCCTGGCCTACGATGTGAAGCGCACCCAGGCGAAGATCCTCAGCGCCGGGCTGAGCCCCTTCCTGGCAGAACGGCTGGGCGAAGGGATCTGAACCCGGCGGTCGGACGCGCCGCGACGGTCTTGCAGAGCGGAGCTGAGCTCCACCATGTCGGAACGAGGGTGCCCGGTCGGGGCGCCCGGGGGGAATGGCCATGCACGGGTGCCCGATCGGCCTGATCGGCTGGGGGACGGTGGGCGGGGGCGTGGTGGAGATCCTGCAACGGGATCCCCAGCTGCTGCCCGAGCGCTGCGGTCTGGACATCCAGCTCAAGACCATCGTCACCCGGCGCCCCGAGCGCGAGCGCGCCCAGAGCCCCGGCACGGCGGTGGTCACCGACCGCCTGGAGATCCTGCTGGCCGATCGCTCGATCAGCACCGTCATCCACCTGGTCGGCGGCACCACCGTGGCCAAGGACATCTGCATCGCCTGCCTCGATGCGGGCAAGCACGTGGTGACCGCCAACAAGGCGCTCCTGGCCGAGCACGGCGACGAGCTGTTCGCGCGCGCGGCGAGCCGTGGCGTCAGCATCGCCTTCGAAGCCGCGGTCGCCGGCGGCATCCCGATCATCGCCGCCCTGCGCGATGGCCTGGTGGCCAACCGCATCGATGCCATCTACGCCATCCTCAACGGCACCTGCAACTACATCCTCACCCGCATGGAGGAGGAGGGTCGCAGCTATGGTGACGCCCTGCTGGAGGCCCAGCGCCTCGGCTATGCCGAGGAGGACCCCACCTTGGATGTCAACGGCACGGACACGGCCCATAAACTGGCCATCCTCGCCCGCATCGCCTATCACAGCCGCATCCCGATCCACGCCATCCGCTGCGAGGGCATCCAGCAGATCACCCAGGCCGACATCCTCTCGGCCAAGACCATGGGGGCGCGGATCAAGCTCCTGGCCGTAGCGAAACGGGGGGATGGCGGGTTGGAGCTGCGGGTCGCGCCTACCCTGGTCCCGCTCGACCACCCCCTCGCCTCGGTCAGGCGCAATTACAACGGCATCCATGTCCTGGGCAGTGCTGCGGGACCGACGCTGCTGGTCGGCCAGGGCGCAGGCGCCCTGCCGACCGCCAGTGCCATCCTCGCCGATGTCGTCGATGTCTGTACCGGACGCTACCAGGCCACCGCCAGCCGCTTTCGCTTCTTCAGCGCTGCGCATGATGTCGCACTTTTGCCAGAAGATGCTGAATTGACAGGTAGTTACGCTAGATTTCATGTCCCGGACCGCGCCGGTGTCCTGGCCAGCATCACGCAGATTTTCAGTCAGCACGGGGTCAGCATCCTCAGCATCCATCAGGGGACACCAGACGCCCAGGGCCACGCCACCATCGAAGTCGTGACCCATCCCCTGACCAGCCGGTCCTTCTTCGCTGCCATCCATAGCATCGATGGCCAGCAGGTGACGTTGACCCCGAC
Source organism: Planctomycetota bacterium (assembly GCA_003136555.1). Lineage (GTDB taxonomy): Bacteria > Planctomycetota > UBA11346 > UBA11346 > UBA11346 > BOG-1363. The sequence continues at coordinate 46,856 of PLEW01000185.1, read as the reverse complement.
CGTGACCCTGCGCCGTCTCTGACGAGCTTCCGGACCGGCTTCTGCAGCGTGCGCTGACGACCGCAGCTGGTCGGTTCCACGTGGAACCGCCGCTGCGCCTCCGTGTCCACCATCCGTCACCCAGCGACTCCTGTCGGCGGTTCCACGTGGAACCACCGTCAGCGGCCGCTGAGATGCGGGCGGTCCCAGGGCGAAGCACTCTCTGTCCGATGTCGCTGGTTCCACGTGGAACCGCGTCGATTGAATTGGCTGATGGACTGCCTAACATCCCGGCCGAGGTCCCGCCACCATGGCCCATGTCATCGCGGTCTCCAACCAGAAGGGTGGCGTCGGCAAGACCACCACGGTGGTGAATCTCGCTGCCTTCTGCGCTCTGGCGGGCCTGAAGACCCTGGTCATCGATTCCGATCCGCAAGGAAATGCCTCGAGCGTCCTGGGCGGAACCGTGACCGGTCAGGGCTCGATCTACTCCCAGGCGCAGCCGGTGCCGTGTGTGCAATCGGGGTTGTCTGTGGTCCCGGCCGGTGCGGATCTTCTCGACCAGGAGGCCGTGCTGCTGCGGTCGCCGCATGGTCGCTTCATCCTGCGCCAGCTGGTGGCGCCCCTGCGGGATGCCTTCGATGTCATTTTCATCGATTGCCCTCCGAACCTGGCCCAGCTGTCCACCAATGCGCTGCTGGCAGCCGATCACCTGGTCATTCCTCTGCAGAGCGAATACTTCGCCCTCGAGGGGTTATCGCACCTGCTCGCCTATGTGGAGATCCTGCGTGACGAGGCAGAGGCCACCATCGATCTGCGCGGCATCCTCCTCACCATGTTCGACCCCGGTTATCCCCTTGCCTACCAGGTGGAGCAGGAGATCCGGCAGCATTTCGCCGAGCGGGCCTTCCGCTCCGTCATTCCACGGGATGTCGCGCTGGCCGCGGCGCCCTCGCATGGCAAGACGATTCTGGATTACGACCCCCTCAGTCGCGGTGGAATCGCCTATCTCTCTGCTGCACAGGAGCTTATACATGGCTTTAAGCGATAATAGCCTGGGACGCAGTCTCAGCGATGTGTTCGCGAAGACCGTCAGGCGTGAACCGGCCAAGGGCTACCTCGAGGTCGACCTGACCCTGGTTGCCCCACCCGCCGTGAATCCACGCCAGGAGTTTGACCAGCAGGCGTTGATCGAACTGGCGGCCAGCGTGCGCCAGCATGGCATCTTGCAACCGATCGTGGTGATGAAACGGGAGGTCGGGTATGAAGTCCTGTCAGGCGAGCGCCGCCTGCGGGCGGCGAAGCTGGCAGGCCTGACCAAGATCCCGGTGGTGGTGCGCGATGACTCCAATCCCCAGCACCTCGCCGAACTGCGCCTGATCGAGAACATCCAGCGCGAGAACCTCAATCCGATCGAATTGGCCCAGGCCTATCAGGCACTCATCGACCAGCACCAGCTGACCCATGATGCCCTGTCCGAACGGCTGAACAAGGAGCGCAGCAGCATCAGCAACAGCCTGCGCCTGCTGACGCTGCCCGACGAGCTCCAGCAGCTGGTGGCCTCGCGGCAGCTCACCGTCGGCCACGCCAAGATCCTGGCAGGGTGCAGCGATCCCGGTTGGCAGAGGGAGCTCGCACGGCAGATCCTCGACCAGGGCCTGTCGGTCCGCGACCTCGAGCGACTGGTCACGCGCGGACCTCCCAACGCCAAGGATCCGCGGCCAGAGGCCAAAACCGCGCATATCCGGGAATTGGAAACCAACCTGTACCATCTCTTCGGCACCCGGGTGTCGCTCAAGGACCGGGGGGGTGCCGGGTCGGTGACCTTGCACTTCGACAGTCACGACCACTTCCAACGCGTGGTGGCGATCATGGATCGCATCATCAAGCAGGCGAATGCCAGTGATGGCGCGCCCAAATCGCCCTGACCCACGACGCCTGTCTCGGAGCACCCAGGGCTGCATTGGGCTCACCTGAGCCCATTATCCGCCCGACAGGCTGGGGCATCCGTGGGCATGGATCTCCAGCATAGAGGCTCAGGTGAGCCCTTTTCACGTGGCACTGTGGTGATCGGGAGCCCGGGACACCCAGCGCGTGCAGACGCCGGTCATCGAGCAAACGGGCTCACCTGAGCCCATTATCGTTCGTTCAGCCGTTCAGCGCCTGCTCGACGTCCCGCGCCCGCCCACGGTCAGGGGGCAGGGGGTACTACTGGGCCGGCCGCATCCAGGGATTCAGTCGGCAGGCTGCCCGTCACAGGGGGCGTCCGCTGCTCAGCCGCCTGACGCGCGGCAGCACGGAGCTCCACCACTGCCGCCAGCTGCTGCTCCAACTGCTGGGCGGTCTCTGCCACTGGCCCGCTCATCAGCGGCAGGGCTAGGCGCAGTTCGCGGCGCAGCCGGGTGAAGCGTTCGCTCGGCAGGCCAACGACCGGTGGCCGTTCGGGAGCGGCCAGGTAGCGGGCGACGGTCGCCCGCGAGATGCCGAATACGGCGATGAGCTCGGGGCGTAGCGCCCGCTCGCCCGCGGCCGGCCGTCCAGGGGTATCCTTGAAGCCACTGGCGCGCAGCCGCCGGGCGAGGTCGAGGACCTGGTGGCGGGTGTACTGCTTGCGGTGCTCATTCTCGGCCACCTCGATGCGCAGGGCCAGATCAGGATCGGTGGCGGCATCGATCGCCATCACATAGACCGGAACCAGGCCCTGCCACACCGGCAGGGCCTGGAGCCGGGTGCCCAGCGCGGCGATGGCGGCAGCGTCAGGGCGCTGGCGCGGACTGGCGCTGGCGTAGGCCGCGACCAGGGCGGCGAACGCCTGCGCGCGCGCCTCGCCGGAGAGCGCCAGCACGCCGAGGGCGGCGCGTCGATGGCCACCGGCGATCAGGCGCTGGGCGCCATCCACGGTGATGGGGGTGATCAGTCCCAGCCGCACGATGCTCTCCGCCAGCTGCACCACATGCTCTGGCGCGCAGGGACGGGCATCCCCAGCGAGGCGATCCTGGATCGCCGCGAGCGGCAGCTCGCTGCGCGTACGCGATTCCAGCAGCGCGGCCACTGGCTGAGCCCGGCGCAGCTCGTCATCGCGGGTCAGCAGGTGCCTGGCCACCTTCGCCTGGTTCTCCTTCACCTTGTCGAGCGAGAACCGCTTGTTCATGGTGCTGCCTCCATCCAGGCGATCATGTGCTCGAGATCGTCCACCGCGCGGCCACCGGGTGGCGGTTCGCCGATCGCCAGCGCCTGGGCGAAGGTCGAATCCCAGCGCATGGTCAGCACCGGCCCGCTCCAGAAATCCAGCATCTTGTCGGCATTGCCATGCAGGCGCCGCTGCCGCGGATCGAAGCGCGAGATCACCACCGCCACCCGCGAGGGGGCGGGACGGCCCAGCTCGCGATCGGCGGCGATGGTCTCCAGCACCCGCTGCACGCCGATCACCGCCACTGGATGCGGTTCGAAGGGCACCAGGCTGATCTGGCCCGCGCGCAGCGCGAGGCGCTCGAGATGCTGGTGCCCGGGAGGGCAGTCGCAGATCACCACGTCGACCGGCAGCTTGGCCAGCGCGATGGCGAGGTCGTTGGGATCCAAGCGCATCACCAGGCCGGGATCATCCAGGCTCGGGCCGCCGGCATAGACCTGGATGCCGTGCAGCACCTGGGGCTCGACTGCATGGCGCGCCAGGAGCTCGACCGTACCGGGGGCGACCGGATCGCCGCTGAGCATGGCCGCGACATTGGATTGCGGATCGAGATCGATGAGGGCTACACGCCGACCGCGCGCCACCAGGCGATGGGCCAGGCCGACCGACATGGCGGTCTTGCCCACGCCGCCCTTGCGGGCGGCGATGGCGATGACACGAGGTGGCTGCACCACGGCAGTCTGGCACGGACCGCCAGCGCGTCGAGCAGTGGAGTGCCGCCGGCTCCCCGGCGTGCGCTCACCGCCGCAGGGCCGCCCGCCTAGCGGGCGGCTACGGCCTTGGCTGATTTGGCCGACTTGGCTGACGTGGGCGCTGACCCGGCCTTGGCCTTCCCTGCCGCCGGGGCGGCGGCGCTGGGGTACTTGAGCGCCGCCTGCGCGGCGGCCAGACGCGCCACCGGCACGCGGAAGGGCGAGCAGCTGACGTAGGTCAGCCCGATCTGATGGCAGAATTCGATGGTGGTCGGATCGCCTCCATGCTCGCCGCAGATGCCGAGCTTGATGCCCGGGCGCACCGCTTCACCGCCCTTGACGGCGATCTTCATCAGCTCGCCGACACCGCTCTGGTCGATGGTGGCGAAGGGGTTGGCCTTGACGATGCCGAGCTTCTGGTACGGCGGCAGGAACTTGCCCGAGTCGTCACGGCTCATGCCCAGGGTGGTCTGGGTGAGATCGTTGGTGCCGAAGGAGAAGAACTCGGCCTCGGCGGCGATCTCATGCGCGGTGATGGCCGCGCGCGGGATCTCGATCATGGTCCCGACCAGGTAGGGCAGCTTGGTCTTGGCCTTGGCGAACTCCTCGGCGAAGACGCGGTTGACGATCTCCAGCTGGAGCTTGAGCTCGGCGACGAAGCCGACCAGCGGGATCATCACCTCGGGCAGCACCTTCTTGCCGGTCTTCTTGGCCACCGCCAGCGCCGCGCGCACGATGGCGCGGCTCTGCATCTCGGTGATCTCCGGATAGACGATGCCCAGGCGGCAACCGCGATGGCCGAGCATCGGGTTGAACTCGTGCAAGCTATGGCCGAGCGCCTCGATGCGCTCATACGAGACGCCGAGCTTCTTGGACAGCGCCTCGGTCTGGGGACCCGCCTGGGGCAGGAACTCGTGCAACGGCGGATCGAGCAGGCGGATGGTGACCGGACGGCCGGCCATGGTCTCGAACAGGCCCTCGAAATCCTTCTGCTGGATCGGCAGCAGGGTGCTGAGCGCGCCGGTGAAGTGCTCGATCGCCTGGCTGTACTGGCCCTTGAGGCTGCTCTGGCGGGCGGCGTCGTCCCTGGCCTCGGCCGCTTCCGCGCGGTACTTGGCATAGTCCTCGGCGAACAGGATCATCTCGCGCACGGAGTCGATGCGATCACCCTCGAAGAACATGTGCTCGGTACGGCACAGGCCGATGCCTTCCGCGCCGAAGGCGATGGCGTTGGCCGCCTGGTCGGGCTGGTCGGCATTGGTGCGCAGGCCGAGGGTGCGGAACTTGTCCGCCAGCTTCATGACGAAGTCATAGGCCTGGAAGAGCTCGCTGTCCTGCGGCTTCATGGTCTTGCTGATGAGCACCTGCTTGAGCTCGCTGTCGGAGGTCTTGACCTTGCGGCCGTAGACCTTGCCGGTGGTGCCGTTGATGGCGATGAAATCGCCCTCGCGCAAGGTGCGGCCGCTGCAGCTGAGCGTCGAGGTGGTGTAGTCGATGCTGATCTCGCCAGCGCCGGCGACGCACACCTTGCCCATCTGGCGCGCCACCAGGGCGGCATGCGACGAGACGCCGCCGCGGGCGGTGAGGATGCCTTCGGCGGCGATCATGCCGCGCAGGTCCTCGGGGCTGGTCTCGATGCGGCAGAGCACGGCCTTCTGGCCGGATGCCGCGAGCTCCTCGGCCTTCTTGGCGGTCAGGGCGATGATGCCCGAGGCGGCGCCCGGGCCGGCGGGCAGGCCAGTGGTCAGCAGGCTGCTGGCCTCGGCCGCCTTCTCATCGACGCTGTCGAAGATCGGCGCGAGCAGCTGGTCGAGCGCCTGGGGATCGCCCGAGCGCACGGCATGCTCGGGGGTCATGAGCTTGGCCTTGACCATGTCATGGGCGATCTTGACGTAGGCCTGGGCGGTGCGCTTGCCATGCCGCGTCTGCAGCATGTAGAGCTTCTTCTCCTCGATGGTGAACTCGAANNTCCTGGACGTCGCCGAACTCCTTCTCGAGCTTGGCGCGCACCTTGAGCAGCTGCTGGTAGACGTCGCTGAACACCGCATCCCGGGCCATGTCGGTGATCTTCAGCGGCGTGCGGATGCCGGCCACCACGTCCTCGCCCTGGGCATTGGCGAGGTATTCACCGTAGAACTCGTTGGCGCCGTTGGCGGGATTGCGGGTGAAGGCCACCCCGGTGCCTGAGGTGTCGCCCATGTTGCCGAACACCATCGCCTGGACATTGACCGCGGTGCCCCACTCATGCGGGATCTTGTACTTGTCGCGGTAGATGATCGCACGCTCGTTCATCCAGCTGCCGAACACCGCGCCGATGGCGCCTTTGAGCTGGTCGTAGGGGTTCTGCGGGAATTCCCGGCCGGTGCGCTCCTTGATCAGCACGCGATAGCGCGCGATCAGCTCCTTGAGATCCTGCTCGGTGAGCGCGGTGTCCTCGTGCTTGTGCAGCCGCTCCTTGAGCTCCTCCATCACCTGGTCGAAGGGCTCGGGCTCGTTCTCGCTGCGCTTCTGCACACCCATCACCACGTCGCCGTACATCTGCACGAAGCGGCGGTACGAATCGTAGGCGAAGCGGCCGTTGCCGGTCTTGGCCTTGAGGCCTTCGACGGTGATGTCGTTCAGCCCGAGGTTGAGGATGGTGTCCATCATGCCCGGCATCGAGTCGCGCGCACCGGAGCGCACCGACACCAGCAGGGGGTTCTTGGCATCGCCGAACTTCTTGCCGCTCGCGAGCTCGAGCTTGGCCACCGCGCTGGGCACGCCCTTCTCGAACAGGCCGGCGGGATAGGACTTGCGGTTGGCGTAGTAGTAGGTGCACACCTCGGTGGTGATGGTGAAGCCGTCGGGCACCGCGAAGCCGCGCCTGCTCATCTCCGCCAGGTTGGCGCCCTTGCCGCCCAGGAGCGCCTTCTGGGCCGCTCCGCCATCGGATTTGCCGCCGCCGAAGTGGTAGATGTACTTGACGGAGGACGTGGCTGACGTGGCTTTGGGAGAGACGGTGGCCTTGGCCATGATGGATCCTTTGCAGGTGTGAACGCCATCCTCCACGACGCTGGGGCAGTCGACTGCGCCTGTGTCGTGGCGGGGCTGGGACGGTACGCCGCTTTCGGGAGCGGTCAACGCGTGCGCAGCCGGGACGGCCTCACGCCTGCGGCTCGGCGACGAGGCGTGCCGCCAGGGCCAGGCCCTGGTCGCGGGTGGTGATGTCCCCGGCCAGCTGGGCGTCCTCGAGCCGGTGCAGTAGGCGCCCGAGCCGCGCCGAGGGGGCGCAGCCCAGGTCGATGAGGTCCTGTGCCCGCAGCAGCGGCTGGAAGGCCCCGAGCGCCTGCTCCTGCCGCAGCCCCTGGAGCAGCCGCTCGCCGAGCGCTGATTGCCGCGGATCGGCGCACAGCAGCTGCACCAGTTCTGCCGCAGCTGCGTGCTGCAACATCCTCCGCAGGGCGGGTTTCGGTCCGTCCGCCAGCTGCTCCGCCTGACGCGCCTGGTCGACCAGCCAGCGGATGCGCTTGATGCGCTCGCTCGGCAGCGGCCGGGTCTGCAGCCAGGCCAGGCCGCTCTCCGGGCAGGGCAGCAGCCAGGCGGCAGCGCACAGCGCCGGGGAGGCCTGGCCCAGCGCCTCGTTGAGCGCGACCAGCTGGTCGAGGGCGGCGCCATCGAGCGTCTGGAGGGGGGGGCACAGCTCGGCCAGGTGGCCGCTCGAGCGCAGCAGGGTCAGCCAGCCGCCGCGGTGCGGCCCCGCCAGGCCCTTGAACCATTCCTGCATCAGGCGCTCGTTCGACAACCCGGTCAACGGGGTCGCGCGCAGGGCCGTCCAGGTGGCGGGATCGATGCTCAGCTCGAGCTGGGCGGCGAAGCGCAGCGCGCGCAGCACGCGCAGGCGGTCCTCGCTGAAGCGGCGCAGCGGATCGCCGACCGTGCGCAGGTGGCGGGATTCCAGGTCGGCCAGGCCGCCGGCGTAGTCGATCACCTCGTGGACGATGGGGTCGTAGAGCAGGGCATTGATGGTGAAATCGCGGCGCGCGACGTCCTCCTCGGCGCTTGTGGTATAGGCGATGGCCTGCGGATGGCGGCCATCCTGCGAATCCCCATCGCGGCGGAAGCTCGCCACCTCGTAACCGCTGCCGTCGCACACCGCCACCACCACGCCGAAGCTCCTGCCCACCGGCACGCTGGTCAGGCCGGCCAGGGCGCTCAGGCGCTCGACCTCCTGCGGCTCGGCGCTGGTCGCGATGTCGGCATCCTTGACCGGGCGGCCCAGCAGCAGGTCGCGCACGCAGCCGCCGACGAGGAACGCCTGGTGCCCGCCGTCGCGCAGCAGCCGTACCAGGCGGATGCCGCAGGCCCATGGCGCCTCGGTCTGCGGGCAGAGCAGGCGGGCACGTGGCATGGCGGTCGCGCGGTCGAGATCAGTTCGGCAGGCTGATCGGCATGATCAGGTAGGTGGCCCCTGGTTCACGCATGATCAATCCGCGACTCAGTTCGATCGAGATGGTGGGGTTCTTGAACACCTTCAGCACATCGTTGAGGTACTGCGCGTTGACGCCCAGGCGCAAGGATGAGCCTGAATAGGTGCAGGGCACCGGGATGCGCGCGCTGCCGTTGCTGTAGTTGAGGTTGTTGAACACCGCCAGGTCGCGTTCGAGCGCGATGATGATGCCGCGGCTGGTCTGGCTGGTCATCAGCGCCACCCGGCGCACCGCCGAGGCCAGCTCGGCGCTGCTGAAGGTCACCGTCGAGGGTGCATTCATCGGCAGGGCATTGCGGTAGGAGGGGAAATTGCCCTCGACCAGCCGGCTGGTGAGCTCGACCTGCAGGCCGCTGGCGATCGACAGCCGGACGAAGAACAGCTTGCCGGCGAAGGCCAGTTCGACCTTGTCCGGCTGCGCACCGCTGAGGATGCGCTGGAGATGGTTGATGGTCACCGCCGGGACCACCGCATGCACCGGCTCGCCGCCCGGGGAGAGGTTGAAGCTCTCGTGCTTCTCGACCGCTTCGCAGAGCATCTTGCCGTCGGTGGCGGCCATGATGCATTCGCCATTGCCCACCGAGATGAAGATCCCCGAGAGCACGGCGGAGGTGCGGTCCTTGTCCATGCCGAATACGGTCTGGCGGATCATCTCCTCGAAGCGGTGCCCGCGCAGGGTCACCGCCGGGACGTCATTGGGGAAGAACTGCACCGGCGGGAAGGTCTCGCCTACCACTGCCGGGATCTGGTAGTCGCCGTCGGAGAGGGTGATGATCAGCTGGCTGTTCTCGGCCTTCTGCTCGAGGCGCAGCTCGACCGACTGCGATCGGGATTCCTTGAGGATGGCGGTGAACTGGCGTGCCTGGACCACCGCCTGGCCGACCTGTTCGACCTGCACCTTGCGCACGATGGAGCGCAGGCCCACCTGCAGATCGGTGGCGATGATGTCCAGCTGATCGCGCGTGCTGTCGAAGAGCAGATTGGTGAGGATGGGCTTGGCGCTATTGGTCGGAACCACCGCATCGGCAGCCTGGATGCCCGCTAGCAGGTCGTCGCGGTCACACCGCACATGCAGCGGTGGGGTTGTTTGGGTTTCCATGATAGTGCTATACTACTCGTCATCCTCCCCGTGTCAAAAACGTCTAATTTCCCGTAAGGCGCTGTGACCTCTGATTTTATTGGCGTCTAAACAAACACTCCGCCGCTGTCGGATGAGGTTGGAATCGGGGGCTTTTGCCCATCCCGGAGGGGGGTCCCCCCGGCAGCCCGATGGGAGACGGTCGAAAACCCGACCAGGACGACGCGCTTCCGCCCTATGGCTACAGTCCGGCAAGGAGTCCGCACAGGAGCCTGGAGATGCGCTTGGGGATGAGCCTGGGGATGAGTCAGCAGGGTGATCGGCCCATGCCGCAGGCAGGATTGCGACGAGGGGTGCCGTGGCGATGATGGCGGCATGGCCAGAGGCGTGCAGCTGATCATCCTGGGACTGATGTGCCTGGCATCGGGCGGCTGCCTGGAAGACGTCCTAGGGGTGATGCTGGCACCGGAATCGGTGGTTGGCGATGCCGCCAACAACGTCGCTTCCACGGCTGCGCAGAGCCTGTCGGGCCTCCAGGCCGGCCAGCTCACCGACACCGCGCAGGCGCTGCAGGACGTCAACCGCCTGATCCAGAATTCCGGCGATCCGGACGCCCAGGCGCGCCTCGCCGCCCTGCGCGACCAGCTGATCGCCAACCAGAACCTCGCCCAGGGCGGCTCGCAGCTCGGGGACTTCACCCATGCCGATCTCACCGGCGGCCAGCGCCGGCCGCTGGATGGCATGAGCTCGATCCTCATCCCCGCCGCTCCCGCCACCGTGACCATGCAGCTGCCGTCCGACAGCACCCGGCGGCCGCAGGCGCGGCCGGACGTGCTGGCGAGCAATTCGGCTCTGCAGCACGATGACGCGCCGTCCTTCATGCTCTCGCTCAAGCCGGTCAGGCTGAGCCAGTAGCTGGTGGCCGCTCAGCCGCGCCCATCGGCCTCCTCGCCCCCCGCGACCGCGAGCAGGTTGTCGAGCACCGCGGCCTCCTCGGCCGGGGTCATGGCGGGATCCCTGACGCGATGGGCGACGCCGGAGCGGCGGTCCTCGATGATCAGGATGGTGGCGCCATCCTTGGTCTCGACCGAGACGAAATGCAGCTTGCGCGCCCGCACCAGGGCGAGTGCGACGACGTAGGCGAGGCATTGCGGCAGGCGGCTGCGCGCATCCTTGAGGTTGGCGAAGATCTGCGCCAAGGTCTCGGCATTGAGGCGGAAGGGGCGGCGATCCTGATCAGGGACGGGAACCTTCTGCTTCCACCAGCTGATGATGCTGGTGAGATCGACCTCGGGCCAGGCCTCGCGGGCGTAATCGCGTCGCACGAACTGTCCATCGACCAGCAGCAGGCAGGAGAAGAAGGCTTCGCCGACCTCAAGGACCCGTCCGCTGGCAGCGCAGGCGAGCTGCGATGCACTGATCTTGCCTTCCCAGTCCATGGCGGCTCCGGCGTTGCTGGGGTATCCTAGGAGGAGGGTGGGCCGGACAAGCCATCTCGCCGTCACCCATGCATCAGCATGCAGCAGGCGGGGGCCTTGCACGCCCGGCAGTGGCCGCACAACCTCGTTATCAGGAGCCTCCATGCCGCCCACCACCCATGCCCGTCTGCTGCGCTGGGTCGACGACATGGCGACGCTGTGCCAGCCCTCCGCCATCCACTGGTGCGATGGCAGCGAGGAGGAGTACCGCGCCCTGACCGCAGGCATGGTCAGTCAGGGCATGCTCATCGCCCTGGATGAGCGCAAGCGGCCCGGCAGCTTCCTGGCACGCACCCACCCCAGCGACGTGGCGCGCCTGGAGGAGCGCACCTTCATCTGCTCGGCGAACGCCGAGGATGCCGGTCCGACGAACAACTGGGCCGATCCGGTGCAGATGAAGGCCACTCTGCGCGGGGTGTTCGCCGGTGCGATGCAGGGGCGCACGCTCTACGTGATACCCTTCAGCATGGCGCCGATCGGTTCGGTGGTGGCCAAGATCGGCATCGAGATCACCGACTCTCCCTATGTCGCAGCGAGCATGCGCCTGATGACCCACATGGGCCGCCCCGCCCTCGAGGCGCTGGGCACCGACGGCGACTTCATCCCCTGCATGCACTCGCTGGGTGCGCCCCTGCCGCCCGGCAGCCGCGACTCCAGCTGGCCCTGCGTCAGCGACCCGGGCAAGAAGTACATCGTGCACTTCCCCGACGACCCGAGCATCTGGTCGTTCGGCTCCGGCTACGGCGGCAACGCCCTGCTGGGCAAGAAGTGCCTGGCGCTGCGCATCGCCAGCCGCCTGGCGCGCGACGAGGGCTGGATGGCNNCCTGCGGCAAGACCAACCTGGCGATGCTCGAGCCGTCGCTGCCGGGCTGGACGGTGCGCTGCCTGGGCGATGACATCGCCTGGCTGCACATCGGAGACGATGGCCGGCTCTACGCGGTCAACCCCGAGGCCGGCTTCTTCGGCGTGGCTCCCGGCACCAGCCCGCGCTCCAATCCGGCGGCGATCAGCACCATCGCGCGCGACACCATCTTCACCAATGTCGCCCTGACCGCGGACGGGGATGTCTGGTGGGAGGGACTCACCGAGCAGCCGCCCGCAGGACTGATCGATTGGCAGGGCCGTCCGTGGAGCCCCGGCTCGCCGACGCCCGCCGCCCATCCCAACGCCCGCTTCACCGTCTCGGCCGCGCGCTGCCCGGTTATCGACCGCCAATGGGACGATCACGCGGGGGTGCCGATCTCGGCCATCCTCTTCGGCGGCCGGCGCCCGGGGGTGATCCCGCTGGTCAACCAGGCATTCTCCTGGGAGCACGGCGTGTTCCTGGGAGCGACCACCGGCTCCGAGACCACCTCGGCGACCATCGGCAAGACCGGCGTGCTGCGCCGCGATCCGTTCGCCATGCTGCCCTTCTGCGGCTACCACATGGGCGACTACCTCGGCCACTGGCTGGAGATGGGCGAGCGGCTCGGCCGCCATGCACCCAGGATCTTCTTCGTCAACTGGTTCCGCAAGAACGCCGATGGCCGCTACCTGTGGCCGGGCTTCGGCGAGAACGTGCGGGTGCTGAAATGGATCACCGAGTGCATCGATGGGCGGTCGGTGGCGACCTCCACCGCCATCGGACTGCTGCCGTCCCCGGGCGCGCTCGATGTCAGCGGGCTCAGCCTCCCGGAGGAGGCCGGGCGCGACCTCACCGGCATCGACGTCGCCGGCTGGAAGCGCGAGGTGACGCTGATCGCCGACTTCTTCCGCACCCTCGGGAACCGCCTGCCGCCGCGCCTGGCGAGCATGGATGAGGAGCTGCGCCAGCGGCTCGATGCCCCCAACCCGCGCAGCGCGCAGGCCGGTGGCGCCCCTGGCGGCGCCGGAGGCGGCTAGCCCCGCAGCCAGCGTTCGAGCGCCGGGATGGTCTTGGGGATCTCGCGCGTCATGTCCTCGCAGCCGTCGGCGGTGATCAGCAGATCATCCTCGATGCGGATGCCGAAGCCCTCGTCCGGCAGGTAGACGCCGGGCTCGTTGGAGATGATCATGCCGGGCGCGAAGGGGACGGTGTAGTCGGCGGGATCGTGGACATCCAGGCCGATGTGGTGCGAGAGCCCGTGGTGGCGGATGAAGCCGGCATCGATGATCGGCTTCCAGGCCACCGCGTTGAGCTCGTCGCGGGTGATCCCGGGCCGGGCATGCCTGCGTCCGAGGGCGTTGCATGCCAGCACCAGCTCGTAGACCTCGCGGAAGCGCCGGTCGTCGAAGCGGCCATGCTGGGGTACGGTGCGCGTGACATCGGCGCAGTAGCCGCCGCTGGTCGCCCCGGAATCGATCAGCAGCGGCGCGCGCGGCACCAGCGGCTGATCGTTATGGGGATAATGCAGGGTCGCGCCGTGCACCCCGCTGCCGACGATCGGCGGGAAGGCGAGCGGGCCGTAGGCGACCGAGCGGTAGTGCATGGTCAGCTGTGACGCCACCGCGGCCTCGCTGCGCAGGGTGCGCAGCTGGCGCAGGGTCGAGCGCAGGCCGTCACGGGTGATGGCGATGGCGCGGCGATGGCAGGCCACCTCATCGGCATCCTTGTACATGCGCTGGTGCACCAGCTGCGGCTCGACATTGATCAGGGTGATGCCCTTGAGCTCCTTCTTCCACAGCGCGAACTGCTCGGCCTGGAAGCCCGGTTCGCGTTCACGCGTGCACATCGCCAGGCGGTATCCGGCGCGCCGTGCGGCAGCGCCGACCGCCGCCTCCAGGCGGCTGAGGTCGGCGACCGCATGCACGCCATGCAGCCGGCGGGCGCGCTCGTCGGGGCCGAGGCGGGGGCCATCCCAGATCACCCGAGACGGGTCGCCCGGGTGCAGGAACAGGGTATCGCGTGTGGAGCGCAGCGGATCGATGAGCAGGGCGGCATCGGGCTCGGCGCAGCCGCTGTAGTAGTCGAACCAGGGATCCTGGCGAACCGCGCGCAGGCGGTTCTCATCGCAGCCGATGAACAGGATCGGCAGCGCGCGCGTGTGCGCCTCGGCCGCCAGGCGCACGGCGCGCGCGCGCCGGCGGCGGTAGGTGGTCAGGGGCAGGCTCAGGCCGCGGATGGTCATGGCCGGCATCATCACCACTGGATCCAATCGTCCACTGCGCGTATCAGCGCCGGGCACGGCAGCTGCTGGCGGTATTCCCTGGCGCTCAGCCCGAAGGCGGCGCGGAAGCGCCGGGCGAAGTAGTTGGGATCGTGCCAGCCCACCGCCCGGCCCACCTGGGCCACCGGCAGGTCGGTGGTCAAGAGCAGCACCGCCGCCTTCTCGGCCCGTCGGCGCGCCAGCCAGGCCATCGGCGAATGGCCGGTGTGGCGCTTGAACAGGCGCACCAGGTAGGAGCGGTTGAGCTTCATCAGCGTCGACAGCTCGACCAGGCCCCAATCGTGGTCGAGTCGCTCCTCGAGCGCCTGCACCGCGGTGAGCACCGCCTGATCGGGCTCGCTCATGATCGGCAGCCCGCGCTCGTGCTCGCCCGCCGACAGGGCGCGGCTCAGGATGGCGAGGATCAGCAGCAGATGGGCGAGGATCTCGGGGCGCGCACGTACCGGATCGCCATCCTGCTGAAGCGTGCGCACGAGCTCGAATTCGTGCACCAGGGCCGCGCGCGCGGCCTTGTCCAGGTGCAGGCAGATGATCCCCTGGCCGGTCGGCCGCTGCGGCTGGCCGCGGGTGGGCAGGCGCGCCGGGAACAGCGGTGCCAGCTGGGGGTCGGTGCGGGCCCAGGCGAATTCCCGGGTCAGCAATTCGATGGCGAACAGGCAGTTGTAGATGTGCAGGCCGCGGCAGCGCTCATAGGCATGCCATTGACCGGGATGGAGGATGAAGGCATCGCCCTCCCCCACCGCGGTCTGGCCGTGGATGGTGCGATGGATCGCATGGCCGCTGGTGACCAGGGCGATCTCGAGGAAATCATGGTCGTGGAGGGGCACATGGTCGTTGTGCAGCGGGTGGTTGATGTGCAGCGGCACGCCCACCGAGGGGAACAGGGCACGTGCGGTCAGATGCTCGACCGTGGCATCCTGGCGAAGCGGCTGGGTCATGGGCTCTGGTTCCCGAGCAGGAGCGCAAACGTCAATTTCATGCTATAAGCGGATGCGGGATTGTACACCTGGAGGAGCACGCACCTTCAAGGCGTCATCCGCGCAGCCACCTCCGCGGCAAGGGAGATGGCGCAGCTGCGCGGGATGGTGGCTCATTAAGCGAGGTCAATATTGTCCGGCCTTTCCACCGCCTGCCGCCGCATATAACCCCGGCCCATGCGAGCGCTGGAGAGTCCAAGCCGCCCCCGCCGTCCACCAACAGCAGCAGCCGGAAGCAACCCATGACCATCCTCAGCGACCTGGTCGCGATGTCCAACGCCCTGGGCGCACCCGATGCGCATTGCGCCATCCTCGGCGAGGGCAACACCTCCGCGCGCCAGGATGCGGAGACCTTCCACGTCAAGGGCAGCGGCTGCTCGCTGCAGAGCATGGCCGCCGGCGATTTCGTCCACCTGCGCTTCGATCGCATCCTCACCCTGATGGATGGCCCGCCGGCCGACGAGGCGCGCATCAAGAGCGTCTACGAGCAGGCCAAGGTCGATCCCGCCCAGGCGAGGCGTCCATCGGTCGAGACGCTCTTCCATGCCGTCCTGCTCGGCTATCCGGGTGTCGCGGTGGTGGCCCATACCCACCCCACCGCGGTCAACGCCCTGACCTGCTCGCTGAGATGGAGCGAGCACCTCCAGGGCCGGATGTTCCCCGATGAGGCGGTGGTGCTCGGCCGCGACTCGGTTTTCGTCCCCTACGTCGACCCGGGCGTGGTGCTGGCGCGGACGATCAAATCCGGGGTCGACCAGTACCGCGCGCGCCATAACGAGAATCCCAAGCTGGTCTACATGCAGAACCACGGCGTCATCGCCCTGGGCGCCAACGTCACCGAGGCGCGCAACATCACCGCCATGGCGGTCAAGGCGGCGAGCATCCGCCTGGGTGCGCTCAGCGCCGGCGGGATCAACCGCCTCAGCCAGGAGGTGATCGACCATCTGCTGGAGCGTCCCGACGAGAAGTACCGCGCCAAGGCGCTTGCCGGCCCGTCGATCGAGCGACCATAGGTCCAGGCCCGCACCGGGCAGTGACGCCGATCAGCACACCAGGATCACTCATGCAGCGCCTCATCGCCATCGATTGCGGTGCCGAAAGCGGACGGGTCATCGTCGGCACCATCGCCGAGGGACGTCTCTCGCTCGAGGTCATCCACCGCTTCCCCAACGGGCCCGTCACCATCGACGGGACGCTGCGCTGGGACCTGCCGGCGCTGTTCAGCGAGATCAAGGCCGGCTTGCGCCTGGCCCTGGCCAAGCATCCGCAGGGGATCATCTCCATCGGCGTCGACACCTGGGGCGTGGATTATGCGCTGCTCGATGACCAGGGCGCGCTCATCGAGCTGCCGTACAACCACCGGGACCGGCGCACCGAAGGCATCAACGTGCATGTGCACCGCCTGGTGGCCGAGCGTGAGCTGTTCTTCCGCACCGGGGTGCGATCGCTGTCGATCAACACCGTCTACCAGCTCAGTGCGCAGCAGCTCCAGCACCCCGAGACCCTGAAGCGCGCCGCCCACCTGCTGACCATCCCCGACCTGATCCACTTCTGGCTCAGCGGGGTGATGAAGACCGAATGGAGCTTCGCCGGGACCACCCAGCTGGCCCGCGCCGGCAAGCCTGAGTGGGATGCCGAACTGATGACCAGGCTCGCCCTGCCGACGCGGCTGTTCAGCCCGATCATCAAGCCCGGGACCAGGCTCGGCCCGCTGAAGGCCGAGCTGATGCGCGAACTGGGCGTGCTCGGGCAGCCGCCAGCGATCGTGGTGCCGGCGGCCCATGACACCGCCAGCGCGGTGGCCGCCTCGCCCGGCGATCCGGCGAGCACCGCCTACCTCAGCTCGGGGACGTGGTCGCTGATGGGGGTGGTGAACCACCAGGCGATCACCAGCGAGGCGGTGCGCGCATCCGGGCTGAGCAACGAGATCGGCGCCTTCCCGGATCAAGGCGGCACGGTGCGGCTGAACCGCAACATCATGGGGCTGTGGCTGGTGCAGGAATGCCGCCGCGGCTTCGCGCGCGCCGGTCGCGAGTACAGCTATCCCGAGCTCGCCGAGCTGGCCGCCAAGGCGCCGTCGAGCGGGGTGGTCCTGGATGTCGATGACGCGCGCTTCCTGCCTCCAGGCGAGCTCGACGACACCATGCCGGCGCGCATCCGCTCCTGGCTCGCAGAGCGCGGCAAGCCGGTGCCGGAGGACGATGGCGGGCTGGTGCGCCTGGTGCTCGAGGGCCTGAGCGCTGCCTATGGCCAGTGCGCCGCCGATCTCGCGCGGCTGACCGGCCGGACGCTCACCGCGGTGCACGTCATCGGCGGGGGCAGCCAGCACCGCCTGCTATGCCAGCTCACTGCCGATGCCTGCCGCATGCCGGTGATAGCCGGACCGGTCGAGGCGACCGCGCTCGGCAACATCCTGGTGCAGGCGTCCGGCCTGGGCCTGATCGCCTCGCCCCAGGCCGGACGCGACCTGGTGCGCGCCTCATCCATCCTCGAGACCTACACTCCGGGGCGCGCCGTCTGACGGCTCGCCAGGAGCGCTTGCATTGACCATCCCTGCCGGGTGGCGACCATGAGGGCATGGCCGGCATGCGTTCCTTCGTCATCGAGCTGGTCAAGACCGGCGGCCGCATCGCGCGCGAGCATTTCTCCACCGTGGCCCAGCACGATGTGCGCACCAAGGGCAACCGCGATTACGTCAGCCATGTCGATGGCCTGGTCGAGGATGCCCTGATCCGGCGCATCAAGGCGCACTACCCCGACCACGGCATCCTCGGCGAGGAGTCGGGATCCGGCGGCCATCCCATCAATGCCAGCGCCTGCTGGATCATCGATCCCATCGACGGCACCACCAACTTCATCCATGGCATCCCGACCTTCGCCCTGTCGATCGCCTTCTGCGACGACCAGGGTCCGCATACCGGGGTGGTCTTCGATCCGATGCTCAACGAGATGTTCATCGCCGAGCGCGGACTGGGCGTATGGCTCAACAATGAGCGTGCGCAGACCTCGCGCTGCAGCGGCATCGGCTCGGCGCTGATCGCCTCGGCCATGCCGTTCCGCTTCCCGATGGCGCTCGATGACAGCATGGCGGTGTTCGCCACGGTGCAGAAGCAGTGCGATGACCACCGCCGCAGCGGTTCGGCGGCGCTCGATCTGGCCTACACCGCGGTCGGCCGCCTCGATGCTTACTACGAGCTCGGCATCTACCCGTGGGACACCGCTGCCGGCGAGCTTCTGGTGCGCTGCGGCGGCGGAGTGGCGAGCGACTTCAATGGCCGCACGGAGGGCCTGCTCGCCCGTCGGTCGATGGTGGCGGCGGCCACCCCGGAGCTGCACGCCCAGCTGCTTGCCGAGGTCGCCCCGCTGGCGGCGTGGCTGGAGCGTCCACCCTTCCGTCCGGCGTGAGGGCGCAGCGCCGTGGCACTGATCCTCCTGCCTGTCGCCCTGGAGATGCCGGCCGCTTCCGGCGGACCGTCACGGCCGGCCACGGTGGTGTGGATGCTGGTGGCGCTGATCAGCATGCACCTGGTGGTGGTGCGGCTGGTCGATCTCGACCACCAGTGGCACTGGGGCCTGGTCGGCGACCAGGTCTTCCGCGTGGTGACCTTCACCAGCTCGACCTGGAGCCTGTACAGCGACCCCGCGCTGTTCGCCCCGTCGCAGCTGTGGACCTACGCCCTGATCCACGACAGCTGGGCCGAGGCGATCGTCAACCTGCTGGTGCTGGCGGTGGTCGGACGGGCGGTCGAACGCGCAATCGGCGCCATGGCGGTGCTGGGGGCGATCCTGACCCTGATCCCGCTGACCGCGGTCGTCCAGCTGGTGCTCGCCAGCCGCGAGGATGCCGTGCTCACCGGCGCCGATGGCTGCGCGGCGGGCATCCTCGGCATGGCCTGGGCGATGTTCCCCGCCGGACGGGTGCGCTGGGGCATGGCCTACTTCGCCATCGTCATGGTCGGCTATGTGCCGCTCTTCCGCCTGCCGATCGCCTGGATCGCGGTGCTCTTCCTTGCCGCCATGGGCATCATCCACTGGCACGATGCCGTGGGCGTCCGCCTCGCCAGCGGCATCATCGCGATGCTCGCCGGGATGGTGCTCGGCCTGGCCGGCCAGCGCATGCACCAGCGGACCTCCGGGGCGCCGCCTCGGGCATGAGATTGCGTACGCCAGTTTCACGCCACGATGCCACGCCCACGGGGGTACGCACATGGCGATGATCGACACCCAGCCGGTCAAGGGCACCCGCGACTTCTATCCCGAGGACATGCGCGTGCGCACCTGGCTGTTCGGCTTGTGGCGCGAGGTCGCACGCCGCTATGGCTTCGAGGAGTTCGATGCCTGCGTGCTCGAGCAGGAGGAGCTCTACATCCGCAAGGCCGGTGATGAGATCACCGCCCAGCTCTACAATTTCGTCGACAAGGGCGAACGCCGGGTCGCGCTGCGCCCCGAGCTGACCCCGTCCCTGGCGCGCATGGTGCTGGCCAAGGGTGCGGCGCTGCCGCTGCCGCTGCGCTGGTTCTCGATCCCGCAGTGCTTCCGCTACGAGCAGTCCCAGAAGGGCCGCAAGCGCGAGCACTACCAGTGGAACATGGACATCATCGGCCTCGGCAGCGTCGCCGGAGAGGCGGAGCTGATGGCCGCCCAGGTCGAGTTCCTCACCCTGGCCGGGCTGAACTGCGCCCACGGGCACAGCGATGTGGTGATCAAGGTCTCCAACCGCCAGGTCATCCAGCACTTCCTCGAAGGCCTGGGCATCGGCCCCGACCGCTTCGCCGCCGTCTGCGTGGTGATCGACAAGCGCGACAAGATCGGACCGGCGGCGGTGGCGGCCGAGCTGGCCCGGCTCGGGGTGGACGAGGGCGCGAGCCGCGCCATCCTCGCGCTGCTCGAGACCACCGGGTTGGCTGAGGTCGCCGCCAAGGTGCCGGCGGACAATCCCGGGCTGATCGCGCTCACCGAGCTGATGGCGCTGTGCCAGGCCAGCGGCATCGCCCATCTGCTGAGCATCGACCTGTCGGTCATCCGCGGGCTGTCCTACTACACCGGCACGGTGTGGGAGCTGTTCGATGCCAGCGGCGCCATGCCACGCGCGATCAGCGGTGGCGGCCGCTACGACCGCCTGCTGGAGAGCTTCGGCGGCGCGAGCGTGCCGATGGTCGGCTTCGGCTTCGGCGATGTGGTGATCACCGACATCCTGAGCGAGCGGGGCCTGCTGCCCGTCCTCGGCCGCGGCATCGATGACGTGGTCTATCCCCTCAGCGCAGTCGAATTCCCGGTCGCCGCCCGCGTGGCCACCGCCCTGCGCCGCCAGGGCCGCGCGGTGACCGTCGATTACACCTGCCGGCGCTTCCGCCATGTCATCGAGCGGGCGGAGAAGGACGGCGCCAAGCGCCTCATCGTCCTGGGCGGCAATGAGGTGCGCGACGGGGTCTGCCAGATCCGCCACCTCGGGGGCGAGAAGCGCGAGGAGCGCATTCCGCTCGCCGACATGGTGGGAGGCTGAGCCCCAGACGTTGAGCCGCCCCTGCAGGGCAGCAGCCCGGAGCGCCGGAGATCCGGCGCCCAGCCGGTTCAGCCATCGGCCTGCGGCAGCTGCAGCGGGTGCTGGTAGTAGGACCCCACCGCCGTCAGCGGCCGGATGTGCACCCCGACCGGGACCTGGGCAGTGATGCGTGCCGTTCCGGAGACGCGGTAGAAGCGGCCTGGCACCACCAGGCAGCCGTTCAGGCGCACGCTGCCGAAATCGGCACCCTGCAGGCTGATGGCATACTCGCCGGTGCTCAGGTTCTCGATCACCAGTGGCCGGCCGTTGACCAGCGCCGGCTGGTAGGGGATGGCCACCCAGGCATCGCTGCCGATGAGCTGCTTGACCAGATCGCCGCGGATGGGCGATGGTGTCCGACCGTGCGCGACCAGGCTGGTGCCGACCGCCGCCCCGGACAGCGGCTCGGCGGCCGGTGCATCGGATGCGCCGGCATCAGGCGCCGGCGCATCGCCCGCTCGCTGGTGGGCGATGGCGCTCGCGGCGGTGGCGGCCGGCCCAGCGGCCGCCTGGCCGCTGATCGCGGCCCGGGCGGCGGGCATGCCCAGGAGCGAGCCGTCGCCCAGCCGGGTGGACACCGCGGGCGCATGGACCGGGCGGTCGAGCTGCAGCAGCTCCTCGGCGCGCGCGAGCTCACCCTGGGCCGGCCCATCGAGCTCGCCGAGGTCGACCGTTCGTCCATCCTGGAGCGCTCCCGCCGCAGCATAGGCGCGCGCCAATGCCGGGCTGAGGGTCACCGCCTGGACCGCTCCCGGCCGAGCGGTGCGTGCGATGATGGAGCTGCCGGCGCCGCCGCTCTGCGCTCGCGGCGGCACGCCGCTGCGCTCGCCAGGCGCTGGCTCGCCGGCGCCCCTGCCAGGCGGCGGCGCCAGCGCCACCACCTGGTACACGACCGCCAGTGCGCCGAGCGCGAGCGCGCCGGCGATCAGGCGATGCATGCGGGGAGGAGTCATCTCACGGTCCGGTGGTGAAGGTGAGGGGGGTGGCGGACGTACCGGCGCTGAAGGAGGCGGGCGAGGACTCGGTGTCGCTGGCGGTGAACCAGTAGGAGTAGGTCGAGGAGGCGGCCAGCGGCGCGAGGGGGAGGATGAAGATCTCGCCAGGGTAGAGGTCGGCGGTGTTGACCGCCGCATCGCTGGCGCTGGCGTCGCCGGTGATGGTCGTCGGCAGGGCCGTGCCGCCGACGATGACATAGACGCTGAGGTGGTGGTTGCTCGCGTCGGTCAGATTGACCGTCAGGGTGCCGAAGTTCTCGGTCGTCGGGCAGATCACATGCAGGGGCGGACCGACCACCGCCGGGCCGCCGGGCAGGGGATTGGGACTCTCGGTGGTGGTGTCGAACGAGCTCGGCACCCCGGTGGTCCCGCTGGCGGGCCAGTACGAGAAGGTGACCGAGGGGGTGGTGTAGCCGGTGAAATCGAGGGTGGCATAGCCATTGCCGGCAGGCGTGTTGCCCCACAGGTCGGTGGTGGCGACATGGGCCGTCGGGTAGTCGGCGCGCGCCATCGCCATGTCGCCGTAGCCGGCGCTGGTGACCCCCTGGCGCATCATCGCCAGGCGGTGGAAGACGGTGTTCCACAGCGAGGTGATCGCCGGCTGGCCGGCCTGGCTGGCGATATCCTCATAATAGCTCGCCCAGTTGGGGATGTCGTTGCCGCCATTGGCATCCTCGATGCGGATGAAGAAGGCGTTGTTGACATAGAGCGCGAGGATGTCGTCAGGCTCCGCATGGGTCAGGAGCGGCTGGTTGCCATTGTCGGCGGCATCATAGAGGGCCTGGTAGCCCGCGTGCTTGGTGGCCGAGATGATCAGCGGGTTGAGCGCGCTGACATCCGCCAGGGCGACGCCGCCGCATTGCGCACGCAGAGCATTGAGATCGCCCATGATGGCGGTGTTGGTCGTCTGGTCCGCAGTGGAGAGGACATCCGGGAGGTTGCCGCTGCTGCCGCCATTCCCGCTCGAGGATCCAGCGCCGCCACCGCAGCCGCACAGCAGCACCATGGCGGTGAGCAGACAGGCGGATCGCGTGGTCATGTGATCTCCCCGCCATCGGCTGCCGACCAGGCTAGCGCCCGGTGGATCGGCGTTCAATCGCCGATCGCCGCCAGCGTGTCGCCACGAGGGTCGCAGCGGATGCGTCCGCTATTTCCAGGTGATCGGCTGGCGGGTGCCTTCCGGGTGCTTGCCGGAGCCGTCTTCGCTACCGGCAAGGCTGGCGACGAAGGCGGCCAGGGCGCGCAGCTGGAGACGCGACATGCTGTTACGCCAGGCGAGCATCCCGCGGCTCGGCCGGCCATCGGCGATGCAGGTCAGGATGCTGGTCATGTCCGAGCTGCCGATCCAGTAGTCATCGCGCAGATTCGGTCCCAGCAGGCCTTCGCCGTGCACACCATGGCAGAGGGTGCAATTGTCGGCGAACAGCCGGCGGCCCTGCTGGACGATCCCGGGCTGGTGGACCAGCTGCCGGAGGTCCTGCTCGCTGGCGCCATCGACGTAGGGCGGTTGCGCCGGAGCCTCCTGGCGCGCCGGCCAGGCCAGCGCCAGGCCGATGGTGGCCGTCAGCGCAGCGGCCACCCACCAGGCACCGGGCGGCAGGGAGAGGAGTCGGGACCAGGTCATGATGCGGCATTGAAGGCCTGGGCCCGGCCCTTCAAGCGGCGCCGTGCCCTGGCGGGGCTAGAAGGAGTAGGCGTAGCCCGCTCCCACCGAGGCCCCGATGGTGGCGCCGTCCTTGTCCAGCACCCCGAGGGCGGTGATGATCTCGATATGGTGATGCCCGGGCTGGCTGGGGATGATCGGGAAGGTGTAGATCCCCAGCGCATCGACTTCGGCATGCGGATCATCGTGCTGCGCACCATCGTGGAAGGCGACGCGCGGACCGATGGCGAAATCATGGCCTGGCGGCAGGGCGAAGGGCACATGCCACAGGCCTGCGATGCCGACGCCAGGCCGGTAGCCGTCCCAGACGAAGAACTCGGGGCGCAGGCAGATGACCGGCTGGACCGGGAGCAGGAACTCCGCGGCGACCCCCGGCTCGATGCCGGAGGTGCCACCCAGGAGCTCGCCCGCCAGACGGGGCGGCGCGATGGTATCCGCGGCGCCGAGCAGAGGGGCGGCGAGGAGGGCGAGGACGGCGACGGAGGCGGGGGAACGGACGGCGGTGGGCATGATGGGCTCCTAGCGATCGCGCGGACGATGGTAGCCGGATAGGGGGCGGTGGTCGATGGCAAGGTCGGCCGCTGCGCGCACCTGTGATGGACAGGACTGGGAAACGATCCACCAGCGGCAGCTTGCGCTCCCTGATTTGCCGCCATGGTGATCGCCCATCTCGCCCTGGCAGCAGGGTGCGACCACCGCTACCAAAGCACTGGAGTGCTCATATGCCGATCATCAACGACTCGGTCGTCTCCTTCCACTATACGGTCGCCACCGCCGAGGGCGAGCACGTCGACAAGAGCGAAGAGGGCCAGCCGCTGGTCTACCTCCATGGCCATGGCCAGATCGTCCCCGGGCTCGAGGCGGCGATGGCCGGGCGGGACGTCGGCGAGCACATCGATGCCACCATCACCCCCGACCAGGCCTATGGTGAGCACGAGCAGGAGCTCGACATGCAGGTCCCCCTCGAGGTCTTCCCGGATTCCATCCGCCCCGAGATCCAGCCCGGTTTCCGCTTCAAGGCCGAGCACCCCACGGTGGCAGGCCGCGACATCGTCTTCACCGTGCATGGCATCGAGGGCGAACAGGCCTTCGTCAGCGGCAACCATCCGCTGGCCGGCAAGACCCTGCAGTTCTCCGTCGATGTGGTGGCGGTGCGCCACGCCAGCCCGGAGGAGCTCAGCCATGGCCACGCCCACGGACCTGGCGGCCACCACCACTGATGGCGGCCTGCGGCGGAGGCGGTGGCTGAGGCCGAGGCCGGGGTCGAGGCCGTCAGGACGGCCGCGGCCGGCCCTTGGCCTGCGGCAGGGCGGTGAGCGGATCCTCCGGCCAGCTGTGCTTGGGATAGCGCGAGCGCAGGTCCTTGCGCACCTGCTGATAGGTGGTGGCCCAGAAGCTGGCGAGATCGCGGGTGATCTGCTCGACACGGTAGTTCGGCCCGAGCAGATGCAGCAGCACGGCGATCCGGCCTGAGGCGATGCGCGGCGTCTCGCCCAGGCCGAAGAGCTCCTGCAGGCGCACCGCCAGGACCGGAGGATGGGCGGCATCGGCGGCGAGGTAGTCGAGGCGGATGCGGCTGCCGGAGGGGACGACGATGGAGGCTGGGGCCTGTTCGTCGACCGCGCGTGCGTGCAGGGTGCCCACCAGGGCCTGCAGCCACGGCAGCTTGGGCTTGGCGGCGACCTCGGCGCGGCTGCGGCAGCCGGACGAGCACTGCTCGATCAGCGCCTGCAGCTGGGAGAGCCCGATGGCGGGCAGACCCAGGTCGGCTCGCACCAGGGCGAGCCAGCGGTAGCGCAGCAGCCATCCGCTCGCCTCCTGGTCCTCGCCGATCAGCGCCTCGCTGTCCCGCACCAGCTCGCTGGCGAGCAGTCGCGACACCGCACCGGCATCCGGCTGACTGCCATCGCGCGCCACCCGCAGGCACAGATCGCGGTAGAACCAGCCGATCAGCGCATCGACCTGCTGGCGGCCGTCGTTCCACACCAGCTGCTCACGGCGTTCGATCGCGCCCGGATGGACCGCGGCGATGAGCTCCTCGTCGAGCTCGCATGCGCTGCGGACGTGGATGCTGGCGGCGCCGGCGCTGCGGCCGGAGAGGCCCTGGACGCCGTAAGCGAGGAAGAGCTCGGGGCGGGGCGCGCCGGTACGCGTGCTGACCCCCGAGCTGCGTTCGAGCTCGACCGCGATCTTGCCCACCATGGTGCCGCGGTTGCCGTCGGCGACGGTGCGGCGCGCCACCCGGTCCGGGTAGGCGGCGAGCAGCAGGCGGATGACCAGATCGACCTCCGGCGCGGATCCCGTGCCCGCTGGCGTGCGCTCGCCCACGGCGCGCAGGAGCTCGTCGCGCACCCGCATCGCCTCCCGCGAGGCGATCGGATCGATGAGCTGGCTGCGCAGGCTGGCGCTGAACTGCCGTGCCTCGGCCTGCCCCAGCGCCTCCAGGCCGTCGATGGCATCGGCCGGCGACGGATCGGCCGAAGGCTGCTCTCGTCGCGGACCGGAGGGGCGCAGGCGCAGCTCGCCGACCGAGAGCAGGGCGGCGAGGCTGCAGCCGAGCAGGGCGGCGCCGGACTGCTGGGCATCGAGGATCAGCCGTGCGAGTCGGGGATGCACCGGCAGCTGCGCCATGCGCCGGCCGCGCGGGGTCGCCCCGCCGCCGCCGCCGCCGATGGCGCCCAGCAGGGCGAGCAGCTCCTCGGCATGCTGCAGGCGCTCCGCGCTCGGCATCTCGAACCAGGGGAAGCGCGTGGGATCGTCGCCGTGCCAGGTCTTCAGCAGCAGGATCACCGGGGCGAGATCGACGCGCGCGATCTCGGGATCGCTGTGCCTCCGCCGGCGGGCATCCTCGGTCTGCGACCACAGGCGCACGCAGCGACCTGGCGCGGTGCGCCCGGCGCGCCCGGCGCGCTGGTCGGCCGAGGCGTGGCTGATGCCCTCGAGCACCAGCTCATCGAGGCCGCGATCGGAGTTGAAGCGGTTCACCCGCGCCAGCCCGCTGTCGATGACGGTGCGCACCCCGGGGATGGTCAGCGAGGTCTCGGCGACGTTGGTGGAGAGGATCACCCGGGCGCGCGTCCCCGGGCGCAGCGCGCGGTCCTGCTCGTCCATGCTCAGCTGGCCATGCAGCGGCAGGACGTCGACCTGGGTGAGGTGCGCGAGCGCTGCAGCGCAGCTGCGGATCTCGCCGACGCCCGGCAGGAACACCAGGATATCGCCGCAATCCTCGTTGCCGAGGGCATCGCGGACCGCTCCGGCGACCTGCTCGGCGAGGGCCGTCTGGCTGGCGCCGGGCTGATGGCGCACCACCACCGGATGCGGCCGGCCGGAGGCGGCTACGACCTGGGCGTCCGCGAGGAAGCGCGCCACCGGCTGGGCATCCATGGTCGCTGACATCACCACCACCAGCAGATCGTCGCGGATGGTGCGCCGGAGGTCGGCCAGCCAGGCGAGCGCGAGATCGCTGTGCAGGCTGCGTTCATGGAACTCGTCGAGGATCACCGCCGACACCCCTTCCAGGTAGGGGTCGTCCTTCAGCCGGCGGGTGAGCGTCCCCTCGGTCATCACCCACAGCCGGGTGCGCGCTGAGCCGACCCGCTCGTGGCGGACCTGGTAGCCGACCTGCTCCCCGAGCGTCCAGCCGCGTTCGGCGCTGATGCGCGCCGCGAGGCTGCGGGCGGCGACCCGGCGCGGCTGGAGCAGCAGCACCGCACCGTCCACCAGGTCGAGGACCGCCGGCGGCACGCGCGTGCTCTTGCCGGATCCGGGGGGTGCGGTCAGCACCAGCCGCCGGTCGCGGCGGAGCAGCCCGAGCAGCTGCGGCAGCACCTCATCGATGGGCAGGCTGAGCACGCACCTCGATGATCGGGAGTGCAATCGCCATGGCCAGGGGGGAAAACGGCACTTGCCACTTGGCAACGCGCGGGAAACCGCATCGTCGGCGCTCCCCATGCGCTACATCACCGACGACATCCGCATCGACAGGCTCAAACCCCTGCTGCCCCCGGCGATCCTGATGGAGGAGCTGCCGGTCAGCGAGCGCGCCTCGACCATCGTCGCGCTCGCGCGCCAGGCCATCTCGCGCATCCTGCGCGGCGAGGATGACCGCCTGGTGCTGGTGGTCGGGCCCTGCTCGATCCACGACCTGGGCGCCGCCGAGGAGTATGCCGGCAGGCTGAAGGCGCTCGCCGAGGAGCTGCGCCAGGAGCTGTATGTGGTGATGCGGGTCTATTTCGAGAAGCCCCGCACCATCGCCGGCTGGAAGGGCCTGATCAACGACCCCCACCTCGACGGCACCTTCAGCATCAACGAAGGCCTGCGCAAGGGACGGCGGCTGCTGTGCGACCTCGCCGAGCTCGGCCTGCCCGCG
Source organism: Planctomycetota bacterium (assembly GCA_003136555.1). Classification (GTDB taxonomy): domain Bacteria; phylum Planctomycetota; class UBA11346; order UBA11346; family UBA11346; genus BOG-1363. Next base: position 19,302 of record PLEW01000185.1, on the reverse strand, counting down.
GGCTGCGAGTTCCTCGACCCCATCACGCCGCAATTCTTCGCCGACCTGGTGTCCTGGGGTGCGATCGGCGCCCGCACCACCGAATCCCAGGTGCATCGCGAACTGGCCTCCGGCCTCTCGGTCCCGGTGGGCTTCAAGAACGGCACCGANNATGCCGGCACCGCCCTGGTCGAGGCCGGCCTGCCGGCGCGGGTGATGATCGACTGCAGCCACGGCAACAGCAGCAAGGATTTCCGCCGCCAGCCCGAGGTCGCCGCCGACATCGGCGCCCAGCTGGCGGCCGGCAATGGCTCGATCTTCGGGGTGATGATGGAGAGCCACCTGGTCGCCGGGCGGCAGGAGCTCAGGCCGGGCTGCACCTTGACCTACGGCCAGAGCATCACCGATGCCTGCCTGGGCTGGGACGAGACCGTGCCGGTTCTGCGCGGCCTGGCGGCGGCGGTGAAGGCGCGGCGGACACGCCGCAAGGGCGGCTGAGACCGGTCGCTCAGCAGGTCTGACCGGCTGGTGGTTGGCTGGCGGGCGCGAGGGCGTAGGACCACCGCAGGGCGATGCGCGTCGAGGTGAGGGCCAGGCGCGCGGCCGGGGCGATCCCCCGAGGCGCACCGCCGAGCGCTCACACCCGGGGAGAGGGACGTCGACGATGAGCGATTTCGACGCCGAATCGCAGGCCCTGCGCAACGAGGTGCCGGTCGAGCGCCAGCTGACCGGCACCCACCGGCTGCTGCGCTTCACCGTCGGGCGCCAGACCGGCCAGGAGGCCAAGCCCTGGCGGCTCGACCGCTACCTGCATGCGCTGATGCCGACCCTCAGCCGGAGCATGATCCAGCGCTGGGTCGAGCGCGGCTGCGCCACCATCGATGGCGTGCGCGCAGCGTCGGACGCCCGTCTCAAGCCGGGCCAGCTGGTGGTGCTGCTCGCGCCGCTGCCGGAGCGCGCCGCCGACGAGGCGACGCCCGCGGCGCTGCAGCTGCTGCATGCTGACCGCTGGCTGCTGGTGGCCAACAAGCCGCCTGGCCAGCTCGCCCACCAGGCCGGCCGCACCATGACCGGGACGCTGCTCAACCAGGTGCAGGAGTGGTTCGAGGCGCAGGGCGGAGATCCGCGCGAGGCCAGGCTGGTCAATCGCATCGACCGCGACACCTCGGGGATCGTCCTGGTATCGCTCGAGATGCAGGCGCACACGCGCCTGAGCGCGGCGATGGAGGCGCGCGACCTGCACAAGGAATACCGCGCCATCTGCCACGGCGTTCCCGAACCGGCCTCAGGCAGCTGGCGCGATCCCATCGGCGAGGGCCCGGAGGGCTCGATCGCCCGCATGGTGCGTCCCGACGGCCAAGCCTGCCATACCGACTACGAGGTGCTTGAGCAGAGCCGCGACGACGCTGGGCATCCCGGTTACGCCCTGCTGCGCGTGCTCCTGCATACCGGTCGGCAGCACCAGATCCGCGTCCATGCCGCCCATCATGGCCATCCCCTGGTGGGCGACTGGGTGTATGGCACCGCGTGCACCCAGCTGGGCGGGCAGGCGCTGCATGCCGCCGTCCTGGAGTTTCCGCATCCGGCCCTCGCGCGCACCCTGCGCATCGAGGCGCCGCTGCCGGAGGTCCTCACGCGGCTGTGGGCTGAGCTGCGAGCAGGCGGCTCGGCTACCACCGTGGAGCTGAGCGAGGAGCAGCGCTCCAAGCTCAACCAGCCGACCGCCTCGTCGCTGCTGCGCCGCCCGAGCTGGCTGAGCGCCGAGGACTTCGACGAACTGCGCAGGCAGACGGGCGAGTAGCCGATCCGCCGCCGCCTTTTTGTCCCCTAGTGCCGATGGCGTGGTCGACTAGACTCCCCGCCATGCCCACCCACGTCCAGATCCGCCTGATCTCCCTGCTCGAGGAGGCGGCCAACAGCTTCGAACAGCTGGAGACCCTCGCCAACCGCACCCTGGCGCAGATCCCCGGCGAGCAGATCGAGGAGGTGGAGCTGCGCTCGATCGAACGCGACTATGTCACCGATGAGAACGAACCGGGCAGCGAGATGGACCACGTGGTCTTCATCCGCTACCGCACCGACAAGGTCGAGGACGCGCAATAGGGACGCCCACGCCAGGGCCCCAGGGTGAGCAGGCGAAGCAGCGAAGCGGAGCCAGAGCGCCTCAATGCGGCAGCAGGCCTGCCTGCCTGAGGACCTCGCCCAAGGTCTCGACGAAGACCACGTCCAGCCCGCTGCGCACGTGCTCGGGCAGCTCCTCGTAATCGCGCTGGTTGGCCTTGGGCAGCAGCACCGTGCGCAGGCGCGAGCGCTTGGCGGCCACCAGCTTCTCGCGCACCCCGCCGATCGGGTAGATGCGCCCGGTGAGGGTCAGCTCGCCGGTCATGCCGAGCTGGCGGTGCGCCGGCCTTTGCAGCGCCAGCGAGAGCATGGCGGTGGCGATGGTGCAGCCGGCGCTCGGCCCGTCCTTCGGCGTCGCGCCCGCCGGCACATGCACGTGCACGTGGTGGGTCTCGAACCAGCGCTCCGGGACGCCGAAATCGCGGCCATGGCTCATCAGGTAGGAGCGCGCCAGGCTGGCGCTCTCCTTCATCACCTCGCCGAGCTGGCCGGTCAGGGTCAAACCGCCGGTCTCGCTGAGGGTCGCCACCGCCTCGATCTCGAGCGTGGCGCCCCCAAGCGCGGTCCACGCCAGGCCGGTGATCACCCCCGGGATCGGGTGGGTGATGAGCGCATCATCGCGCATCAACGGCTTGCCGAGGTAGCGCACCAGGTCGTCGGCGCCGATGGCGGTGCGCGGCGGCTTGCCCGCGCCTGCGCCCGGCCGCTCGAGCTCGAGGACCTTGGCATAGGCCACCTTGCGGCAGATCTTGGCGATCACCTGCTCGAGCTGCCTGACGCCGGCCTCGCGGGCATAATCGCGCACCAGGTGGGTGATCGCCGGGGTGCCGATGCTCAGGTCGCGGCGCGTCAGGCCGTGGCCGAGGCGCTGCTTGGGCACCAGGAAGTCGCGGGCGATCGCCAGCTTCTCGCTCTCGACGTAGCCGGAAAGGCGGATGATCTCCATGCGGTCGCGCAGCGGCTCGGGGATGGTGGCCAGGTCGTTGGCGGTGCAGATGAAGAGCACCTGCGAGAGGTCGATGCGGATGTCGAGATAGTGGTCGAGGAAATCGCGGTTCTGCTCCGGGTCGAGGACCTCGAGCAGCGCCGCGGCCGGATCGCCCTGGTTGCCGTAGGACAGCTTGTCGATCTCGTCGAGCATGATCACCGGATTCATGCTGCCGCAGCGCCGTAGCGCCTGCACCAGCTTGCCCGGCAGGGCGCCGATGTAGGTGCGGCGATGGCCCTTGATCTCGGCCTCGTCGCGCATGCCCCCCAGCGAGAGGCGGAAGAACTTGCGGCCGAGGTTGCGCGCGATCGACTGGCCGATTGAGGTCTTGCCGGTGCCCGGGGGGCCGACCAGGGCGATGATGCCGCCGCTGCGGTCGGCCTTGAGGCGGCGGACGGCGCAGAATTCGACGATGCGCTCCTTGATGTCCTCCAGGCCGTAATGGTCCTGGTCGAGCCCCTTGCGCAGGCGGCCGAGATCGAGGTCGTCCTCGGTGATCACCCCCCAGGGCAGATCGCCGAGCCACTCGAGCCGGGTACGCACCACGCCATATTCGCTCGCGGCAGGGTCGAGCAGGCTGAGCTTGCGCAGCTCCTCCTCCATCACCTGCCTGGCCTCCTCGCCCATGTGCGGGCCCTTCTTGGCCAGCAGCGCGCGGAATTTCGCCAGGTCGAGGCTCTTGTCGTCGGACTCCAGCCCGAGCTCCTGCTTGATCGCCTTGAGCTGCTCGTTGAGGAAGAAGCGCCGCTGGTTGTCGCTGACCTTGCCTTCGATCTGCTGGGTGATCTTGCTGCGCAGCTGCGACAGCTGCGCCTCCTTGGCGAGCAGCACCAGCACCTTCTCCATGCGCGGCAGGATATCGATGGTTTCCAGGATCTGCTGGATCTCCTCGCGCTTGGCCGTGGTCAGCGAGGCGGCGATGTCGGCAAGGCGCCCCGGGCCATCGATGTTGTTGAAGTTCGAGAGCACCAGCCTGATCTCGTCCGCGAATATCGGGTTGTGCTGGACCAGCTCCTTGAGGCTGGCGACGATGGCCATGGCGCAGGCGCGGATCTGCGGATCGGAGGCATCGACCTGGGTGCGCAGCGGCGTGCCGCGTACCAGCAGCACCGGCTGTTCGCGCTCCACCCCGGTGATGCGGAAGCGCGCCAGCACCTGGGCGAAGATCTGCAGATTGCCGGACTCCACCTCATGGTGCTTGATCACCCGGGCCACGGCGCCGATCGGCATCAGGTCGGAAAGGGTGAATTCGCCGCCCTCGCCGATGGGATCGCGGGTGAGGAAGAAGCCGATGTAACCGCCGAGATGCTGGATCGCATGGCGCACTGCGGTGGCCAGGCGGCCGGCGGGGATGACCATCGGCAGCATCATGGTCGGGAATACCGGCCGCTGGTTGAGGGGCAGCGCGATGACCACCTCGGGCAGGAGCTCCTCCGGCCGGCCGACCACACCCTTGGCGGCAGGGCGGTCGTGGCTGTCCGGCTGCTCGACGTGGGCATCGAGCTCGACCGTGGACTGCTCGTCGACGGGGACCTCGGTATCGCTGGCATGGCTCATGGGGCACCCCCGGTAGGTCGTTCTGACGCATTCAGGTGCGGGACGACAGGAGACAGGCAACCGCTGTGCCAAGCTGGGGCCGGGGGGGGCACAGGATCCACGGCTTGACCGCTGCCGCCAACCTGGGTTACAATGCCGGGAGCAGCGGTGCGTGATCGCTCATCAGCACACCCCTGATCATTCTGCCTCCCCAGGAAGGAAGCTCGGAGCCTGCATGCGTTCGCTGGTCGTCGATGACGATTTCATCTGCCGCAGCACGCTGCTGGCCCAGCTCCTGCCCTTCGGCAGCTGCGATGCGGCGGCCGATGGCATCGAGGCCCTGCTGGCGATCTCCCGCGCGCATGAGGCCGGCTGGATCTATGATCTGATCTGCCTGGACATCGACATGCCGAACATCAGCGGCCACGAGGTGCTGCGCTCGCTTCGCCTGCAGGAGGAGCGCAGACGGGATGGACCGCGCGCGACCGTCATCATGACCTCTTCCCATAGCGAATCGAATCAGGTCAAGAGCGCCTTTGTCAACCACGCCGACGGCTTCCTGGTCAAGCCGGTACGCAGCGAGATCCTGCGCACACGCCTGCTGACGCTCGGCCTGATCGCCAGCTGACGTCACGCCTGCGGTCCGACCGGCTGGCGCCGAGGGCATGGCGTTGTGCCGCCGGTCAGGGCTCCTAGGGTGTTGCGACCATGGCCGGGACCGCCCTGTTTGCCGTCAACTGCGTCCTGCCCGGCTCCGGCCTGCTGCTCTCCCGGCGCCTGCTGACCGGTCTGGCGCTGCTGGGCGGATCGCTGGGCCTGTTGAGCGCGGTCGCCATCGGGCTATGCGAGCGCGACCAGCCGGCGGTCCGGCTCGCCGGAGCGATCAGCCTGGCCGCCTACCCGGGCTGGTGCGCCCTGGGGGCTTTGGCCTGGTGGTGGTGCTGCCGCTCAGCGGTCGTCGATCCCGCACGTGTGCATGCGCTCTACCGCACCGCCGCCACCGCCTTCCTCACCGGCCAGCTGGAGGCGGCGGAGGTTGCGGCCGGTCAGCTGACCACGCTGCTGCCCAGCGAGGCCGGCAGCTGGAGGCTGCTGGAACTCGTGGCGCGCGCCCGCGGGCAGGCCGCCCGGGCAACCGCTGCTGGCCATCGGGCAAAGCGGCTGGACACTCTGTCCACCTGAGGGAGCCCTCCTGGCGCACCACACACCCCAATCGGGCCTGGTGAGCCAGGCAGCGCAGCAGCAGCTGCGGGCCTACCCTCACCATGGCGACTCCCGCCCTGGCCGCTCCTTCCTCCGCCCAGGCTCCCGCCCACTCCTATGAGCAAGATCCGCATCATGAATGGCCCGTACCGCGGGCGGGAGAAGACGCTGGGCGAGAAGGCGCTCACCATCGGCCGCGATGCCGAGGCCGGCATCCAGATCCTCGACCGCTCGGCGTCGCGCTTCCATGCCGAGATCTTCCCGGTGGGCGGCATGTTCTTCGTGCGCGACCTGGAATCGAAGAACGGCACCTACATCAACGATGAGCGCCTGGGGGACGAGGAGCTCCTGCGCGAAGGCGACATCATCAAGATCGGGACCACCGAGATCCTCTACGAGGGCGGGGCCGCGCTCACCGATGACGACAGCTCGCACCGCATCGCCTATCAGGACGATCCCGATGTGCTGTCCAACACCCTCGAGTTCCGCATCGACGTGCTCTCCGACATCGACGAGCTCAAGGAGGAGCCGACCCAGGAGAACGCCCGCAGCCTGCGCATCCTCTACCAGGTCGGCCGCATCCTGTCGGACACCAACGAGGCCATCGACAAGGACGTCAAGGTGCTCGACTACCTGATCGGGGCGATGCCGGCCGAGAGCGCACTGATCTTCAAGCGCGAGGCGTCCACCGGCAAGCTGGTGCCGACCACGGTGCGGACCTCGGGTCCGCAGGTGCATCCGGTCATAAGCCGCTCGATCATCAAGAAGACCTTCAGCGAGAACAAGGCGCTGCACAGCGCCAATGCCCAGGAGGACGAGCGCTTCGAGCGCAATGCCAGCGTGGTGCAGAAGGGCATCCGCTCGGTGATCTGCGTGCCGCTGACCATCGGCGGGCATACGCGCGGCGTGCTCTACCTCAGCCGCGGCGCGGGAGGCGGGGCCTTCGACCAGCTCGATCTGGAGCTCATCAGCGCCTGCGCCATCCAGCTCGGTCTCTCGCAGCACATGCTCGAGCAGCGCCGCCGCCACCGCGCCTCGCTATGGCAGCTGATGGTGGCGATGGTGCGCAGCCTGGAGCTGCGCGAGAGCTGCCTCGGCACCGGTGAGCGCTGCGCGCGCTCCTGCGTCGCCCTGGGCGAGGCGGCGCACCTGAATGCGGTCAGCCGCGAGCGGCTGCGGCTGGCGGGGCTGCTGCACCACGTCGACCGCTTCGGCGCAGGCGACCCGGCGAAGCGTCCGCAGGTGCTCGCCCAGCTCGAAGGGGTCGAGGACCTGGAGACCGTCCTGCCGCTCGTGCGCCTCAGCCAGGAGCGCCTCGACAGCACCGGCCCGCTCAAGGTGGCGGAGGAGGAGCTCGACATCGAGGCGCGCATCCTCGCCGTCGCCGCGGCCTTCGAATCCCGCACCACCTCCGACCCGGGCGCCGATCCGACCACCATCATCGATGAGCTGATCAAGGACCCCGGACTGGACAGCGCCATCACCCATCTGCTGCATGGCTGCCACCTCGATGGCAGCCTCTACGCCAATGGTGACAAGGCACCCTGAGCAGCCGAGCGGGGGCTGGCCTGCGGCCGAGCCACGCAAAGGTCGCTGCCGGTCTGCTTGTGCCTGATGAGCCTCCCTCTAGGCTGCGGCCTCCAGGTCGTGGTCCGATGAACGGCTCCACGACTCCACAGCGCCCGCGAGACCTGTCCATGCGTGCCTTGCCTGCCCTTGTGCTGTTCTGCCTGCTGGCCTTGTCCGGCTGTATAAGTCCTGGTCAGCCATATACCTACCTGGACATCAAATTTGCCGAGCTACCCACGCCGACGCCGGCCCAACCGGCTACCAACCAGCCGGTGACGGTGGCCTTCGCGATCCAGAACACCTGGAACCAGTCTCTCAACGGCGTCCCCTACATCGTCTACCAGAACACCGATCCGGGCGTCCCGACCTCGGGCACGGTGATCGTCCCGACCACCCTGGTCGACATCCCGGCCTTCGGCTCGGTGCCGCTCGCCTTCATCATCCCGGCGCAAGCCCCGGGCACCTACACCTATTCGATCATCCTCGATCAGGCGCAGCTCTTCCCCGAGCGCGACTTCACCGACAACATCGCGACCTTCTCGGTGACCTTCTCGGACCAGGACATCACCTTCGACAGCACCCTGGTGCCCACCGTCACCGACCCCATCCCGTCCGCCAATCCGGTCAACGATCTGCTGAGCCTGACCTTCTCCATCGATGATGTGGTCAACTACGTGCAGACGTCGCCGCAGCCGGTGCCGGTCACCTATACCATCTGGCTCAATGGCGTGGAGCTGGGGTTGCCGGTCACCGTCTCGGTCCTGCCGACCGCGACCACGGTACCGCTGGGCGAGACCGTGCCGACCACGCTCTTCTCGCCGACCCCGGTCACGGTGTCCCTGCCGGCCACCGGATCGGCAGGCACGTTCATCTACACCATCGTGCTGTCGACGCCCAACGGCTACGACAACAACCTCTCGGACAACGTGGGCTTCGCCACCTTCGTCATCCCCGCGTCCAACTGATCGGCTGCCAGCCGCTCGCTGGGCGGGGGCTCGACCTAGCCGCTGGCGGCCNNCCAGCTCCTTGCCCCGCCGCTCGGCGGCGGCGAGGGCGCGCTGCACCAGCCCGGCGAAATCCCCATCGCTGAGCACCTGCAGCGCCGCGGCGGTCGTCCCCCCCGGGCTGGTCACCTGTTCACGCAGCCGGGTCGCCTGGAAGCCGCTCTGCATCAGATAGGCCCACGAGCCGACCCCGGTCTGGCCGACCAGGAGGGTCGCCTCCTCGCGGCTGAAGCCCAGGGCCTCTGCGGCGCGCAGCAGCGCCTCGGCGAAGGCGAATACATAGGCCGGTCCGCTGCCGGACACCGCGGTGATGGCGTCCATGCGCGACTCGTCCTGCAGGCAGAGGACCTGGGCGCAGGGCTTGAACAGCGCTTCGGCGAGCGCGAGATCCTGGTGCGAGGCGAAACGGCCCCGGCACAGGCCGACCATGCCCTGGCCGATGGCCAGCGGCGTGTTGGGCATGGCGCGGATGATGCGGCTGCCGTCAGGCAGCCAGGCGCCGAGGCGGGAGGTGGGCATGCCCGCGAGGATCGAGACCAGCACCTTGCCGCCGCTGAAGGCGCCTGCCAGTCCGGGCACCACGCGTGCCGCCATCTGCGGCTTGATCGCCAGCACCACCAGCTCGCCAGCCGCTACCGCGAGGGCGTTGTCGGCGGTCACTCGGCAGCCGCGCGCCTGGAGCAGCTCGCGCTTGGCGGCATCGGGCTCGGAGACGGTGATGGTCGGGCGCGGGCTGAGGGCGCTGAGCCCGTCGATCATGGCGCTGGCCATGTTGCCGCCGCCNNGCGCGCGCCATGTTGCCGCCGCCGATGAAGGCGATCGCTGGGAGGGTGGTGGTCATAGGGAGGTGCTTCCAGCCTAGCGTCGAGCGCCGCCGCACCAGTGGGCGGTGGCGCTGCCGCTCCGGAGCCTAAGGTCTGGGCATGACCGCGCTGATCGAGCTGCAGATCGATGGCCTGCCCGGCCCCACGCATCATTTCGGCGGTCTGAGCCGTGGCAATCTCGCCAGCCAGGAGCACGCGCACCGCCGCAGTTCGCCGCGTGCAGCCGCGCTGCAGGGGTTGGCGAAGATGCGCCGGATGGTGCAGCTGGGCGTCCCCCAGGCGCTGCTGCCGCCGCTCGAGCGGCCCGACCTCGGCCTGCTGCGCGCCTGCGGCTACGACGGCGATGATGAGGCGGTGCTCAGCGCCGCGGTCGACCAGTGGGAACTGCTCCAGCTCGCCAGCTCGAGCGCCTTCATGTGGACGGCCAATTGCGCCACCGTGGTGCCCAGCTGCGACAGCCGCGATGGCCGACTGCATGTGGTGCCGGCGAACCTGGTGGCGATGTCGCATCGCGCCCGCGAAGGTCGGCAGCGCGCGGCTCAGCTGCGCCAGCTGCTGCAGCCGCTCAGAAGCGTGATGGTCCATGATCCCCTGCCGCCCCTGCTCGCCCTCGGCGATGAAGGGGCGGCCAACCACGTGCGCCTGAGCGGAGCCGATGGCATCGGCCAGCACCTGTTCGTCTATGGCCGGCCCGGCCGGCCCGGCGACAGCAGTCCGAGCAGGCATCCCGCCCGCCAGGCGCTGGCGGCCAGCACGGCGGTGGCCCAGCTCTGCCGGCTCGACCGCGCCCGGGCGCTGTTTGTCCGCCAGCATCCCGCCGCCATCGATGCCGGGGCCTTCCACAACGACGTGGTGATGGTCGGCACGCGCGACCGGCTGCTGGTGCACCAGGGGGCTTTGGTTGACCAGGTCGCGGTGCTCGCAGAGCTGGCGAAGCGCGTCCCCGGCCTGCGCATTGCCGAGATCGCCGAACGCGAACTGCCGATGGCCGAGGCGGTGCGCAGCTACCTGTTCAACAGCCAGCTGGTCATGACCCCTGAGGGCCTGGTGCTGATCGGGCCGAGCCAGGCGGGCTCGGGCAGGTCGCTCGCCTGCCTGACGCGCCTGGTCGAGCAGGGCATGATCCAGCGCTTCGAGCTGATGGACCTGGATGAGAGCATGGCCAATGGCGGCGGCCCCGCCTGCCTGCGCCTGCGCTTCCCCCTGAGCGGGGACGAACTGGCGCAGTTCCCTGCCGGGCTCAGGCTGGACGAGGCGCGCATAACCGTGCTCGAGGCATGGGTGACGCGCCATTACCGCGACCGCCTGCTGCCGGAGGACCTCGGCGATGCGAGCCTGATCCATGAGGGGCGGCGGGCGCTCACGGAACTCTCCAGCCTGCTCGCTCTGCCCGCCCAGCACGGCTAGCACGGCTAGCAGGGTGGCCAGGGGCCGTTGCGGGACCTGGGTTGCATCTCGGTGGACGTGGGGTGTATACTCCCATCATGACCAGGGGCGCGATCCTAGACGAGGCTTTCATCCAGAGCGTCGGCCTGGCTGATCAGCTGCTGACCCTGTCCGGCCCGATCGAGAACCGCCATCATCCCAGCGTCCACGATGCGCTCTTCCACATCTCCACCGAGGAGGTCCCCGAGACCATCTACCTCGAGCGCAAATACGTCTTCGAGCACCAGGTCTCGATCAAGTCGTCGTACGGCAAGGGCGACAAGATCCTCGCCTGGCTGCATCGCGTGCTGGTGCCGCCGACGTCGGCGGGGAAGCAGGAGCGCGTCGACCTGCTGATGGTGAGAGAATTGTTCATGCTGGGCGAATGGCGGGAATTCCACCGCTTCAAATCCTTCGTCAAATCGATGCGCATCCAGGATGCGCAATCGCGCGGCTGGCTGGCGGAGCACCACCGCGAATTCCCCGGCATGGTCGAAGACCCGGCATCGGTGCGGCGCATCCTCGACTGCCTGAACAGCTGTGCGGAATGGCCCGATCTCGAGAATGCGGTCACGCATGCGGATTCGCTCGAACAGCTGGCCAAGACCTACAGCAAGGGCCTGGCGCCGATCCGTTCCAGCCCCCTGCTGCCCGGCATCCTCCTGGGCTATGCGCCGGACCAGCGTTTCCGCCTGTTCCGCCTGCTGAGCTTCGTCGAGGACGCCCAGCATGGGGCGGGCTCGCTGGTGCGCTTCATCAGCCTGCTCGGCGAAGCGACCGGGGACCAGACCGTCAAGGCCGCCACCCAGCAGCCGCGCACCAGCCGTGAACTCAGCCGGGCGCTCGGTTCGATCAGGCAGTACCTGCTGTCGCCGAAGACGCCGCTGGAGCCCTGAGCATGGGCGGCGTTCTGACCAGCGTCAGCCCATGGCACGCCAGCGAACGCATCGCCAGCATCGCCGAGGACGATGAGCAGAGCGTCGCCAAGGCGAGCGCGCGCCTGCTCCTGGCGGCCCCGGCGTGGGCGGCGGATGCGCGCGCGCGCGCGGACCGCCTGCTGCAGCTCGGCAAGGCGCTGCACGACCGGCGTGCCGAGCTCATCGATCTGCTGGTGCGCGAGGCCGGCAAGGTGGTCGCCGACGCCGAGCAGGAGGCCGAGGCCCTGCAGCGCAAGATCGCCATCAGCCTGGCTGCCGGCCTGGCCCGGACCCCGCTGCACCCGCCCGAGCGGCCGACCCCCGGGGAACCCTACTGCGTCTGGCGGCCCCGCGGCCAGGCGGTGGTACTCGGTCCGTTCAACTTCCCCCTCCACCTGCTGCATGGCCTGGTGGTGCCGGCGCTGGCCGTCGGCGCGACGGTGCTGGCGAAGCCCAGCGAACGCTGCCCGGCGCTGGGCGAACTGTACCGCCGCTGCCTGCAGGCCGCCGGTCTCGGCGAGGTCTGCGCGGTGGTGCAGGGCGGGCCGGCGGTGGCCCAGCTGCTCACCCGCCTGCCGGCGCTGACCACCCTGGCCGCGGTCGGCGGGCGCGCCACCGGGGAAGCCCTCAGCCGCGCCCTCGCCGGTCGGCCGGAGGTGCTGCTGGCGCTGGAGCTCGGCGGGGTCAATCACGCGCTGGTGCTCAGCGATGCCGATCTCGCGTCCGCCGCGCAGGCGCTGGCCGAAGGCGCCTGGAGGATGGCCGGGCAGCGCTGCACCGCGACCCGGGTGGTGCACGTGCCCGCACGCCTGCAGGCCGAGCTGATCGCCCTGCTGAGCGCCGAACAGCGGCGCTGGCGCCCCGATGGCACGCCGCAGGGCCCGAGCGGGCCATTGATCAGCAGGACGGCGAGCGCACGCATGCGCGCCAGCTACGCCGCCGCGCCCACGGGGCTGGCGCTCATCGCCGGGGAGCTGACCGAGCGCTCGGCGGAGTGCGCCTGCGTCGAGCCGCTGCTCCTGGAGCTGCGCGGAGCCGAGGCGCGCGCCCATCCGCTCTATGCCCAGGAGCAGTTCGCCCCGGCTTTGATCGTCGACGCCTACGAGCAGCATGACGAGTGCCTGGCGCGCATGGCCGCCAACCCCTACCGCCTTGCGTCTGCGGTCTACACCGCCTCGCTCGAGCGCTTCCGCTCCTGCGCGGAGCGCCTGCCTTACGGCCAGGTCAACCACAACCGCCCGACCGCGGGCGCCCGCAGCGATCAGCCGTTCGGCGGCCTCGGCCTGAGCGGCAACGGCCGGCCGGCCGGTGTGGCGGCGGGCGCGCTCTTCGCGGACGAGGCGGTGGTCTGGCCGTCGGCCTGAGGCCAGCGCCTTGGCGATCGTGGGCGCTGCGCTATGAAGGAGCCATGCCTGCGCCGGTGACCATCCGTCCGATCCGCGACGGCGATCTGCAGGCGCTGCAGGCGCTCGCCGATGCGCTGGACACCGTCAACCTGCCCGACGATCCGCAGGCGCTCACCACCCTGGTGCACGACAGCCAGCGCAGCTTCGCCAGCCTGGACCCGGACGTGCGCACCATCAGCGACCCCAAGCACGCCAGCTTCACCCTGGTGGCGGTGGGCTCTGATGACGGCGAGCAGCAGGTGCTCGGGACCGCCTCGCTGTTCGCCTACCACGGCATGCCAGACGAGCCGCATTATTACCTGAAGGTGGTCGAGAGCATCGTGCATAGCCGGCAGCTGTCATCCGATAGGGTGCGCACCGTGCTCAAGCTCGGGCGCGATACCGAGCCGTGGACCGAGCTGGGCGGCCTGGTGGTGCGCCCGCAGGCGCGCGGCAGGGGGGTGGGCACCCTGCTGGTCGCGGCACGGCTGCTGCTGGTGGCGATGCATGCGGAGCGCTTCTGCCGCCGCCTGCTGGCGGAGCTGCTGCCGGCGCGGCGCGAGGATGGCGGCAATGCCTTCTGGGACAGCGTGGGCGCTCCGCTGACCGGGCTGTCCTACTACCGCGCGGACCTCCTGTGCCGCAGCGACAAGGAGTTCATCGACGCCTTCTTCCCGCATGAGGAGATCGTCGTCGATCTGCTGCCGCCGGCGGCACGCGCGCTGATCGGCTTCGAGGGTCCTCAGACCGCGCCGGTGCGCCGATTGCTCCAGCGCGCCGGCTTCCGCTACCTCGGCACCGTCGATCCTTTCGATGCAGGTCCGCATGACGGGGCCGAGGTCGCGGCGGTGCTGCCCATCCAGCGCAGCCGCCGGCTGGTGCGCCTCGACCTCCCGCCGCTGGCAGGGACCACCACCTGGCTGGTCGCCAATCCGCGCACCCACCACATGCTCAGCATGCCCTGCGAGGTGGTCGGAGCCGGGGTGCGCATCAGCCATGAGCAGGCGCACCAGCTCGGCGCGCGCGGCGGGGACGTCCTGTGGGCGATGCCGATGGACTGGTAGGCGGGCGTCGCGGCCTGGGCTGTGCGCGTTTGTCTCGGCGTCGCCCACCGCTAGGCTGTCCGGGATGCAGCCGCTCCTCAGCATGGCCTCCATCCAGGTCCGGGGCACCCCGTCCGAGCTCGGCGAGGGCCAGGGCCGTCAGCTGGCGGGCCTGGTCCAGCGCTTCGTCGCCCAGCGTCTGCGCGCGGCGCGCGTCTATCTGCGCGAGCACGGCTGCCGCGACGACCAGGCGTTCATCGCTCTCGGGCGCGGCTGCCTGGAGATGCTCGCGGGCTTCGACCCCGACAGCTGGACCGAGCACCAGGCGCTCAGCGCCGCCGCCGGCGTGGATGCGGTCGAGCTCTACACCTGCGCTAACATGACCGACATCAGGGACATCCTGGTGTACGGCACGGGCGACCCGGAAGGGTGCTCGATGGTGCTCCTGCCGGGCAGCTCGGTGGCCTCCGGCGAGGTGATCGCCGCCCAGACCTGGGACCTCAACCCCAGCGATCTCGAGTTCGTCGTCGCGGTGCACCGACAGCCCAGCCTGGGGCCGGCGACCTGGAGCATCACCTGTGCCGGCTGCCCGTCGCTGGTGGGCATGAACGAGCAGGGGGTGAGCGTCGGCACCACCAACCTCAAGACCCGCGGCGCACGCGTGGGCATCCCCTACCTGTCGCTGCTGCACCGGGCGCTGCGCTGCCGCGACCGCGAGGAGGCGGGGCAGGTCTTCAGCGCCAGCCCGCGCGCGGCAGCCCATTCCTTCTGGGCGGCGGATGCCCATGGCGCCGCAGATTGGGAATGCACCGCGACCACCGCCGTGCGTCGCGATGCCCGGACGCCCCTGGTGCGCACCAACCATTGCCTGGTCGCCGAGCACCAGCGCAGCGAAGGGGAGGCGCCGAGCAGCTCCTCGCGCGCGCGCCTGGCGCGCCTGGCAGACTGGGCCGAGCAGGGTGGCAGGGACGTCGCCAGCCTGCGTGCGCTGTTCTCCAGCCGCGCGGATGGCGTCGATTCGATCAATCGCTATCCCGAGGATGCCCAGGGCACGAGCACCAACGCCTGCATCATCTGCCGTCCCGCAGCACGGCGGATCGATGCCTGCCGGGGAAGCGCGGACCGTGGCGCCTGGGTCGAGCTGGGCTTCACCGGACGCTGACCAGCACATCCGCTGCAAGGACCTGGGCCTGTGAGCGGATATCCAGGAGAGCCATGAGCAACGACACCACCCCCTGCAGCGACGCCTCCCTGCTTGCCGACTTCACCACCGGACCCGGGCCCGGGCGCGAAGCGGCCTTCGCCGAACTCGTCCACCGCCATGCCCCGATGGTGCTGAGCACCTGCCGCCGCATCGTCGGCAGCACCCCCGATGCCGAGGATGCCGCGCAGGCGGTGTTCCTGACCCTGGCGGGCAAGGCGCAGGAGCTGGCACGGCACCCGACGCTCGCCGGCTGGCTGCACCGGGTGGCGCGCCATATAGCGATGCGCCAGCGCGATGCCTGCGCCGCACGCCGGCGTCACGAGGCTCACCAGGAGGTACGCGCCATGCAGTCCTCAGGCGCTGTCGCTGATGGCCAGTCGCCCCGTGAGCTGCGTGAAGTGCTCGATGCCGGGCTGGACAAGCTGTCGGAGCGGTATCGGCTGCCGCTGGTGCTGCATTACCTGGAAGGCCATTCGCAGGATGAGGTCGGCGCCCTGCTCAACGTGCCCTCCGGCACGCTCGCCTCGCTGCTCAGCCGTGGCCGCGACCTGCTGCGCGAGCAGCTCGGTCGCCAGGGGGTCATGATCGGCGCAATCCCCTTGTGCACCTTGCTGGACAGCGGGTTGCACGTGACCGCGATGCCGAGCGGATTCACCGCTACCACCGTCGCCGCGGCCGGAGCGGTCGCTTCCGGCGGGGCAGTCCTGGTCTCGGGCGCCTCGCACCAGGCGGCCGCCCTGGCGCATGCGAGCTGGGCGTCGATGGCCAAGGCCAAGCTCATGATCGTCGCCGCCGCGCTCATCGTGGGCCTGGGGGGCGTCGCCGGAACCGCGTCCTATCTCTTGTTCCAAAAACCACTTGAGGACAACCTTGGTGCCACCCGAATCGGTCTCGCGGCCGCGCCCGCGGCCGCCGCGCGCGTGGTTCCCGCACCAGCCGCTCCGGGAGCCGCCGTCGCCAGCGCGGAGGATGGTGCGGTGATGGCCGTCCGGGCGCTGGTGCATGCCCTGCGCGCCAATGACCTGGTGGCGCTGTTCCGCCTCGCCAGCCCAGCCCAGCAGGCGCATGCCCTGGCTGCCTGGACGAAGGAAGCCAAGGCGCCGCTCGGCGACCCGGCCATCGTCGATGCCGTGCTCAGCGTAGCCGCCAGCGATGCCGGCAGGCAGCAGGTGCTGCCGCTGGTCGAGGCGGTGATCGGCCATCTGCCGGTCGCCCAGTGGCTGCAGCAGACCCACAGCCGCCTGGCCGCCGTACGTGCCGCCAGCCCAAGCGCGGCGGCCGGCGATCAGGCCGAGCGCATCCTCTTCGCCCAGCAGCAGATGCTGGTGGCGCTGGTGGATGCCGGCAGCGCGTGGCTGGCCACCGCACGCTTGGAGGATCCGCTCCTCGCCACCACCGCGGCGAGGCATGTGCTGGACGGCCTGGCGGAGCTGCACATCGCGCACACCGCCGAGCTGACCCAGCTGGAGCTGCCCGAGGCCCTGGCGCGCCTGGGTGCGTTCGTCGCGCAGCTGAAGCTCGCCTGCGGCGCCTATGGCCTGGAGATCGACCGGGTGCTCGATTCGGCGCGCATCCAGGCGGTGGGCCCGGGCCCGCAGGACACCGCGCGGCGGGTGGTGGAGGTGACCATGACCGCCTTCGGCACGCCCTTCACCCTGCCGCTCGAGGTCGTCTGCAGCGGTTCGAGCTGGAGCATCGTCCCCGCCGGCTCCGTGCGCGTCTCCGGCGCGCAGGCGTCGGCATTCTGAGCGCCGGAGAGGCTCAGGCCCAGGCTTGCGCGCCCTGGGCGGCGAGCTCCTGCAGGACCTCGAGGCGGGCGCAGCGCACCAGGTGGCCGGGCGCCGCAGCGGTCAGGGTAATCGGCCCCGGCGCGAAGGCGGCCGCATGGCGGGGAAAGCGCCTGATGAAGCGTTCGGCGGAGCTCGGCTCCAGCGGACTGGGAGGGTCGCCTTCCAGGATGATGCGCTTGCGCACTTCGCCGGGCCGCCCGCCGGGGACGGCCGACAGCAGCGCCTGGGTGTAGGGATGCAGCGGCTGTGAAAGGATGAGCTCGGTTGGTCCGCTCTCGACCACTTCCCCCAGGTACATCACCGCCACCTGCGCGCAGAAGTGCGACACCACCGCCAGGTCATGGGAGATGAACAGGTAGGCGATGCCGAATTCGGCCTGGAGGTCCTTGAGCAGGTTGAGCACCTGCGCCTGCACCGAGACATCGAGCGCCGAGACCGGCTCATCGCAGACGATGAGCTTCGGCTTGAGCGCCAGGGCGCGGGCGATGCCGATGCGCTGGCGCTGTCCGCCGGAGAACTCGTGCGGGAACCGGAACATGGCATCGCGCGGCAGGCGCACCTTGTCCATCAGCTCGCCGACCTTTTCGGTCAGCTCCTTGCGTCCGCGCGCCATGCGGAAGTTGATCAGCGGTTCGGCCAGGATGTCGCGCACCTTCATCCGGGGATTGAGGCTGCTGAACGGGTCNNGCCGGAGAACTGGTGCGGGTAGTGGTGCAGATGGTCGCGTGTCAGCCCGACGCGCAGCAGCAGGTCGGTGGCCTGCGCCAGGGCGCCGGCACGATCGCAGAGATGGTGCACCAGGAGCGGCTCGCTGATGATCTCGCCGACGGTCAACCGCGGGTTGAGGCTGCCATAGGGGTCTTGGAAGATCATCTGCAGATTGCGCCGGAAGGGACGCAGCACGCTGCCCGGCATGGCGGTGACATCCTGGCCGGCGAAGCGGATGGTCCCTGAGGTCGGTTCGATCAGCCGCAGGAGGCAGCGCCCCAGGGTGGTCTTGCCGCACCCCGATTCCCCCACCAGGCCCAGCGCCTGGCCGGTGTCGATGGCGAGGTCGACTCCGTCGACCGCATGCACATGGCCCACCACCGACCCGAACACGCCCCGGCGGATGGGGAACAGCTTGCGCAGGGCGCGGACCTGGAGAAGGGCCTCGTCGGGCATGGCGGACAGCGTATGTACGGGCAGGGAAACGCCATGTCGGCTCCTGGCCAGCGCGGGCGGGTATCCCAAGGGCGCTGGCGCGTCGCGTCTTGCCACCCGCCATGGCTCTTTACCATGCTCCTCCCTCGTGGAGCCCGTTTGAGCGTCGTCCCAACCCCAAAAGCGCCGCTGATCGCGATCGGCCTGTGCTGCATCGCCTTCGCCGGATCGGCAGCCATGGCGGTGGATGCGCCCGCCCCGGCCGCCAATGGCTTCGGGACCATCAGGGATGTGCGCATCGAGGGGACCAACCACTACCACCCCGACCGCATCCGCTTCCTGCTCACCACCCGCGCCGGCCGCGGCTTCATGCTCGAATGGCAACATGAAAACGTCGCGCGCCTCTCGGAAATCACCCCCCAAGGCCCGCGCCCGATCAATGACCGCAGCGAAGCCGAAACGCTCACCAACACCGAGCTCTTCGCCCCCCGCACCGCTCTGCCCGAGCCCGAGGAGGACGAATTCTACCTCGCCGACCTCATCGGCCTGGCCGCGCAAGACCAAGCGGGCGAACCGCTCGGCACCATCGCCGCGGTGCATGATTTCGGCGCCGGCGCCAGCCTGGAACTCAGCCCCGGCGAGCGCCTCATCCCCTTCACCCGCGCCGCCGTGCCCATCGTCAACATCCAAGCCGGCCATGTCGTCATCATCCCCCCCACCGAAATCGCGGGGGGCGCGGAACAGTGACCTGGCGCGCCGGCATCCTCACCCTCTTCCCCGCGATGTTCCCCGGCCCGCTCGGAGATTCCCTCGCCGGCAAGGCGCTCGCCGCCAACATCTGGTCGCTTGACGTCACCGACATCCGGGATTTCGGCTTGGGCCGCCACCGCAGCGTGGACGACACCCCCTTCGGCGGCGGTGCCGGCATGGTCATGCGCCCGGACGTGCTGGACGCCGCCATCGCCGCGGTCGCGGACGAGCGCCCCCTCATCGCGCTCACCCCGCGCGGCGTCCCGCTCACGCAGGCCAAGGTGCAGCAGCTGGCGAACGGCCCCGGCGTGATTCTGCTGTGCGGCCGGTTTGAAGGCATCGACCAGCGCGTCATCGAAGCCCGCAACGCCGAGGAAATCAGCATCGGCGACTACATCCTCTCCGGCGGCGAACTCGCCGC